>JAQBGG010000149.1:0-5593 GCA_032122625.1 Acidobacteriota bacterium
GAGTCGGCCGGCGGGGTGATCGTCGAAGCCACCGGTCGCAGTCGCGCCGATCGCGATGCGTTCCGGGAGGGCCTTCGCGCCGGCGGTACCGACCTCCCCCTGCTCTTCGCCCGGTGCGAGGCGCCGGACGAGGTTCTAATCGCCCGCGCTCGGGCTCGCGAGGCGGATCCGGAGCGGGTCTCCGACGCCGACGTAACGGTGGTCGGACGCCAGCTTGGCAGCTTTGAGCCGCTCGATGAAGTCGCTCCCAACCAGCAGGCCGCGATCAATACCGAGATCGGCGCCGACTCGCAACTCACGGAGGTCGAAGCGTTGCTTGACGCCGCGACTCTGAGTGGATCCCGGGGCACCTGAGCGGGGGCGATCCCTTGGCGGGGCTCTTGAGATCAGCGCCCGCTGGGAGTGGTCTTGCCGGCCCCCATGCGGTGTCGGTGCCCGGACGCCCTCCTTATCAAGCTATTCCGATCTTTGCTGACTTTGATAAACCCGGAATAGATCGATAAGCTCCGCTCCGTGAGGCCCCACGACAACCCCTACACGCCAAATGCAGGCGCTCGTCCACCACTGCTGGTCGGCCGTGATGACCAGCTGGAAACCTTCGATGTCCTGCTGGATCGCCTCCGCCGGGGCCATACGGAGCAGTCGATGCTGATCACCGGACTTCGCGGGGTTGGCAAGACCGTCCTGCTGACCACCTTCGAGGAACGAGCCCGGGCAAGAGGTTGGACGACGGTCGAGGCCGAGATCACGAAGAACAGCGAGTTCGGCGGCCGCATGGCACAGCTGGTCAGGCGGGCGCTGCTACAGGCAGCACCGAGAGCTCGCTGGAAGGATCGGGCGAGGCGGGCGGCGGGGGCGCTGAGGTCGTTTCAGCTCACGGTCTCGAGCGGCGGCGCGGTAATTGCGGGCATCGACGTCGACGCTCTGGAGGGGGTAGCGGACAGCGGCGAGCTCGCTGAAGACCTGACCGACCTCCTTGTCGCCCTGGGCGAGGCGGCGAGCGAGCACGACACCGGCGTCGTATTCCTCTTCGACGAGGTTCAGTTTCTGAGCATCGTCGAGCTCGAAGCCCTGATCGCGGCGCTGCACAAGACGGTTCAACGCGCCCTGCCGATCACAGTGGTCGGCGCCGGCCTGCCGCAGCTGCCACGGCTCGCCGGAGAGGCGAAGTCCTACGCGGAACGTCTCTTCAAGTTCCCACACATCAGTGGGCTCAGCGAGACCGAGGCCGCACGGGCATTGGTGGAGCCCGCAAAGGCGCTCGACGTCAGCTACGACGGAGCTGCTGTTTCGGCGGTCGTGGAATACACCGAGGGATATCCGTACTTCATCCAGGAGTACGGCAAGCTGCTCTGGGATCTGACCGATCGACCGCCGATCACCCTTGAGGATGTGCGCAACGCGCGTGCGGCGGTGGAGGCCAAGCTCGACGGCAGCTTCTTTCGCGTTCGGGCCGAGCGGACAACGGAGCTCGAGCTCCGCTACATGCGTGCGATGGCTGAGCTCGGGCCGGAGCCCCAGCCGGCCAAGGATGTCGCGGCGCTGCTCGGAAGGACGTCAGAGCAGCTGGGCCCGACGCGGTCGCGACTGATCGACAAGGGCTTGCTCTATACGCCCGGGCATGGCTTGGCCGCCTTCACAGTGCCCCAGTTCGACCAATACATGCGGCGCTCCTACGAGCTTGCCGGGGGGACGCGGCCCGAGCCGTAGGGCACGGCGATCCGCTGCACCGCCGCATCAGCCCTCCAAACCAGCGGGCGGGCGGGACGCGCTCGGTAGCGGCGCGCCCCGCCCGGGCACCTACTCGTCCTGCGGAGCAGCGAGGACGTTGCCGTTGGCGGCGTCAACCTTGACGTCGTGGGAGCCAACGTCGACGTTGAACACGAGCCGGCCCTCGTAGTCCTCGAGGTCGACCTCGCTGAGCGGGCCGGACGCCGCGGTCTGGGCGGCGGCGATCGCCTCCTGCTCGCTGATCTTGGCCTGCGAGAGCAGGTCGGCGCCGTCATCGAGGCGGGAGCCGGTGCTGTCGGGGGCGTGGATCACCTCCTGGCCGGGGGATTCCGAGCCGGCCGGCTCGCCCGGGTTGGGGCTGCCGCTCGCCGAGGCGATCCCGGCCCCGCCGATCGCCAGCGCCGCGATCGCGGCTGCTCCGGCGTAGATACCTGTCTTGCGCTTGTGCATCTCGTTCTCCTTGGTCGTTTGCATCGAGCCCGGGAGCCTGGCGAGCGACGATTAGGTGACCGTGAGTGCGTGATTTAGATCGCCGTTAGGGCGGCCGGAGTCGGCGAACGCGAGTCGATAGCCTCGCGCCGACGCCACGACGAAGAGGAGCACCAATGATCGAACAACTCAGCGATCTCCCCGACAACGTCCTCGGCTTCGAGGCCAAGGGCGACGTCAGCGGCGATGACTACGAGCAGGTCCTCGTGCCTGCCGTCGAGGAGCGCCTCGCCCGACTCGACAAGGTCAGCCTGCTGTACGTACTCGGCGATGAGTTCAGCGGTTACTCGGCGGCAGCTATGTGGGACGACACCAAGGTCGGTATGCATCACCTCTCCTCATGGGAGCGGATCGCGGCGGTCACCGACCACGACATGTATCGGCACGCGATCAAGGGCTTCGGCTTTCTGATGCGGGCCGAGGTCAGAGTCTTTGCGAACGCCGAGCTCGACGAGGCCAAGGCCTGGGTCAGCGTGTCCTAGCCGAGCAGCGCGGCAAGACCTTCCCAGCGACCTTCCCGGCCGGCGGCGTGCGGTGGGCGAACGTCGGCAGCGAGTCGAGCCGAATGCGCCCGCCTCGGTCGAGGCGGGCGCGAGTTGAAGGTCAGCGCTGGCGCGAGTTCTGGCGGCTGTGCTTGCCGCCGCCGTACTTGCGCGACTTGGTGCCGTTCCGCGACGAGCCGCCGCCTTGGCGGTGGTTTCGGCCCTGATTTCCACCATGGCCGGAGCGGCGATGTTGCTTGCGCCCACCCTGGCCCTGTCCGGAGCCGTTGCCGGAGCCGTTGCGCTCCGCGGGCGAGCTGCCGACGCCATCGTGGTACTGGTCGAGCACGCCGAGTGCCTTGGCGATCCCGCGCATCTCACCCCGCTGGTCGTTGAGCACGAAGCTGACGGCCTCACCGGTCGCCCCTGCGCGGCCGGTGCGACCGGTGCGGTGCGTGTAGGTGTCGGCGTCTTCGGGCATGTCGAAGTTGATCACGTGGGTGATCTCCGCGACATCGATGCCGCGAGCGGCGACGTCGGTCGCCACCAGCGTCTGCAGCTCGCCGCGCTCGAAGCGGGCGAGGGCCTTCTGGCGCTGCGACTGCGACTTGTCGCCGTGCATCGCCAGCGTCTTCACGCCCTCGGCCTTGAGCTTCTTGACCAGCCGGTCGGCGCCGCGCTTGGTGCGGACGAAGACCAGCGTGCGGCCACTGTCGGTGTGCTCGAGCTCAGACAGCAGGCTCTCGATTTTGGCGGCCTGCGAGGGCACCGAGGCGAAGCGATGGCTGATGTCGGCCTTGCGTTCCTGCTTTGGGGCATGTGTGTGAGTCCGCGGCTTGTAGGTGTACTCGGAGGCCAGCTTGCCGGTAGCTCCCTCGAGCGTCGCCGAGAAGAACAGGGTCTGGCGCTTCTTCGGCAGGAGGCCGACGATCCGATCGACGGGGGGCTTGAAGCCCATGTCGAGCATCCGGTCGGCCTCGTCGAGTACGAGGATGCGGATCCGGCCGAGATCGATTGCCCGGCGCTGGATCAGATCCTCGAGCCGACCAGGCGTCGCGACGACGATATGGGACTTGCGGACCGCTCTGATCTGGGGCTGGATGCCGACGCCGCCGTAGACGGGGGCGATCTTCAGGGCCCGGGCGTGGCAGACCGACTGCATTTCGTCGACGATCTGGCAGGCGAGCTCCCTGGTCGGGGCGAGGATCAGCGCGGCCGGCTTCGGGCCGTTGGAGTCGAGACGCTCGACCATCGGTACTCCGAAGGCGAGCGTCTTGCCGGAACCGGTCGGGGACTGAACGAGGACGTCTGTGCCCTCGAGTACGTCCTCTATTACGAGCTTCTGAACGGGAAACGGCTCCCTGATGCCGCGAGTACGTAAGGCGTCAGCGACAGGTGCTGATACGCCGAGATCGGCGAATGATGTTGAGGTAGGCGTGGAAGTTGACATGTGAAGTCTTGCTCCTTGTGAGCGAGCGCCGAAAGGATTCCGGCGCGTGGGATATGTAGGGGAGATTCGAGTGTCCCCGGAGGGCGCCGTGGGTACCGCTCGGTGCGGTGGCGCTACGAAGAAATAGAACCTCTCGGGCGCCCGTATCTCAGCCACTAAGTGCTGTGCGGGGGCTACCCGACGCCGCGAACCGTAGCAGTTGATGCGATTGGCGACGTTCGGCGGCCTGCCACCGAAGCTCCGCGCCCAGCTATCCTCCGCCGCCGTGCACGACCTCAGCGACATCGCCCGAGCGGTCCTCCAGAACCTCCAGGACCAGCCGACCCTGAACACTCCGGCGCTGATCGCGTCCGAGGGCAGAGTCGAGGGCCAGCGGCCCGAGATCGAGCGCGCCCTGGACGAACTCGTCGCCGCCGGATACGTAAAGCACCGCGCCACCGGCTGGAAGGTCGCGCCCGAGACGACCTGAGGCAACCTCACCCTCGGCTTCCTCTCGACTGTGATCGGCGCTGCCGGTTCCTACTGAATGGGAATCCGGGCTGTGCTCTCCGACCGCACCGCCGAGAGCGCCGGGGCCGGTCATCCGGCACGGCCATGAACCGGCCGCTGCCGGGCGATCACGGGCTCAGCACGTAAGGCCCGCAGGGCGTGTCATCGACGTCGGTGACGGTCTCCCCGGTCTCCGTCTTATAGGCGATCTTCAGCTTCCGCTTGGCAGCGGTGATCTCGGCGTAGCTGTTCTGATCCCCCTGGGAGCAGAACATTCCGACGCCGTTCGGCGGGTCCGGCTTGAAGAACGCTTGCGAGAGCAGATCCCCGTCGCCATCGCCACCTGTGACCGAATCGATCTCCGGCCAGAACTGCGCCGTCGCCACCGGGCCGATCACGTAGTCCTGGTAGGGGGTATCGGAGGCAAGGGCGCCGGCGTTCACGGGCGCGACATCGTCGTCGAAGGTCCGCTCGCGCACGACGTTCGCGAACGCCGCATGGGTATCGGTCGTGAAGAAGACGACGTTCTCGACGCCGCGCTCCTGCAGCTCCTTCAGCAGCTTGACCCGCTCGTACGCGTAGCCCTCCCAGCGGTCGTAGGGCAGGCCGTAGAACTGCTGGATCGGGGTCTCGTTCATGATCAGCTTCCAGCGAGCATCGGAGCGCGAGATGTCTTTGAGGAAGCGCCGCAGCTGCGCCGCGCCGAGCATCGTCCGGTCCGGGTCGTTGATCGCACTCTTGCAGGCCTGCGAAACCGGGTTGGCCAGCGACGGAATCAGAAGCGCGAACAGCGCACGCTTGCCATCGGGCGCGGTCGGGGCGAGATCCGGAGAGCCCGTGTTGTCGCAGGTCTCGTCCGCGGATGCCTTGGCGCTTCGGAACGAGCGCTCATCGAGGAAGAACAGCTCGACGTTCTTGCCCCAGCGGAAGGTGCGGTACAGGCCCCGCCCCT
>JAQBGG010000150.1:0-13228 GCA_032122625.1 Acidobacteriota bacterium
CGATCCGCGAAGCTCAAACCTTGAGCACGTCGATCAGGACGAGGAAGGCGATCGTGTTGTTCATGGCGTGCAGAGCAATCGCCGTCCAGAGGACCCCCGTGCGCTCATAGGCCCAGGCGAGAATCACGCCGAACAGCGACAGTTGGAGCACCACCGCCAGATCCCCGGTCGGCAGATGCGGCAGGCCGAAGATCACACCGGAGATCACCGCTGCGGGCCACAGAGAGAGCCGCTGTCGCAAGCCGCCGAAGAGCAGGCCGCGAAAGAACAGTTCCTCGCTGATCGCCGCACCGCCGATGATCAGCACCCCAGCGGCGACGGTCACGAGCAGTGGGGCGCCGTCGCCCGCCCCGAGCGTTTCCGCGATGTCCTCCTGGGTGGGGTTGAAGACGGCATTTATCAACAGGCCGGCGAGTAGGTAGAGCCCGACCGCCATCGCGATCGTGGTCAGGATTCGCGGGCCGAACCGCCCCAGGCCGAGGCGTCGCGCAGCGTCGGCGCCGCCGTCCCCGTTGGCGATCATCGTCGCGCCGAACGCCGCGCCGATGAACCCGAGCACCGTGAAGGCCTGCAGACCGAGGGCGGCGCCATCGGATTCGTCCTCGGTGTTGGCGTCGAGCAGAGAGGAGTCGACGAGGCTGATCAGGATGAAGCCGACGATCGACGCGCCAAGCACGACCAGGATGGCGCCGCCGATCTCCAGCCATCCCACGGCGCTGCGCGGCACCCCGATGTAGGAGGGCTCGGTCGGTAGCCGGTCCGAGGTCGGGGTCTCGGGTGGATCGATGTTCGGCGGCAGGCTCACGCGCCGAGATGGTTGCCGATCTCGGCCAGGGAGGCGATGTCACCCCCGCCCGACCGGTCGATGCGCAAGACCTCGATCCCCGCACTCCGGGCGGCGGCGACATCGTCTGGGCTGTCGCCGACGTGCAGCGCTTGGGACGGTCCGCACCCCACCAGCTCCAGCGCCGGCGCGAAGATCGCGGGATCGGGCTTGCGGGCGCCGGCGGTTGCCGAGGTGACGACCCCGTCGAGGTGGGGCGCGAGGCCGATGTTGGCGAGCACGCCCGGCAACGAGCAGTCCCAGTTGGAGACGCAGATGATCGGCACCCCCGCGGCGCGCAGCCGCCGCAGGGCCGGCAGGGTGTCATCGAAGACGCTGAAGTGGATCGCGTCCATCATCGTCGCGACGGTGATCTCGCGGCCGACACCTTCGGAGAGTACGGTGGCGCAGCGTCGGCGCAGGTCGGCGAGCGAGTCGGGGTCCGATCCCTCATCGGTGCGCTCCATGTAGTAACTCATCTCGGCGATGAAGCCGTCGCGGACGCGGGCGGGATCAATCCCACGCACCGCCGCGGGGTCAACCCGCTCCCACGGGGGCTCGAGCCAGAGCATGGTGCCGAGGGCATCGATGAAGAGGGCGCGCCGCACGTCGCCATTGTGGCGGCCTGCTCGTGGCTCTCGATCCAGGGGCCGGGGCCGCCGGGCCCGGCTGACGGGCCCGGCGCGTACGCTGCCCGCCGAGAGGATGAATCGGATCTCCCCCGTAACCAGGTCGCCGGCGGCCGGCCGCGCCGTCCAGTGGGCGGCGGCGGTCGCGGCCGTGCTACTCGCCGTCGGCGCGGCGCTGCTGGCCGTCGCGGGACCGGATCTGGTGCCGGCCGCCGCTACCGACGCCCCTCGCTGGATCCTCGGCGTGTTCGGCGAGGGCCTCGCGATCTCCCCCGGCCTGTTCCTGGCCTTGCTCTATCTGACGAGCCTTGCCTGGGCCGCGCTGTGGTACCTCTCGCAACGATTCGACAGCCGCGCGCTCTGGCTGCTGATCGGCGTCCTGCTGACCCTCTTCACGCTGGCGCCGCCGCTGCTCTCGCTTGATCTCTTCAGCTACATCTCCTACGGGAGGCTGGGGGTCGAGGAGGGACTCAACCCCTACGAGTACGCCCCCGCCGCGCTGCCCTCCGACCAGGCGGCCGAGCGGGTCGGCGACTTCCGTTTCTCGGTCAGCGTCTACGGGCCCCTGTTCACGCTGATCACCTATCCGCTGGCCGCGGTCGGCGTCGGCTTCGCGCTGTGGTCGCTGAAGTTGATCGCCGGGCTCTCGGTCGCCGCGATCGCGCTGCTGACCGCTCGCCTGGCGCGGCTCCGAGGGCTCGCCGCAGCGCCCGCGGCGGCCTTCGTCGTGCTCAACCCTCTGGTCCTCGTGCACGTCGTCGGCGGCGGCCACAACGACGGCCTGATGGTCGCCTTGGCGCTGCTCGGCGTGCTCGCCCTGCTCACCGCTCGCCCCCTCGGCGCCGGCGTTGCGCTCGTGGCCTCGGTTTCGATCAAGACCGCCGGGGCGATCTACGCACCCTTCGCGATCGCCGGCTCGTCCCGCCGAGGCCGGCTCGGCGCCGGCCTGCTGATCGGCGCCCTGGCGGTGGCGGCGGTGGGCCTGCTGCTGTTTGGGACCGAGGTCGGGGCGGCCCTCGCCGTCGCCGGCGACAACCAGCAGACCGTCAGCCGCTGGAGCGTTCCCGGCACGCTCTCGCGGATCTTCGACGTCGGAGTCGATCCGATCCGCTACCTGTTCGCCGCGTTCTATGGGATCGGCCTGATCGGTCTGCTCGTCTGGGTCCTGCGGGGCGCCGATTGGATCCGGGCGGCCGGCTGGGGCACGTTCGGCTTGCTGATCGCGAGCGCCTGGCTGGTTCCCTGGTACGTGATCTGGGTGCTGCCGTTGGCGGCCGTCTCACGTGACCGGCCGCTGATCGCGGCGACCGTTCTGCTGACGCTCTTTCAGGCAATCAACGCCGTTCCGATCTAGATCGCCAACTAGCGGTTGAATGCAGGGATGCCGCGCGAGCCACAGATGCGCCACTCCCCGGAGTTCGACCTGATCGCGGCCATCCGCGAACGGCTACGACCGCCGCACGGACGGGGGCAGGGGCACGTCGTCGGGATCGGCGACGATGCAGCCGTCACGGTGCCCGCCGGGGCGACGGCAACGAGCGTCGACGCCGTCGTTGACGGTGTCCACTTCCGTCGCCGCTGGTGCCCCCCCGAGGCGATTGGGCATAAAGCGCTCGCCGTCGCTCTCAGCGATCTCGCCGCGATGGGTGCGCGGGCCGGGGAGGCCTATGTCTGGCTCGGCCTCCCCGAGGATCTCTCCGATGGTGAGGTGCTCGAGATCTGTGATGGGCTCGCGGACTGCGCCGAACAAACCGGTGTCGTCCTGCTCGGTGGGGATCTGACCGTGGCGCCGGCGCTGGCGCTCTGCATCACGGTGGTCGGCCACGCACCCACGGCGGCCGCCCTGGTCGGTCGCGATGGTGCGCTGGAGGGTCAGGCCGTTTGTCTCACCGGAGCCCTCGGCGGAGCCGCCGCGGGGTTGATGCTGCTCGAGGATCCGAGACTTGGAGATGCGATCCGCGAGCCGGCTCGCCGGGTCCTGCTCGATGCCCAACTGAGGCCCGAGCCGCGGCTGCGTGAAGGAGCCGCGCTGGCGGCCGCGGGTGCGGTCGCCATGGTCGATATCTCCGACGGCTTCGGCGCCGATCTCGAGCAGCTCGCCGCCGCCTCCGGCGTCGGGATCGAGATCGAGATGGGCCAGGTGCCGCTTGTCGAAGGCGTCGAAGAGGTCTCCGCCGCTTCTGGGCGCGACCGCTTCGAGATCGCGCTCGGCGGCGAGGACTACGAGTTGCTCAGCGTTCTGCCCCGCTCGCGGGTGGGAGCGGCGTACAAGGCCATGGCCTCGCTCGGCTGCGAGTTCGCTGAAGTTGGACGGATCGTGTCGGGTAGCGGTGTCCGGCTTAGGCCACCGGACGGACGAGCGATACCGGTCCTCGGTCACGATCACCTACGCCGCTGACCTCACGGTCAAGGACGCCGCTGACCTCACGGTCAAGCGCGATCGCTCCGATTCGCTGCAGTATCGCGGCGGCAACCCTGGTGGAGTTGACGCGGTACTCGCCCCTGGCGACGCGTTGCTGGACGTACCCGAGATGTTCGGATTTAGCACACATATTCACTCTGGCGTTTTGGGTAGTTGGTCGAGGCTGTCGCAACAGAGTTGCGACACACAGAAAGCCTCACCCATAGATCGGCCGCAGCATCCGAGCCTTTAGCACTCCGGCTCTGAGTAGACGGTCGGTCGGTTTACGCTCTTGGCAGGCTCGACGGCGTGCCGCCCAGCGAACCGGGACCGGCGTAGCCGGAGGGGCCTCGCGTCCGGCCTCTGGCGCCGATCAGCTCGGGTGAGAGTCGGGCCCTTGCGGCGACGACGGCAGCGAGCAGCCCGCCGATCAGCAGGCACCAGAGCAGCGCAATGAGGATGCTGATCTGGCCGCTCCCGATCAAGAGCAACAGCTGCCAGAGCGCGGAAATGCCGAGATCGAGCGAGCCTGCAACCTCGGCGCCGGCGAGCAGGATCGGGATCAGCGAGATCAAGGCGAAGATCGCAATCGTGGTTGACCGCGGCGGCCCCTGGGCGCGCGCGGGCAACAGCCAGACGTGGGCCGCCGGAACAAGCAGGAGCGCCATGAAGGGATTCAGCAGCCAGATTCCGAGAACGGCGACCGAGCAGGTCAGTCCGGCCGCTGCCGCGAGCGTCTGTGGCTCGGCGTCGAGAGGCGTGCGCAGAGGTCTGATCAGCAACGCCGCGAGTGCGATCGCGAGCAGGATCACGGCTAGCGTGACCGGGCCGTCGCCGCCGGCCCCGAACCGGCCCGGATCGTAGGGGAAGTCGGGGCGAGGGATCAATCCGACGAGACCGAACAGGTAGGCGACGAGCAGCGCCGCGAGCGGCAGCAGCCCTCGCTCGAGGACCCAGGGGATCGATCGTCGCGTCGCCCGGGGGTTGCGACGCCGATCGCGCAGCCAGACGTCACCGGCGGCCAGCAACGCCGGCAGGATCAGTGCCAGCGCCAGCACGCTCAACGGCCAGCCGGGCAGGAGGTTGTCGCCGATCTTTATGTAGTGGGCCGGGCCACCCTCGATGCCGGTCTTTGCCTCATCAAGGGTGAGCAGGAGACCGAGGGCGCTGCTGCCGACCATGAACATTGTCTCGCTGGAGACGTTCTCCGGAAGCGAGCTGTCGGGATCGGGGGGGCGCTCACCTGATCCGGAGATGCTGATCGCATCGACCCCTTCGTCGGCGAGAGCTGCGCTTGGTCCGATCCCAACCGGGAGGGCCAGTCGAGAGAACGCCTGCCAGCCATCGATCGGGTAGGCCGGCTCGCCGAATTGCACCGTGGCAATCTCGGTTGCGGTCCCGATCAAAGTCGGCGGGACCATCGCTGTCCCCGCTCGACCGGGGAAGGCGAAGGGCGGCAGGCGTTCCTCGACGCCGGGTTGCTGAATGACGATCGCGGCCTCGATGCCGCGCTCGACCGGGAGTTGGTCGATCAGCTGCCGGACCCCTTCGGTGCCGTCGGCGGTTGCCGAGACCGAGGCCAGGACGATCGTCCGCTCATGCCTGGAGCTGCCGAGCGTGTCGGCCAGGGTCAGCAGGGTCGCCGTCGCTGCCGCCGATGTCGTCGCGCCCGCGCCGGCCTCGCTGTCGCGGGCGGCGAGGACGAGCAGTGTCTCCGGCCTCAGCCCGGGAAGGGTCAGGATCACGTTCTCGGCCGTCTGCCCGTCCACCTCGAAGCTTTGCTCGGAGACTTCGCCACCGGTCACCGAGCCAAAGCTCTCCTTCACCTGGTCGGCAACGGCGATGTCGCCGACCGATCCCGGTGTGCGCACCGGGGCCAGCGTCGCGATCGAGCGCGCCAGGCGGGCGCTCTCCCGGCCCTTGAAGACGGGGGTGCTGATCGGTCCCTCGAGCGGCTGCGGCGCCTCCTCGAGGGAGAACATCAGCGCCGCAAGCGCGGCAATGACGGGCAGGAACGCCGCCCGGTAGATCCTCGGGTCCAACATCGGTCGGCAATCAAACTAGATGATCGATTACGGCCCGGCCCGGGGTGGGCGCCGCAGCCAGCCCGTGTGCAGGCCCCCCATCAGGCTCCCGGAAGCTCGCGGCGGTCACGGCGTCATTCATCCGAGCGGTCGACGGGTCGACCGAGAAACCGCTTGCCAGAGCGGTTTGCGGACGAACACGACGGATCTTGCGTATTCTCATCGACAACGCGATCATGCACACGCCAGAAGGAACGACCATCACCATCGACACCGAGATCAGCGAAGCCGGGGGGAAGATCGCCGTCGCCGACGACGGGCCTGGTACCGACTACGCCTTCACGCTGACGCTTCCGGCGACGGTCCTGGTGGACGCATGAGCCCCAGGTACGGGATCGCCACGGCGCTCGCAGCAGCGCTGCTGGCCGTGTTCGCCGCCGGCTGCGGAGACGGCGATACAAGCACCTCAGGCTCCGGGTCCGCTGTCGCCGAGCCCACCACCGAGGGCCCGACGCCGAGCGCGACGGTCGGGACCGGCAGCTTCGATGCGCAGAAGGTCTACGCCGACGCCACCAAGGGCGTGGTGACCGTCCGCTCCGTGTTCGGCAATCCGAACGCACTCGGCGGCGGTGGCGGGCAGGGCTCCGGCTTCGTCGTCACCGACGACGGCGAGATCGTCACCAACGCCCACGTGGTCACCGACGCCGAGACCCCGGGCGCCACCGGCATCAACGAGGCGGACGAGGTCTTCGTCGAGTTCCCCGATCGCAACCAGGTACCGGCGAAGATCGTCGGCGTCGATCTCAACGCGGACATTGCGCTGCTCAAGATCGAGCCGGACGGCATCTCCTTTGAGCCGCTGAAGCTCGGCGACTCAGACAAGGTCCCGGTCGGTGAGCCGGTGGCGGCGATCGGCAGCCCCTTCGGGCAGGAGCAGTCGCTCTCGATCGGGATCATCTCGGCGACTGATCGATCGATCGAATCGCTGACCGACTTCAGAATCGACGGGGCGCTGCAGACCGACGCTTCGATCAACCCGGGCAACTCGGGTGGTCCGCTGATCGATCCGAACGGCCAGGTGATCGGGGTCAACCAACAGATCAACACCACCTCGGGCGGCAACGAGGGAGTCGGCTTCGCGGTCCCATCCAACGTCGTCCAGCGCTCAATCGAGGATCTGCGAGATGACGGCAAGGCCGAGTACGCGTTCATCGGGGTCACCAGCGTCCCGCTGTACCCGCAGCTCGCCGAAAAACTCGAGATCGACGCCCCGGCGGGCTCGCTGATCGTCTCGGTGGAGAAGGACAGTCCGGCTTCCGCAGCCGGCCTGCGCGGCGCCGGCGAACAGACCGTCGACTTCCAGGGCCAGGAGATCGAGGTCGGCGGCGATGTGATCGTTGGCGTCGACGGCGAGAAGCTGGTCGGCGAGAGCGACCTCTCGCGGCTCATCTTCGGCTCCAGCCCCGGCGACACGATCAAGCTCGACGTGATCCGCGACGGCAAGAGCGAGACGATCAACGTCACGCTCGAGGCCCGCCCCGTCAGCATCAGCTAGCAAGCCCGTTAAGGCCGATGGATCACCCGCTCAGTCCCCTGGTGCTCGGGCTCGCTGAAGTGCTCCGTGAGGAGGTGCTGCCGGAGCTCGGCCGTCGCGAGGGTCGCGAGCACGCCGGCGACGGCGTCGGCGGGGATGTCACCTTCGCGATCGATGAGCGGGCCGAGGCCCGGATGGAGCAGCACCTCCGCGAGCATGCGCCCGACGTCGCCTTCTACTCCGAGGATCGGGGAATGGTGACGCCCGGCGTTGAGCCCGAGTGGGTGCTGGTCGTCGACCCGATCGACGGCACCCGCCCGGCGATGGCCGGCCTCGAATCCGCCTGCATCTCCGTCGCCGGGGCGCCGTATGGAGATGGCGGGCCGACGATGTCCGACGTCGAGGTGGGCCTGGTGATCGAGATCAAGAGCGGCGACGGCTTCCTCGCAGTCCGCGGCCAGGGAGTCGATCCCGCCCCCGCCCTTTCGACGACCAGCTCGATCGACCGGATGCTCTGGACCTACGGATTCCGCGGTCGCCCGGCGGTCGCCGTCGCGATCGTGCTCGAGGAGCTGATCGATTCCTCGTCGGTCGGCGGCGGCACCTTCGATCTCGGCTCGGCCACCTTTGACATGACCCGGCTGATCACGGCGCAGATGGACGCCTACGTCGAGCCGGGACCGCGGATCATCGATCAGGTCCCGGGGATGCGCGCCGAGTTCGAGCGGGTCGGAGGCGGAGCCGTGCTCAACAACTCCCCGTATGACCTCGCCGCCGCGGTCCTGCTGCTCGAGGAAGCCGGTGCGATCGTCACCGATGCCCACGGCAACTCCCTCGACGACCGTCCCCTGCTCGGCTCCGGGCACGAGTTCCAGATGTCATGCGTAGCCGCCGCCAACGAAGAACTCCACAAGAAGATCATCGCCTCGCTGGACCGCGGCATAGCCAAGCTCCAGTCCACCCGCGCCCAGTTCGACCCGCCCTCCACCCAGCCATAAGGCGCGGCACCAACCCCCGCATCCCCGCAGGGCGCAGCCCGAGGAGATGCGGTGCGTTCGCGGCGCCGGCCTTCCGCCTCACGTCGCGCACGCCCGGACGCGAAGCGGAGGACGTGCGCGATATACCCGACGCGAAGCGGAGGACGTGCCCGCAGTATCTGTAGCCTGCCGCTCCGTGCTGCAGGAGGTCAATCTCGGTGCCCGTTCGCTGGCCGACTACACCCACATCGTGGGCCGTCCACTGGTCGAGGAGATCCGTGCCCTCTCAGAACCGCTTCAGGGAAAGCGCGTCCTGCACCTGAGCGCGACCGCCTTCGGCGGCGGCGTCTCGGAGATCCTCTACACGCTGGTTCCCCTGATGCGGGACATCGGCATCGATGCTCACTGGCAGGTGATCCTCGGCCGCGAGGAGTTCTTCAACGTCACCAAGCTGATGCACAACTCGCTGCAGGGTGCCCCGGAGGCCCTCAGCGATGCCCAGAAGGAGACCTACGACCGCTACAACCATCTCAACGCGATGGGGATGGAGGGGGACTGGGACGCCGTCATCGTCCACGACCCGCAGCCGGCCGTGATGCGCTCCTACGCCCCCGAGAACGCGAAGAAGTGGATCTGGCGCTGCCACATCGACGTCTCGACCCCGAACGCGGACACGCTGGAGCTGATCCTTCCCCACATCTCTGAGTACGACGCGAGCTTCTGGCACCAGCCCGGCTACGTGCCGGCACAGATGAACGGCGCTCCGAACGTTCGGATCGTGCCGCCGGCGATCGATCCGCTCTCACCGAAGAACATGGCCTTCAGTCCCGAGGACGCCGCCTACGTCTGCCAGCAGTTCGGGATCGACCCCGAGCGCCCCTTGATGCTGCAGGTCTCCCGCTTCGACCCCTGGAAGGACCCGCGGGGCGTGATCGACGCATACCGCGCCGTCGCCGCCGAGATCCCCGAGGTTCAGCTTGCTCTGGTCGGTTCGATGGCGACCGACGATCCCGAAGGCTGGGAGTTCTTCAACAACACCGTTCAGTACGCCGCCGGCGATCCCGACATCCAGATTCTCAACAACCTCAACAACGTCGGTGCGATCGAGGTCAACGCCTTTCAGTCACAGGCCGACGTCTGCCTGCAGAAGTCAATCCGCGAGGGCTTCGGCCTGACGGTCTCGGAGGCGCTCTGGAAGGCGCGCCCGACGATCGGCGGTGACGTAGGAGGCATCCCACTGCAGATCACCGATGGGGAGACGGGATTCCTCGTCTCCTCCTCCGAGGAGTGCGCCCAGCGGACACTGGAGATCCTCCAGGACTCCGACCTCGGCCAGCGGCTCGGGCGGACAGGGAAGGAGCAGGTCCGGGAGCGGTTCTTGACGCCGCGCCTGTTGCGGGACTACGCTCAACTCTTCTGCGACCTGCTCGACGAATCCTGAAAGGGGGCGGCTGATGCCGGACGAGGAGCCTCTGATTATCGTCTCCAACCGCGGCCCGACCCAGTTCGATCGGGGCCCTGGCGGAGAGCGGATCGTCCGCCGCGGTGGCGGCGGCCTGGTCACCGCGCTGAGCGGCTTGGCCGGGCACAGGCGTGTGCTCTGGGTCGCCTCGGCGATGACCGAGGAGGACGTCGCCATCAGCGAGGAGGCCGGAGGTCCGGTCGAGGTCGAGCTCGAGGGGATCACCTATGACGTCGAGCTGGTCGCCTCCGAGCCGATCGCCTACGACCTGTTCTACAACGTGATCGCCAACCCGCACCTGTGGTTCATCCAGCACTACCTCTGGGATCTCTCCAACGCGCCTGACATCCGGGCCGAGGAGAAGGAGGCCTGGGAGCGTGGCTACACGGTCGTCAACGAGGACATCGCCCGCGCCGTGATCAACCGAATCGAGGGCCAGGAGAGTCCCCTGGTGATGCTCCATGACTACCACCTCTACACCGCGCCGGGCCTGATCCGGGCGGCGCGGCCAGACGCGTTCCTGCACCACTTCGTCCACATCCCCTGGCCTCACGCCGATGCCTGGCGGGTGATCCCGGGGCGCTGGCGCGAGGCGATCTATCGCGGCCTGCTCGCCAACGACATCATCGGCTTTCACCTGCCCTCTTACGTTCATAACTTCCTCGACTGCTGCCGCGAGTTGATGGAGTTCGAGGTCGACTACGCGAATGACGTCGTCCACCACGAGGGGGGGGAGACCTGGTGCCGTGCCTACCCGCTCGGCGTCGACGCCGGCCGGCTGCGCCGGGTGGCGGATTCCGGGGTGATCGCCAACTACGAGCGCGAGCTTCTGAGCCGGCGCCGCGAGCACCTGATCATCCGCGTCGACCGCGCCGACCTCTCGAAGAACATCCTCCGCGGTTTCACGGCCTTCGACCTGTTCCTCACCGACCACCCCGAGTTCCACGAGAAGGTCACGTTCATCGCCCACCTGCAGCCCTCTCGGCAGGACGTGCCCGAGTACCAGGAGTACCTGGAGCGGATCGAGGCGCTGGTCGCCGTCGTCAACCATCGCCACGGCACCACTGACTGGATGCCGATCGACCTGCGGATCTACGAGAACTTTCACGAGGCCGTGGCCCGGTACAAGCACTACGACCTGCTGATCGTCAACGCCCTCTTCGACGGCATGAACCTCGTTGCCAAGGAGGCGCCGGCGGTCAATACGCGCGATGGCGTCCTGATGCTGAGCGAGAACACCGGTGCCCATGAGGAGCTCGGTGAGGGCGCCCTGAGCGTCAATCCGTTTGACATCGCCGAGCAGGCGGAGACGATCTACCGGGCGCTGACGATGTCGGCGGAGGAGCGCCGGGTGCGGGCCGAGCATCTGCGCGAGATCATCGATCGCACCGACCCCGGCAGCTGGATCGATGAGCAGCTCGCCGATATCGAAGCGAAGCGCACCGCGGTCCCCCGAGCCTGAGGCCCCCCGGCGGCCCGCCCGCGGCTCACGGTCCAAACTCCCGGTAGCCGGCGGAGGGCCGCTCCCCGGAGGTGGAGGCTGCGCGGGGCGTGCTCGGGACGACGGGCACCGCCGGCGCCGGCGCCGGGGCCGGCGGAGGCGAGGTGAACGCGGGGTCCGGCGCCCCTGCCGGCGGGCGCCCGGGCAGCTTCCGCCCCTCGTTTTCGGCCGCGCTCTGTCGATCGCCTCCGCTCTGCGCCTGCTGCCGCGCCGCGCTGCGATCGGCCGCGCCCTCCGGCGTCGGCTTCGAGTGTCCGCGACGGCGTTCAGCCGGCCTGGTTGGCCCGGCGAGCGGGCCCCCGCCGGGGGGTGCAAGGGTGAGGCCGAGTGGAGGGGGTGGTGGCTCAGGCGGCTCGAGCAAGTCACCGCCGACCGTGATCAACAAGGGGATTGCGAGGAGTGCGGCCAGGGGCCGTCGAGCGGCTCGCCAGTTGATCCTCAGGCCACTCACATCAGACACAACCCCGCGTCGGGAAACGGGGCCCCGCTATAGTGGCGCGCCGCCTTGACTACTTCTGATTACGAACTCATCCTGATGCTCGACCCGCGCGCCGGGGACGAGCAGCGCGACAAGCTCGCTGCCGACACCAAGACTCGGCTCGAGTCGAAGGGAAGTGTCAACCACGAAGCCGTCTGGGGCCTTCGCAAGATGGCCTACGAGATCGAGCAGCTCGGCGAGGCTGACTACCGCTACTACCGCTTCACCGCCGACAAGCCGCTGCTCGACGATCTCGACCACACGCTACGGATCACCGACGGTGTGCTCCGCTTCCGGGTCTTCAAGATCGATCCCGACTCCCCGATCATCGTTCCGCCCGACACCGAAATGATCATGCGCCGCGACGAAGACGACGACCGTGGTCGTGGTCGTGGCCGTCGCGACGACCGGGGCTCCCGCGACGACAGAGGCCCACGGCGCCCTCGCGAAGAGGACGGCGCCGCCGACAGTGGGTCGGCAGCGGAGACCGCGGCACCTACAGCAGCGGCAGCTGAGCCCCCGGCGGCAGCGGCAGCGGCCGCCACGGAGTCGGCAGCTGCTCCCGCGGACGCTGCCGAGGCAGCCACTGAGCCGGCAGCTCCGGCGGAACCCGCAGCCGCGGCGCCCGACCCACCCGCGCCTGCAGAGCCACCCGCCGACCCCGACTCCTGAGCCGCGCCCCGCGCCGGCAAAGACAAAATGCCGCAGCTTGCGGGTTTCACCTTCCCTTCGCTGCGCCGGGGGGGCGAGAACGCGCCGCTGCGACGCTTACACTCGATGACAGAACCAGCGAGCAAGGAGTTTCATTCAAGTGGCGAACATCAACAGGGTCACGATCACCGGCAACCTGACCGCCGATCCCGAGCTGCGAGCGCTGCCGAGCGGGACCTCGGTCTGCCAGCTCCGCGTCGCCGTCAACCATCGGCGCAAGAACGACTCCACCGGCGAGTGGGTCGAGGAGCCGAACTACTTCAACGTCACCGTTTTCGGTGCCCAGGGTGACAACTGCGCCAACTACCTCTCCAAGGGTCGGCCCGTCGCGATCGACGGACGCCTGCGCTGGAGCGAGTGGGAGGCAAAGGACGGCAGCGGCAAGCGCCAGAAGGTCGAGATCGTCGCGCAGACCGTGCAGTTCCTCGGCTCTCGCGGCGACGCCCAGGCGGAGAGCGGCGGCGGCGGCTTTGCTCCGGCGGCCGACGTGCCCGCCGACACATCGGACTTTGACGCGCCTGCGCCGGTTGGAGCATCGAACGGCGGCGGGGACGACGACATTCCCTTCTAGACGCTGGTCACGTTCGCTACCGGCGAGCGTTGAGCCTCCGGCGCAAGCCGGAGGCCCTTAGAGGCGTCTCAAAACGAGGCGTCTCAAAACCGCCGCGGGTTCTGAGGCGACTTCCTA
>JAQBGG010000151.1:0-4100 GCA_032122625.1 Acidobacteriota bacterium
TCCGCTGGCCGGCGAAGTCAGCGACCCAGATCCGGTCCGGTCCGGCAGTGATCCCGCGGGCGCCCATGCCCGCGACTGTGAACGGCGTGGGATTTGCCGGATCGGCGGGTGGGATCCGGAGCACTTTGTCGCCACTCGCCGCCCACAGGTTTCCGTCCGGCCCGGCGGTGATCCCGCGCGGATCGGCGATCGCGGCGATCGCGAACTTGGTCGCGCCGGCGGGGTTCGCCGGCGGCACCTTCGCCACCCCGCCGGCCTGGGTCACCCAGAGGTTTCCGTCATCGCCGGCGGCGATCCCGACCGGGCCGCTGACATCGGCTGGGTCGAACTCGGTGACCGTCCCCTGGGGTGTGACCTTCGCGAGGTCGTTCCCGAGCCCGCTTCCGGAGAGGGTGATCCAGATGTTGCCGTCCGGGCCCTCGGTCAGTTGCCCCGGGGTGCCGCTGAGATCGAAGACGCCATTGACGGCCGGTGCCGCGGAGGCGGTGGCTGAGGGCAGCAGCGCGAGGGTCGCGACGGTCGCGAAGAAGGCTGCCAACCGGGTCCTGGCCACGGAAGAAATCTAGCGCGCCGGTCAAGCGTAGAGTCATTCAGACCGCGATGCGCTTTGCGCGCGGCGCCCGTGTACTAGGGTCGCGCGGCGCTTATGGCAATGGCTCTGATCTATGACGAGCGCTGTCTCGCTCACGACAACGGATCGATGTTGCTCGATCGGCGGGCGGCGGGCTGGCTCGATGTGGGCCATGTCGAGGGCGCCGATCGAATCGCCCGGACGTGGCAGTTGCTGGAGCGATGCGGCCGGCTCGATGACTTCGAGCTGCTGCCCTCGCGCGCCGCGACCGCGGAGGAGATCGGACTCGTCCACCCCGCGACGCAGATCGAGCGCCTGCGGACAGCGTGCGATCAGGGGGAGGTGGTCTGGGTCGGGCCCGCGGCTCGGGTCGGCCCGCAGAGCTGGGATCCGATCCTACTCGCCGCCGGTGCCGCGGTCATCGGCCTCGAGTGGGTACTTCGGGTCGCCGGGAATCGGGCGTTCGCCCTCGTCCGACCGCCCGGCCACCACGCCAGCGCCGATCAGGCGATGGGATTCTGCATCCTCAACAACGCCGCGATCGCCGCCCGCGTAGCCCAGCGGCATCACGGTCTGCGCCGGGTCGCGATCATCGACTGGGACGTCCACCACGGCAACGGCACCGAGACGATCTTCCTCGAAGATCCTGATGTCCTCTTCTGCTCGCTGCATCAGGACGGGCTCTATCCAGCCGATCGCGGCGCCGTCTCCGAGATCGGCCGCGGCGCGGGGGAGGGGGCGACCCTGAACGTGCCCGTGCCTCCGGGGACCGGTGACGCCGGTTACGAGCTGGCGATCGAATCGGCCGTCGTCCCGGCTCTGCGCACCTTCGGCCCCGAGCTCGTGATCGTCTCCGCCGGCCAGGACCCAAGCGCGGCTGATCCGCTCGGCCGGATGAGCGTCACCGCCGAGGGCTTTCGCAGGATCGCCGAGCGTGTCGGCGCCCTTGCGGACGAGCTCTGTGATGGCAGGATGCTGGTTCTGCAGGAAGGCGGCTACAGCCCCGATCACCTTCCCTTCTGCAACCTGGCGATCGCCGAGGCGCTGGCCGGACTCGGGCCCACCTTTGCCACCGACCCGCTGGAGGCCGACGCTCCGAGCGGGACGCGTGCGATCGAGCGCCAGGCGATCGCCGCCGCCGCCCGCCGCCGCCCGCCCCTATCGCCGATCTAGACCGGGATCGGCTCAGCGCCCTCGGTCGCTGGGGCTCGCGAGAACGCAACCCCCTCGTCTTCGAGCTTGCCGCGCTTGAGCAGGAAGACGTCACGCGTGTAGTCCTGGTGCAGCCGCCAGGGCGCCCGTGACCCCTGTTTTGGCATCCGGTCGATCGAGCGCAGCACGTAACCCGCCTGCAGATCTATGAACGGCTCCCTCTTGACCGACGGGCCGGGGGGCTGCGGCGTGCAGGCGTCGTAGCCGCGAGCCTCCATGTGGTTGAGCAGCCGGCAGACGTAGTGGGCGACGAGATCGCATTTCAGCGTCCACGAGGCGTTCGTGTAGCCGAGCGCGACCGCAAAATTCGGCACCCCGCTCAGCATCATGCCCTTGTAGCCGACGGTCTCCGCGACGTCGATCCGCTGACCGTCGACGGTCAGCTCGATTCCCCCGAAGGGGAGCAGGTTGAGGCCGGTTGCGGTGATGACCAGATCCGCCTCGAGCTCGTCGCCGGAGGCGAGCCGCAGGCCCTTCTCGGTGAAGTTCTCGATGCGGTCGGTGGTGATCGAGGCGTCGCCGTCGCGGATCGCCTTGAACAGGTCGCCGTCGGGGTCCAGACAAACACGCTGGTCCCAAGGGTCGTAGCTGGGTGAGAAATGCGTGTCGATCGGGTAGTCGTCGGGAAGCCTGGCGGCCACGCCGTTGCGGATCAGCTTGCGGACGAACCCCGGAGCCCGGCGGCTGAGCCGGAAGAAGAGCTGCGTGAGGAGCACGTTCTTCCAACGGACCACCGGGTAGGCGATCCGCGTCGGCAGCAGGCGTCTGAGGAGGCCGGCGAAGGGGTCGCGAGTCGGCAGGGCGAGGATGTAGCTCGGCGAGCGCTGCAGCATCGTCACGTGCGCCGCCCGCTCGGCCATCGCCGGAACCAGTGTCACCGCCGTCGCGCCGCTACCGACGACGACAACGCGCTGGTCGGTGTAGTCGAGATCCTCAGGCCAGAACTGCGGGTGGACGATCTCGCCGGCGAACCGCTCGGTGCCCTCGAAGTCGGGCGTGAAGCCTTCTTCGTAGTTGTAGTAGCCGGTACAGGCGAAGATGAAGTTGCAGCTGAGCCTGGTCGTCTCCCCGGTGTCGGTCTCCTCAACCTCGACTGTCCAGCGCGCCGTTGCGCTTGACCAAGCTGCCGCTGAGACACGGCGGCCGTAGCGGATGTAGCGCTCGATCCCGTGCTCACGCGCCGTCTCGCGGATGTAGCGCAGGATCTGATCACCGTCGGCGAACGCCTCCGCCTCCTTCCAGGGCCGAAACGAGTAGCCCAGCGTGAACATGTCCGAATCGGAGCGGATCCCCGGGTAGCGGAAAAGGTCCCAGGTGCCGCCGCTCGCCTGCCGCGCCTCGAGGATCGCAAAGCTCTTGCCGGGCGACTGCGCCCGCAGATGGCAGGCCGCTCCAATCCCTGAGAGCCCGGCTCCGACGATCAGCACGTCGAGGTGCTCGACCGCGGTCTCGTCGCTCTGCTTCTCACCTTGGCCGAACACGCCGGCTCCTAGCTCGCTTACACCGGATCATGTCACGATCGAAAGATCCTGCCCCAGCTCAAAAGCCCCCACCGCACGAGTCGGTCTCAGCCTGCCAGCCGCCGATCAGGCTGCTGGCTATCGTTGTCTCTCGACGAGCTTCAGATGCGGCCCCGGCGAAGGGAGGACACATCGTGGCCAGGTCAATGCCACCAGAGTGGGACCGGACGCGCTGGCGTGCCGTGGGTGTCGCTGTCGCGATCGCCCTCGCGGTGCTCGGTGCCGGGGTAGGTGGCTACCTGATCGGCGGCTCGTCGGGCGCGGATCTCAATGTCAACCGCGCCGCCGGGGTCGCGGCCGGGGAGCAGAAGGGTTCCGCCGAAGGCGCGAAAGAGGGTTACGCGGAGGAGTTTCAGCCGGCTCGGATGCGGGGTTTCGCCGATGCCTATGAGACCGCCTACCTGAGGAAGTTCCGAAAGGCCGGCCTCAAAGCCCCCACCAGCGTCTCGGTGCCCGATCCCGGGGCCGCCCAGGGCGCCGAGGGCTGATGGCGCGGCCGTGGCGAATATACACAGCGGAGACGCCGGGCAGACGGAATCGAAACCGGCTCACAGGCCCTGGCCTCAGCGCCGCCTGGTCCCGAGCCATGCGGGGCCCACGCAATCGCAACCTGTCCATGACCGCGTGGGTCGTGATCGCCTGCATCGTCCTGGCCGAGGTGGCGGCCGCGGGATACGTGATTGGGAACAGCGGCCGCGTCAGTCAGGCAGAAGTGGCCGCTGTCGAAAGCCAGTTGTTCGACCAGGCCTTCAACGCGGCATATCGAGCCTCCGCCCTGGAAGCTGGGACTAAGGGTC
>JAQBGG010000152.1:0-22962 GCA_032122625.1 Acidobacteriota bacterium
CGGCGGCGCAGCTCGTCGAGGGCGGCGTTGCGGGCGATCCCGAACAGCCATGCCCGCCTGGAGCCCTTGCGGGCGTCGAAGCGGGAGCGTTTGCGGTAGGCGCGCTCGAAGGCGAGCGCGGTCACATCCTCGGCCGCCGAGCGGTCGCGGAGCAGGCCGGCGACGTAGGCGAAGACGTCGTCGCGGCTGCTCCGGTAGAGAGCTTCGAAGGCGGCGTCGACCGCCTCGCCCCGGCTGGGGGCCTGTGTCGCTGGCGCTGCAAGCGTCTGCTGCATGCCTCTACTACGGCGCCGGCGACGATCCATCACAGCGATTATCGGCCGATTCGCTCGGCCACCAAAGGCGTGGCCGTCACCGCCCCGCTCAGGGGAGCTTCAGGCTGCGGGCGACGATCCGGTCCCACAGCCGGTCCGGCAACAGGCGGGAAGCGAACTTCATGCCGATCGCGTCGCGGCCGACGGTGTAACGCGCCCGCGGCCGCCGCACCGTAAGTGCCTTGTGAATCACCCGCGCAACCTCCTCCGGCGGAATCCCGCGGGCGCCGGTCGCGGCGCTGATCCGCTGGGTCTGATCAAGTGCCTCGCCATAGAGCCTCTCGGCCTCGTCGCCCATCCGCGCCCTGGTCTCGTCGGCGATCGACTGGCCACTGTCCCAGATCTCGGTCGCGGCGCTGCCCGGCTCGATCGCGATCGTCTCGATCCCCCAGGGGCGCAACTCGACGCGCAGGCAGTCACTGACCGCCTCGAGCGCGAACTTCGAGGCGACGTAGGGACCGAAGAACGGGGTCGCGACGAGGCCGCCGATCGAGGTCACGTTGACGATCCGCCCGCGCGCCTTCCGGAGCTCGGGCAGCATCGCCTGGGTCACCGCCAGATGTCCGATCAGGTTGACCTCGAGCTGGTGGCGGAGGTCGTCGAGAGCGACGAACTCGAGCGGCCCCGTGTAGGCGACGCCGGCGTTGTTGACCAGCCCGGCAAGCCCACCACCGGCCTGCTCGCTCACGGTGGCCGCCGCCGCCTCGATCGAGGCGGCATCGGTTACGTCGATGATCACCGGCTCCAGTTCCCCGGTCGCGCTCGTCTGCAGCGCCTCGCCGTCCTCGGGCTTGCGGACGCCCGCCAGCACGGCGAAGCCGCAGCGCGCCAGCTCGAGCGCGGTTGCGCGCCCGATACCGGTCGAGGCGCCGGTGACGAGCGCCGTGCGGCGGCCGCTCATGCTGCTCTCGCCGCCGCCGGCGCTGCCCTCTCCTTCGCAGCCGCGAGTCGTGCGTGGCGTCCGTCGCCACCAAGCCCGGCGACGGCCGCGGAAATCGAAGCGGCGGTGATCTCGACCAAGCGCACGAGTTCGGATTTGCTGATCGCCAGCGGCGGCATCAGCACGATCGTTTCGCCCAGCGGGCGCACAATCGCCCCCCGGCGGCGGGCCTCCTCGGCCACCCGATGGCCAACCCGGTCGGCGGAGTCGCGCCGGCCGAGGTCGATCCCAACCATGAACCCGCGGCCGCGAACCTCGGCCACCTCGCTCATCGCCGCGATCGGCTCGAGGATGTCGTGCAGGAGCCTGATCTTCGGCTGCAGCCGCAACAGGGTGTGCTCGGCCTCGAAGACGTCGAGGCTGGCAATCGCAGCCGCGCAGGCGAGCGGGTTGCCGGTGAACGTATGACCGTGGAAGAAGGTCCGCAGATCGGCCGCCTCACCGAGGAAGCCCTCGTAGATGCGCTCGGTGGTGAGTGTCGCGGCGAGCGGCATGTAACCGTTGGTGAGGCCCTTGCCCAGGCAGAGGAGGTCGGGCGAGACGCGTTCCTGCTCGCAGGCGAACATCGTCCCGGTGCGGCCGAAGCCGGTCGCGACCTCGTCGCAGATCAGGAGCACATCGTGGGCGTCGCAAAGCTGACGAACCGCCCGCAGGTAGCCGGGCGGCTGGACGAGGATCCCGGCCGCCCCCTGGACGAGGGGCTCGACGATCACCGCCGCGATCTCCTCCCCGTGGAGGTCGAGGACCGCGGCCAGCGCGGTGACATCCCCGGGTGGTACCTGGTGGCTGCCGAACAGCAGCGGGTCATAGGTCGAGTGGAAGAGATCGATCCCGCCGACGGAGACCGCGCCGACCGTGTCGCCGTGGTAGGCGTTGGTGAGATTGACGAAGCTCGTCCGTCGCATCTGCCGGCCGCCCCGCTGCTGCCAATACTGGAAAGCTATCTTCAGCGCGATTTCCACAGCGGTCGACCCTGAGTCCGAGTAGAACACCCGGCTCTGGCCGGGAGGGGCGAGATCGATCAGGCGGGCGGCCAGCTCGGCCCCGGGCGCATGCGTCAGACCGAGCATGGTCGAGTGGGCAACGCGGTCGAGCTGGTCACGCACCGCCTGATCGATGAGGGGGTGACGATGGCCATGGACGTTGCACCACAGCGACGAGACCCCGTCGATGTAGCGCCTCCCATCGACGTCGATCAGATCGGTGCCCTCGGCCGCTTCGATAACCAGGGGATCCTCCTCCTCCCAGCTTCGCTGCTGGGTGAAGGGGTGCCAGAGATATCGGTGGTCCAGTTCGCCTGTCTGCGACATCGTCACGAATGAACCTAGGTGTGGGTCCGGCGGAGCCGGTCGATCACAATGCCGCATTTTGCGGGGCGACATCGCCAGTGGCCCATCGGCCTAGACGTCGAGTTGCGGCCAGCGTCCGACATCGCCGAGGGCGATTGCTTTCAGCACGTGGACCTCGACCCGGCCGATCGCCGCGATCGTCTCCCGGTTTGACTGCTCCATTGGCGACGGCTGAGCCGGCCAGGGAGTGAGAACGACCGCCCGGACGGTGAGGCCGGAGGAGCGGATCGCCTCGAGCGTCAGCAGCGTGTGATTGATCGTGCCGAGGCCGGGTCGGGCGGCGACGACGATCGGCTGGCCGAGATCGCGGGCCAGATCCCGCACCAGGTATTCACGGTCGAGCGGCACGAGCAGGCCGCCGACCCCTTCGCAGACCAGCAGGTCCGCCCCCTCGCCGGCCGCCGCGGCCACCGCCCGCAGGTGCTCGGGCTGAATCCGCTCGCCCGCCAGCTCGGCGGCGAAGTGGGGGGAGACCGCGGGGCCGTACCGGTAGGGAGCGATCTGCTCGTCGCTCTGCTCCGATCCGGCGGCTCGCCGCAGCAGGGCGTGGTCGGGCTCGTCGCCCTGATCGAGCCCCGAGACCGCGGGCTTGAAGACCTTCACCCGCTGGCCGGCGATCGACGCCGTGCGGGCGATCACCGCCGCGACGACTGTCTTTCCGACCTCGGTGCCGGTCCCGGTTACGAATAGCCCACGGGCGGGCTCCACGACCGAAGTCAGGCGACTCGCCGGTCGGCGAGCGGTGCCTCGCCGGGGGCGGGCGCCGGAGCCCGATCCCCGTGCAGTCGGTAGATCCCGGGCTCACCCTCGGGCTCGGGGATCGCGATCGGCCCCTCGCCGACGGCGACGGCGCGGACCGCGCGGGCGATGATCGCAGCGGCGCGGCGCAGCTCCTCCGGCTCGTGGCTTGCCATCACCGTCAGTCGCAGCCTCGAACTGCCCTCGGCGACGGTCGGCGGCCGGATCGCCTGCGCGTAGACGCCCTCCGTCAGCGCCTGCTCGCAAACCGCCACGGCCCGCTCGGGGTCGCCGATCATCACCGGGATGATCTGGGTTCGCGAATCCCCGGGCCTCAGGCCCTCGTCCTCGAGTGCCTCCCGGAGGACCGTGGCGTTGCTCCGAAGGCGTGTTACACGCCCGGGCTCGGACTCGAGCAGGCCGAGCGCCGCCTGCGCGGCACAGACCACCGCCGGCGGCAGCCCGGTGGAAAAGATCAAGGGCCTCGCCGTGTTGATCAGCAGCTCTCGGAGCTCCTGGCTGACGGCGGCGTAGGCGCCGTAGCTGCCGAGCGCTTTACCGAGAGTCCCCGTGATCACATCGACCTCCCCGGCGAGCCCGGCCGCAGCGACCACGCCGTGGCCCGCGGGGCCGTAGGTGCCGACGGCGTGCGCCTCGTCGACCATCAGGCGGGCGCCGTGCCTGCGGGCGAGCTCCGCCAACCACATCAGGGGCGCGACATCGCCGTCCATCGAGAAGATGCCGTCACTGACGATCAGCGCCGGCGGCGCGGCGCTGCGCTGGAGCGCCCAGGTGAGGTGCTCGAGGTCGCCGTGCCGGTAGACGAACTTGGCCGCTCCGGCGAGCCGGCAGCCGTCGACGATGCTTGCGTGGTTGAGCTCGTCGGAATAGACGACCTGACCGCGCCGGGCCAAGGCGCCGACCACCCCGGTGTTGGCGAGGTAGCCGGAGCCGAACAGGAGAGCCTCCTCTTGCTCGTGGAAGTCGGCGAGGCGGCGCTCGAGGCTCTCATGAGCGGCCATGTTCCCCGAGACCAACCGCGAGGCTCCCGAGCCGGCCCCGTAATCGCGGTAGGCCTCGGCGCCGGCGAGCCGAACCAGCTCGTGCTCGGCCAGGCCCAGGTAGTTGTTGGAACAGAGCAGCAGCACCTCCGAGCCGTCGATCCGCACCCGCGGTCCCTGGGCGCCCTCGACCTTGCGCATCTGCCGGTAGAGGCCGCCATCGCGAAGCGCCTGAAGCTGCTCAGCGACCGTCGGCCGCTTCGCCTGCGCCCTTCGCCGGGAGCCCGATTCCGCCATCACGCCACCCTGGCTACGCGGCCTGCCGCCGTGCCGGTTTCGGGTAGGCGGGGGGCTTCGCCTTCTTCTTCACGACCCGGAGCTGGGTCGACGGGTCCCAGAAGCTGGCCTCCTGCTGGCTGTCGATCAACTCGTCAACGGGTGTCCGTGGCGGCTCACCTTCAAGCCAGCCGTCGCGATTGTCGGGGCGGGGGTTGGAGCCGTTGTCCGCTTGGCGGGCGACGTTCAGCCCATGCTCCTCGAACATCGCTCTGTCGTCGGCGGGCTCGGCGCCGAGCGTGGTCAGGAAGTTGCCCATCATCACGCCGTTGAGCCCGGCCCGGACGGCCAGCGGCTGCAGGTCCTCGAGGTTCTCGACCCGGCCGCCGCAGAGCCGGAAGAGCGCGTCGGGGATGATCAGCCGGAAGATCGCGACCCACTTGACGACGTCCCAGGGATCCATCAGCTCGCGGTTGCCGAACTTGGTCCCGCTGCGCGGGTTGAGGAGGTTGATCGGGATCGAGGTCGGGTTGACCTCGGCCAACTCGAACGCCATCTCGACGCGTTGGGTGGGCGATTCGCCGAGGTTGAGAATGCCGCCGACGCAGGTTTCCAGCCCAGCCTCACGGACGGCCTCGATGGTCCGCACCCGGCCTTCGTAGCGGACGGTGGTCGTTACCTCGTCGTAATAGGAGCGGGCGGTCTCGACGTTGTGATGGACCCGCTGCACGCCGGCGTCAGCGAGCCGCTTGGCCCGGTCCGGGGAGATGTGGCCGATCGAGACGCAACGCTTGAGGTTTGTCTTCTCGGCGACCAGCTTCGCGCCTTCGGCGATCTTCTCGAAGTCGCGCTTCGACAGCCCCTGGCCCTGGGTGACCATGCAGAAGCGGTGGGCCCCGGCGGCCTCAGCCGCCCGCGCATGCTCGAGGATCTGATCGGGCTCCATCATCGGATGCATCGGCGTATCGGCCTCGGCATAGCGCGACTGGGCGCAGAAGCCGCAGTCCTCTGCACAACCGCCCGATTTGGCGTTGACCAGCGAGCACATGTCGGTCGAGTCGCCGAAGCGCTCGGTCCGCACCTCCCAGGCGCGCTCGACCAGGTCACCGATTTCGTCGTGGTCGGTGAGCGCGCCCAATTCGAGCGCTTCGTCAAAGCTGATCAAGGGCGGCATCGCCAATCCTCCGGATCTTCGGGTACCGGAAGAGGCTAGGAGCGAAGCCGGACGGTCCCGGCCTGGGGCGGCCGGCTCACTCGCCCTTCTTGGCGCCGGGCCCACTCTTGGCGCGGTCGCGGTCCACCTTGGCCTTGGTCTGCTCCTGCTGGCAGCGTTTCAGCGAGCGCGCGTAGAAATGCATGTAGCGGCGCCAGTTGGAGTTCCAGTAGGAGTCCTCGTGGCCGCCCTTGCCGATCACGATGTGGCCCTTTGCGCCGGAAGCGTCGAGCGCCTCCGCCAGCGCCTCGTCGGCCTCGCGGAACGGATCTCCGTCGCCGACGTCGAGCCAGTAACGCGTACCACGCAGCGGGAAGGGCGGTGTACCGACCTCGGCGATCACGTCGTGGGCCTCGAAGTCGGCCTCATCGTCGAAGGCGCCGGGCGCGGTGTCGGAGGCGCTCTCCCAGATCGCCGGCGAGTGGCCACCGACGGCACAGAAGCTCGCCGGTTCTCCGCTTCGCAGCTGGAAGGGTTCGCGGACGGCGATGTCGAACGCCCCGAATCCGCCCATCGAGATGCCGCCGATCGCGATCCGCTCGGGCTCGATCTCAAAGCGGTTGACCAGTTCGGGTACCAGCTCCTCCGATACATACGAGCCCCAGGCACCGTCGTCGGCGCGGTCATGCCAATAGGAGCCCTCGCCCCCACGGGGGAAGGCGACCACCGGCGCCCGGCCTCCCTGACGGGCGAGAGCCTCGAACATCTGCTGATCGAGGTAGCTGCTCTCATCCTCCCCCCGCCCGTGCAGGAAAACGAGCAGCGCCCGGCGCCCGTCGCGCGCTCCGGGCGGAACAACGACGCTCACCGGCAGCGTCTCACCGAGCAACTCGCTGTCGAGCTCGAAGTCGATCACCTTGGCCCCCGAGGTTGGCGAGAGGCCGGGCTGCGAGTCAAGCACCAGCTCCGTCATCGCGATCGAGCCGACGATCACCAGTGCAGCGGCCAGTACCCGCAGCGCCAGACCGGCGGCGGAGTGAGCGGGGGGGCCGTTCTGCCGCTTCTCCATCCCCGACAGGTTGTCAGCTGCGGCCCCGCGACCGTCAACTGCGCGAGTGCGTGCGCCGCGCCGGGCTGTGCGACCCGGACGCTGTAGCAAGTAGTAAGTTCTACTTCCTACTTTGGCGATTCTGAAGACCCGCATAGACACCGGCTCGGCTCTGTACGCCGAGAACCGGGAGCAGATGCTCGGGCGGCTCGAGAAGCTGGCGGACGAGCAGGCGAAGGCACGCCTCGGGGGCGGCGAGCAGAAGATCGCCCGCCATCACGATCGCGGCCGGATGCTGCCTCGCGAGCGGATCGAGATGCTGCTCGATCGCGACTCGCCTTTTCTGGAGCTGGCGCCGCTCGCCGCATACGGGTCCGAGTACGAGCCGGGCGCATCGCTGGTCGCCGGCATCGGGGTCGTCGAGGGCATCGAGTGCCTGCTGACCGCCTCCGACCCGACGGTCCGCGGCGGTACGTCGAACCCCTACACCCTTCGCAAGAGCCAGAGAATGCAGGAGATCGCCAGGGTCAACAGGCTGCCGGCGGTCGGGTTTGTCGAGTCCGGCGGTGCCGACCTGCCGCGCCAGAAGGAGATCTTCGTACCGGGCGGCGCCACCTTCCGCAACCTCACGCAGGCTTCGGCGGCCGGCGTTCCGACGGTGGCGCTGGTCACAGGGAACTCGACCGCCGGCGGCGCCTATCTGCCGGGCATGTCCGACTACGTGGTGATGGTCCGCGAGCAGGGCCTGATCTTTCTCGGCGGGCCACCGCTGGTCAAGATGGCGACCGGCGAGGAGGCCGAGGAGGAAGCGCTCGGCGGAGCTGAGATGCACTCCCGGGTCTCCGGTGTCTCGGAGTTCATGGCCAACGACGAGGTCGACCTCTGCCGGATCGGTCGCGAGATCGTCCGCAACCTCAACTGGCGCAAGTTGGGACCCGCGCCCCGGGGCTCCGGCGAGGAGCCGCTGTGCGACCCCGAGGAACTGCTTGGGATCGCCTCTCACGACCTGCGGATCCCCTTCGACGCGCGCGAGGTGATCGCCCGGATCGTCGACGGCTCCCGCTTCGATGAGTTCAAGCCGGGATACGGGACGCAGCTGGTCACCGGGTGGGCGGAGCTGCACGGATACCCGGTCGCGATTCTCGCCAACAACGGCGTGCTGTTCAACGAGGATGCCGAGAAGGCGGCCCATTTCATCCAACTCGCCGACCAGGTCGACACGCCGCTCCTGTTCCTGCAGAACACGAGTGGGTACATCGTCGGAACCGACTACGAGCAGCGCGGGATCGTCAAGGCTGGGGCGAAGATGATCAACGCCGTCGCCAACACCGGCGTGCCGAAGCTGACCCTGATGATGGGCGGCTCCTACGGCGCCGGCAACTACGGCATGTGCGGTCGGAGCTTTGAGCCCCGCTTCATCTTCGCCTGGCCCAATTACAAGACGGCCGTGATGGGTCCCAAGCAGCTTGCCGGCGTGATGGAGATAGTCGCCCGCGGCAAGGCGGCGCGCACTGGTACCGAGGTGGACGAGGAGCAGCTTGCCGCGGTAACCAAGGCTGTCGAGGATCAGATCGAGGCCGAGTCCGACGCCTTCATCTCCTCCGGAGAACTCTGGGACGACGGCATGATCGACCCCCGCGACACGCGGACGGCGCTGGGCATCGCGCTCTCGGCCTCCCACGGCAACGAGGTCGCCGGCTCGCGCCGGTTCGGCGTCTTCAGGATGTGATCGATGCGATGAGCGAGCAACGTCAGATCAGCAAGGTCCTGGTGGCCAACCGCGGCGAGATCGCCCGGCGGGTGTTCGCCGGCTGCCGGCGGATGGGGATCGCCACGGTCGCGATCTACTCGGAGCCGGACGCGGAGGCCGCGTTCGTGGCCGAGGCCGATGAGGCGGTGCCGCTCGGTGGCACCACGGCCGCCGATTCCTACCTGCGCCCCGGCGCCGTGATCGACGCAGCCCGCGTCAGCGGCGCCGACGCGATCCACCCCGGGTATGGGTTCCTGGCCGAGAACGCCGACTTCGCCGCCGCCGTCGGGGCCGCCGGTCTGATCTGGATCGGGCCGCCGCCGGAGGCGATCGAGGCGATGGGCTCGAAGGTCAGGGCCCGGGCGATGATGGAGCGGGCCGGGGTGCCGGTGCTTCCCGGCGTCGAGCTGACCGATGGCGCCGACCCCCAGGCCGAGGCTGAGCGGATCGGATTTCCCCTGCTGGTCAAGGCCTCCGCCGGCGGCGGAGGCAAGGGCATGCGGACAGTCACTGAGGCGGCCGATCTGCTCGCGGCCATCGACGGAGCCCGGCGCGAGGCGGAGGGCGCATTCGGCGACGGGACGCTCTTCCTCGAGCGCCTGCTCGATCGTCCCAGGCATGTCGAGATCCAGGTCTTCGCCGACGTCCATGGCAACACGGTCAGTCTTGGAGAGCGTGAGTGCTCGATCCAGCGGCGCCATCAGAAGGTGATCGAGGAGGCACCTTCGCCGGCGGTTGACCACGAGCTGCGGGCGCGGATGGGCGAGGCTGCCGTCGCCGCGGCCGAGGCGGGGGCCTACGTCGGCGCCGGCACGGTCGAGTTCTTGCTCGCTGCGGACGGAGAGTTCTTCTTCCTCGAGATGAACACCCGGCTTCAGGTCGAGCACCCGGTGACGGAAATGGTCACGGGCCTCGATCTGGTGCGATTGCAACTGCTCGTCGCGATGGGGGAGGAACTCCCGGCCGAGGTGCACGAGGTGCGCCCCCTTGGCCATGCGATCGAGGTCCGCCTCTACGCGGAGGATGCAGCGGCCGGCTTCCTGCCCCAGACGGGCACCCTCGACGGCTTCGCCTTCGAGGGCCTCGCCCCCGGCGAGCCCGTTATTCAGTTCGAGGTCGCCGATCCGGCGGCCGGAGGCCTGCCCCTGAGGGTCGACTCCGGCGTCGGCGCGGGCAGCGTCGTCTCTCCGCACTACGACCCGATGCTGGCCAAGGTGATCGCCTGGGCGCCAACTCGGAGCGAGGCAGCCGGTCGTCTGGCGACCGCGGTCGCGGCCTCCAACATCACCGGTCTGGTCACCAACCGCGACCTCCTCCTTCGCGTGCTTCGACATCCCGCGTTTCTGGTGGGCGAGACCGATACGGGCTTCCTCGGCCGCCACGACGGTCTCGCGCTGCCGTTGCTCGCCGCCGGCGGCGAGCGCCTGCACGCCGCGGCTGCCGCCCTGGCGGCGATCACCGGTGGCGACGGCCCGCTCGGTTTTGCTCCTTCCGGTTGGCGAAACAACCCGTCGGCCCCGCAGCGGCGCAGTTTCGAGGGGGCGTCCGGCGAGCTGGCGGTTGAGTACGAGATCGGGTGCGGGGGGCTGTGGATGACTATCAACGGTGAGCCGCTGGCCGAGCCCGTGCTGCACGGGGGGCTCCGTGAGGAGGAGGAGGGATCCCCTCGGCGGATCGACCTCGAGGTCGGCGGTGTGCGGCGGACCTATCTCGTCCAGCGAGCCGGTGACGGGCTCGGCTGGCACGTCAATAGCCCGCTCGGTCAATCGAGTCTGCCCGAGGTCCCGCGTTATCCCACCGGCGAGGAGGCCGAGGCGGAGGGGGCGATGGTGGCGCCGATGCCCGGCAAGGTGCTCAGGCTGGCGGTAGAGCAGGGGGCGGAGGTTGCTGCAGGCGATCTGATCGCTGTGCTCGAAGCGATGAAGATGGAGCACGAGTTGACCGCGCCGGCCTCCGGAACGCTGACCGAGTTGCGCGTCTCCGAGGGAGATCAGCTCGACTCGGGCGCGGTCCTCGGGGTGATTGACAGCTCCGCCTGATCAGCGCGCAACTGGGACTCCCGAGCCGGCGATAAGGCGCCCCTGGCTCGTTTGAGCGTTTCCTAAGAGTTCAACGAGTTTCTCTATGTGCGAAGACTTTTTCGCTATATTGTTTGTGGGGGCGGTGTTTGCTCCCCTTTTACCGCCCCACTATTGAATCGGCCGCCCCCGGGCGGCCGATTCCTCTTGCGGGCCTGATCGTGTCCGTAAGCTGAGCCTCCATGGGAGACGAGATCTTCGGCGCCGGCGAGGGCCGGCGCTCGCCGGATCGAGCTCGAGCTCGAGCACCACGCCAACGGGCTCGCCTACTTCGAGCTCCGACCTCGGCGCGATCGCAGCTCATGCGATCTGATCGGCCGCTTCGACGGCGCCGAGATCGCAGGCGCGCTGCCGCGCCTGATGGGCGCGCGTCGCTTTGCCGTAAATCACCTGCTGGCCGAACGCGGCGCCATGAGCTTCCCCTTCCCGCCCGGCACCGGCTGGGTCGGCCTGATCGAGCGGCTGGAGAGCCGGCGACCGAAACGCGCCGGCGAAGACGCGGACCGCTGACCAATCGGGGCTAGCTGCTCACGGTGCTGCGCCCACGAGACCGCCACGCCGTCGCTCCCACGAGTTCCAAGCCGCCATCACCGCGCCGGCGTAGAACCAGCCCAACAGCACGTCGAAGAAGTAGTGCTCGCCGGTCGCGATCAGGGTCAGCGCCATCGCCAGCGGATACAACGCAAGCAGCGGCCGCAGGCCGGGGCGCACCCGGCTCCAGAGGAAGATCGCCACCAGCGCCGTGAAGCCGGCGTGCAACGAGGGCACGGCGGCAACCAGGTTGACGGTCTCCTGGCCCCTGGAGAAGAGGCCCGCCGTGGCCACGCCGAGCGCGTTGAAGCCCTCCGAGGTGGTGCGATCGACCCCTTCGAGCAGACCCTGCTCCGCCGCCATCCAGGGCGGCGCCGCGGGGAAGGCGATGTAGGTCGCAAGGCCGGCCAGGGCGAGCGTCACCAGGCGCCTCGTGTAGCGCAGGAAGGCGATCCGCTCACGGGCCCAAAGAACGCCGGCGACCGCGAACGGGACGATGAAGTAGGAGGTGTAGACGATCGAGAAGGCCACGTCCCACCCGGTGACGACGCCAGGCTGATGGAGACGGGCCTGAAGCCACTCGGTCGGCGTCTGGCCGAGAAAGAGGAGACGATCGAAGTCGATCATCGCCTGCAGGTGAACGTCGATCCCGAGCGAGTCGGCCGCGCCGCGCGTCAGGTCGTAGGCGCCCAGCACGACCACGATCGGCAACCAGTCGAGGGCGATCTGGAGGATCTGCCGGGGGTGCCGGCCCACCGAGACGCAGACGAGCGCGCCACAGGTCCAGGCGACAACCAGCTCACGTTGGGCGGGGATCCCATAGCGGAAGCTCCACAAGACCAGCACGACGAAGTAGAGGCCGAGGGCGCAGCGGCGCACGACGGCCCAGTGTGCGAAGCGGAAATCGACCCGCTGCTCGACCGCGACGCGTGCGTACTCGTTCACAGACGCAATCTATGCCGGATGCTGACAAAAGTACATCTCGACGCCCCGCGCACGGCACGACGAGCAGTCTGCGCAAGCCATCGGCCCGCTTGTCGGGCCGCGAACCGGCGCTTGAGCGCCGGGCTCGCGGCCGTCGCCGTCTAGGACCAGAACTCGTCCCAGGCGTGGAGGTCGTAAAAGTGCTCCCGGCCGGAGGTAACCCGGCCGTCCTCGATCTCGAAGGCGAGGCAGCAGTCAACGTCGAGGTGCTTGCCGTTGCGCTCGCCGCTGTTGTGATGAATGCCGACGGCGTGGCCGTCGTCATCTGCGACCACCTGCAGCAACTCCGCCTTGAAGGTCCCCTGCGTGTCGCCTCCATAGCGGCCGAACTGGGCGAAGGCCGCATCGCGGCCGACATGGTCGCCGGCGATCGGGCTGCGTCCCGGCGTGTGCCAGGAAGCGTTCTCGTCGAAGAGCTCGGTCAGCGTCTCCATGTCGCCGGCGTTGAAGGCCGCGTAGCCGCGTCGCACGAGCTCGGCGTTCTCCTCTGCACTCATCTGTTTCCCCTCCTACTCGCCGTTGTCAGTACAGCCGCGACAGTACTCCCCTCCCGCCTCACGCGCCTCGCGCTACGACGCCGGAACGGGAACCGCTACTCTCGGCGTGCAGCCGGCGATCGAGTAGCCGGGTCCGACGTTCTCGTAGCCGAAGCGGGGCCGCATCAGTTGCCGGTCATTGTGTGATCAGGGGCGACACAGAGGGATGAACGCAAACGCGCCCGAGACGATGCGCGCCGTCGTGCTCGATGCCCCGGGCCCCCCGGAAGCGTTGAGCGTTCGCGAGATCCCGGTCCCAACGCCCGACCCAGCCTGGGTGCTGATCGAGGTCAGGGCCTTCGGGTTGAATCGCTCCGAGCTCCACACCCGGCTCGGGCTCGCCGAGGGCGTGGCCTTCCCGCGAGTCCTCGGCATCGAGGCGACGGGCGTCGTCGCGGCCTGCCCCGGCGGAGAGTTCGAGGTCGGAGAGCAGGTCGTCGCGATGATGGGCGGCATGGGCCGAACCTTCGACGGCGGCTATGCCGAGTACACGTCGGTCCCCGCCGCTCAGGTGATCGGGTTCAGCAGCGAGCTCGACTGGTCAACCCTCGGAGCCGTGCCGGAGATGCTGCAGACGGCGAACGGCTCGCTCACCGTCGGGCTCGACGCGCAGCCGGGCGAGTCGATCCTGATCCGCGGTGGCACCTCGTCGATCGGAATGGCCACGGCGGTGCTCGCCAAACAGCGCGAGATGACGGTCCTCTCCACCACCCGAAACCCCGCCAAGGCCGAGACCCTGACCGATATCGGCGTCGATCAGGTGATCGTCGACGACGGCAAAGTGGCCGAGCAGGTGCGAGCGGTTCTCCCAGACGGCGTCGACAACGCACTCGAGCTGATCGGCACGCCGACCCTGCCCGACACCCTGCGCGCGACCAAGGTCCACGGGGTGGTCTGCTTCACCGGGATGCTGTCGAACGAATGGACCGTGAAGAACTTCTACCCGATCGAGTACCTGCCCACGGGCGTGCGCCTCACCGCCTACGGGGGTGACGCCGCCGACCTGCCGGCCGCGGTGCTACAGGAGTTCCTCGCCGACGTGGCCGCGGGCCGCGCAGTCGTCCCGGTGCACCGTCGTTTCGACCTGGACGAGATCCAGGAGGCGCACGCCTACATGGAGGCCGGCGGCGCCAGCGGCAAGCTCGTGGTCACAACCTAGATGCGTGCCCCCCGCCGACCGTCGGGAACGCAGGCGCCGGGTCGTGATGACGTCAACCACCGACCTGCCCTGAAACCCGGCCAGGGGACCCGGGCGCTGATACGCTCGCCGGCAGTGGCCGAGACGATGCGAGCGATGGGAGCCACCGGCGACGGCGTCGAGCTCGCCGAGCTACCGATCCCAACGCCGGGATCCGGCGAAGTGCGGGTCAAGGTGATCGCCTCCGCGGTCAACGCGGGGGAGGCGAAGATCATCGACGGGGACTTCGTCGGGCGATTTCTGCATGCGAAGACCTCGCCACTCGTGCTCGGAAGGGACGTCGCGGGTACCGTCGACGCCCTCGGCGACGGCGTGACGGCAAGCGCCTCGGCGCTCAGGTCACGGCCGTCTGCGGCACCGGGGATGTCGAGCGCGTCGAGGCCCTCGGAGCCGATGAAGTCATCGACCGCAAGGAGTCCGACCCGCTCGACGCCGAGTCGTCCTACGACGTGGTCTTCGACACGCCGGCGGTGCACTCGTTCGGCCACTGCGCGAGGGCCCTGCAGCCCGGTGGCACCTACGTCACCAGGTGGATCGCGACCGGGTAGGGCGGGTCGTCGTCGACGTCGCCGAGGGATGGGCTCCATGAGGGGCCGGATCGCCCGCCGCGCTTGCCGTTAGTGCCTAGGCCTCCTGCGCTGGCGGACGCCAAAGCAGGACCTTGGAGACGATCAGCAGGGCCCCGGGCGCGTGCCGGAGAGGGCCGACCGTGGTGAGGCAGACTCCGGCCGCCGCCGCTCCCTCTACTGCTGGGCCAATAGCCGCTTCATCTCGGCCTCTGAGTCGACGATCAGATCGCCGCTCAGGTCGAGCGTCACCGACTTGATCTCGCCGGTGAAGGCGTTCGGGGCGGCGTAGTCGTCGGGGCTGACCGAGTCGTTGCCGTCCCAGCCGCAGGTCAACCCGATAATCCCGAACAGGTTCAGGACCGTGTAGGGGAGCTCCTCGCTGGCCACCAGCGTCCCGTCCACGTAGAGCTGGCCCCGGCCCGGGGTTCCGCGGCCGAGCGGGATATCGGGGTCGCCGGTCGGCTCGAACTCGAATCGGAGGCTGACCTCCCCGGTGGGCAGCGGCTCGGGCGAGCTGACCCGGAACCAGTCCTTGCCGACGAAGTTGTGGACGTGGTGCAGGTGCCCGTCCTTGACGAAGAACGAGTAGCCGCCGTGACGGCTGCCGTGGGCTAGCAGCACCCCCTCGGCGCCGCCGTCGGGGATCACGACCTCGGCGGTGATGGCGTGCGCGCGGTTGTAGACGCGGGGAGCGGCGGCAAACGGAACCGGCGCGCCGCCGGCCTGGTAGACGAAGCGCTGCCGCGGCCGCGCGATCGTCGGCCGCTCGACGTTCATCCGCGCCAGGTCGGCCGTCGCCAGCGGCAGCACGCCGTAGCGGTCCGCCTCCTCGTACCAGAGGGCAATCAACTCCCGCAGCCGCTCGGCCTGCGACTCGGCCAGATCGTGGTTCTCCGCCGGGTCCTCGTCGAGGTTGTAGAGCTCCCAGCCGTTCTCGTCGAGGTCGGCGAGCACGTCGGCGGTCAGCGGGCCGCCGAAGTACCTCTCCTGCTCGGCCGCCTCGGCGAAGCTCGGGCCGGGGAACGGGCAGACGGCCTTCCAGCCGTCGTGATAGATCGAGCGGTGACCGAACATCTCGTAGTACTGGGTTCTGCGCCCGGAAGCCGCGTCGGGGTCATCGAAGGTGTGCAGGAAGCTGGCCCCCGGCACCGGCGACTGCTCGACGCCTCCGATCTCGCTCGGTGCGGTGAGTCCAAGCGCATCGAGCACCGTCGGGAAGAGGTCGATCGCGTGGATGAACTGGGATCGCATCTCACCCCGGGCCCCGATCCGATCAGGCCAGGAGACGATGCAAGGATCGGAGATCCCGCCGCGATACGTCTCCCGCTTCCAGCGCCGGAACGGGGTGACGCCGGCCCACGTCCAACCCCAGGAGTAATGGGGGAAGGTGTCGACGCCGCCCCAGCCGTCGTAGTGGCGGACGTTGTCCTCGAGCGTCTCGGGGACGTGGTTGAAGAAGAGAGTCTCGTTGAAGGTCCCGTCGACGCCGCCCTCGGCGCTCGCGCCGTTGTCGGACAGCGCCACCACCAGCGTGTTATCGAGCTCACCGATCTGCTCGAGGTAGTCGATGACCCGGCCGAAGTGGTGGTCGGTCTGGGTCAGGAACGCGGCGTAGGTCTCCATCTGACGGGCATACATCCGCCGCTGTTCATCGGAGAGCGTGCTCCATTCGGGGACGTCGGGATCGTGGCGCGAGAGCTCGGTCCCCTCGGGGACGACGCCGAGCTCGATCTGCCGCTCGAGCACCACCTTCCGGTAGGAGTCCCAGCCGTCGTCGAAGCGACCGCGGTAGCGCTCGATCCACTCGGGCTCGACGTGATGGGGAGCATGGCCCGCGCCGGTCGCGTAGTACAGGAAGAAGGGCTTCTCGGGGGCGTTGTTGTTCGCGTCCTTGATGAACCCGATCGCCCTGTCGGCGAGATCGATGTTGAGGTGGTAGCCGTCCTCGGGCGAGCTCGGCTGCTCGACGTGGTGGTTGTCCTCGGTCAGGTCGGGGTGCCACTGGTCGGTGTCGCCGCCGAGGAACCCGTAGTAGCGCTCGAAGCCACGGCCGAGCGGCCAGCGCTTGAACGGTCCGGCCGGCGTCACCTCCTCGGGCGGGGCAAGATGCCATTTGCCGATGGCGAATGTGTTGAACCCCTGCTCGACGAGGGTCTCGGGGAGAAAGCCGTGCTCCGCTCCGATCATCCCGTTGTGGGCCGGGTACCCCATCGAGAGCTCGGTGATCGAGGAGAGCCCGAGCGTGTGATGGTTGCGCCCCGTCAGCAGACAGCCCCGCGTGGGGGAGCAGAGCGCGGTCGTCTGGAAGTTCGTGTAGCGGAGCCCGCGGGCGGCGAGGCGATCGAGCGTCGGCGTCTCGCAGAGCCCGCCGAACGGCGAGAGCTGCCCGAAGCCGACGTCGTCGAGGACGAAGACGAGCACGTTGGGAGCCCCCTCGGCGGCCCGCTTCGGCGCCGGCCAGGCGGACGAGGACTCATCGAGAGTCTTGCCGATGACGCCCGGAAACTTTGCACCGGGCTCGTACTCCTCGAGATCTGACATGGCGGCGCCCCTTATTTCCGATTCGGCGGGAGACTATCTGCTGTTGGGCTTCGGCGGGATCGCCGGCAAGGTCGTGGCCGATCAGGTGGTGGGGGCGCAGCCCTTCACCGCGCTGTGGGAGGTCGATCTCAGCTGCTCGGGCAATCGTGCCGCTATCGCGAACGCCTCCCGACTGCCGTTCGCCGATCCTGCTGCTGCCACCCCATGCGCTGGTTTGCGGTGGTCGTCGTGCTCGCCGTCTTCAACACTGTGCTCGGCGAGGAGCTGCTCTTCGGGGGGCTTCTGCTGCCGCGGATGCGGGGGGTTTTCGACAGGAGCGACTGGGTCGTCAACGGAGTGCTGTTCGCGGTCTACCCCCTGTACCAGCCGTGGACGATCCCCGCCTCCCTGGTGGATGGAATCTTCCTCCTCACCTATCCCTCGCGGCGGTTCCAGAGCGCCTGGATGGGGATCATCGTGCACTCGATTCAGAGCGTCTTCGTGATCGTCTTGGTGCTCACGCTGGTGCTCGACTGAAGGGCGTCAGCTCGAAGCCCAGAGGTGGTCGCGCCGGTAGCCGTCGAGCGCCTCGTGTGCTCCATCGCCGGGGCTCCCGAGGAATTCCTCGGCGATCGTCGTCAGCAAGTCCGTGATCGCCTGGTCGAGCATCGTCGCCTGGAATGTCAGCGCACCCGGCCGATCCGCCGTGGAGCAACTCTCGACGACCTCGATCAGACTGGGTAGCAGGACCGGCAGCGCGTGCCGCGGATCGCGCGGGTGAAAGTAGTAGGCGATCGGGGAGTGGGCGAAGTCGTCCCGCATCGCAACTACCCGCGATGTCAGATCCGCCAGCACGCTTGCTGAAACGGAGGGGTCGATCCCGGCGAGAGCAGTCGGGCTCGAGCGTTCTGCCTCCATCAGGAGGGCGATCTCGTGGGAGAGCGAGCGGTAATCCGAGAGCACCCTGTAGACGAGGAGGATCCACGAGATGCTCGCCGTCAGCAGCCCCACTCCGATCACCGTCTCGAAAGGGCCAAGCAGTCTCAGAAGGTCGGCCGTCGGCACGATGTCCCCGTATCCGAGGCTCGTCAGGTTGACCATCGAGAGATAGATGGCGTCGACGAAGCCGTCTTGCTCGGCGGCGTCAAGGCCCGCACTGACGGCGAACGCATCGGGCAGATGCGGCCAGATGATCATCGCAAACCCAAGCACGACCAATGTTCCCCAGGCCGTGATCACGGCGATGAAAGCGACCGGCCCCACGAACGAGAGCATTCTGTGGTTGCCGCGCACCACCCTGCGGGTCATCCGCCAGACGGCGCGCATCAGTTTCTCGCTCAAGACTCCCTGCCCATGCGGATGAAACAAGGTGTCGAACACATCGCGGAGCGCCACCAGCACCAACAGGGCCCCGAGCAGGGTGATGATCGCCGTCACGCTGACCAGCGTAATGCGCCGACGCCCCTCACCTGCGCCTTACTGACCCTTACCTCGTCTTGTTGCCCCGGCGTTGCCCCCCGCGACGGGCAGGTCCGCGATCGGCTTGACGGCTCAGGGCCTCTGCGGTTTCCCTAATGAACGCCTTCCGACTCGTAGCCGAGCTCGGTCAGGGCCTCGCCCGCGACCTGCCCAAACGCCGCATGGTCGCCCGCGTTGAAGATCCGCCGCCAATCCCCGGCGACGCCGAGGCGGAAGAAGGCGCGCGGGTCCTCGACGCCCCGCTCGCGACCGCCGGTGAGCCGCTCGAAGCTGTTCTCGGAAAGACACCGCTCCACGATCGACTCGGAGGCGTCTACTTCCAGGAACTCGCAGATTCGCGCCAACTCGCGGGACCCCGACGCCAGCAGGTCCTCGTACCGCACCTCGATGTAGCGACCGGCCGGTAATGCCCGGCCCTGCTTGGTTGCGGCTCGCGTGATCTCGGCCCAGCTCCGGGCGATCACCTGCAGATGACCGGGCGCGAAGAGGCTCCGGCCCGAGTCGACGAAGCCGTCGGGGTTGGCACGATAGGCGTCGCGGATCGCGACCTGCCTGTCGCGGAGCGCGGGCGTCAGGGCGTCGCGCTCGGCCTGATTCCAGATGTGGTGGATCGAGGAGATCGCGACATCCCGCCCGTCGCGGACGACGTGGATGATCTTCGCTTCGGGCAGAACCTGACTGATCTGCTGGACGGTCCCCGTATCACGCAGCGGCGTCTTGTCGCCGGCCACGAGTTTTCGGCTGCGCGCGAGCTCGACGCGCATGATGCGCTCGGCCATGCCGGCGGCAGCCTGTTCGGCGACCCGCTCAAAACGAGCATCGCGGGTCCAGACCGATCGCTGCGCCCAATCCTTGAGCGTCTCATCGGCGAGTAGTCCCTCGGCGAGCGAGACAGCGCCGGGGCCTCCCGGCGCGGGCGCGCCCCGAGGGTTGCCGAAAAAGCGGCCCTCGCCGCGGCAGAGCACCTCCGGATGTGAGTCAAGGAGGTTCTCGAGCCAGGTCGTGCCGGACTTCGCCTTCCCGACGATGAAGAAGAGCTGCGCGTCTGCGGAGAGGGGGAGAGCGGACCGCCCCTCCCACCGCGATCGCATCCGGCGGAAAGTCGAGTGTCTCGCCCGCCGCAGCCGACGCCGCCAGAGCGGCACGTCGGTCGTCTCGAGGTGCACGGGATCCCAGCCCACCCTGGGTAGGCTATTGATGCCCGCTCAACAAGCGGGCTTCTTCCTATAGCGGGGGCCCGATTCGTTTCTCGCTGCGACCCGCGGATCGTCGAGCCGATGCGCCTCGCGGCGTGACTCTGGATGTCCCCTAACGCTTGAGCTTCACCGAGAGCTTCTCGGTCTTCTTATTACCTAGCTCATCGGTGCACATCACCTGAAGAGCTTCACCTTCGGCCTCTTGTCCTTGCTCAGCTCCTCGGCGATCTTCTGCTGATCCTTGGCGACCTTCTTCGACGTCTTGTCCTTCGGCTTCGGCTTGTTGGGGTTCTTGCCCAGCTTCACCGTCATCACCGCCGGATCCGGCTCCTCGCCGGCCTTGAGCTCGTAGAAGCCCCAGGGCGGGTTCGCGTTGATGAGCCGGCCGTTCTCGCAGTGGGCGAGGAGGGGGGCAAGGCGCTCGGCCGGGTGGGTGGGCTCGAGCCAGTAGTAGCCCGGCGGCACCTCCACCCAGACCACGCCGCCGTCGACTGAGGACTCAGTTTCCGCCGGGTCCGGGAAGATCGACTCGTTGAAGTAGATCGGCCCGCGGGTGTTGCCCAACACGGGGGCGACCGTCGCCGTGGAGCCCGGCAGGCCGTGCGGATAGACGTCCTTGAAGCCGGGGTCGAACGTGGTCGCGTCGCGCGCCTCGTGAATCGAGAAGGTGGAGACGATCGCGCATTCCTCGATCTGGTTGTTCTCGTCCAGCGGCACCCCGAGCAGGCCCGACAACGCCAGGTAGATCAGAGTCGGCACGACCTGGAAGTTGACGTGCTCGAGGTCCTGGCCGGAGGTGTGGAAGGTCTGCAGGTAGATCCGCTGGTAGCCCGCGGGCACCTCGATGTAGGGGGTGACGGTGGCATCGTCAGGCACCTCGATCTCGTAGCTGCCGTCGGCCGCGACGGGGTCAGAGATGCTCGGGTACTCGTCGACCCGGACCACGGCGCCGGGGATCCGGTCGTCGATGCCGAAGAAGGCGTAGGCGGTGCCGCTGATCTTGACCGTGTCGCCGGGCCCGCTCGCGGCGCTGGCCGTGTCCGGCGCCGAGATCAACAGCGCCAGCGCCAGCACCAGCAGCGCCAGCGGGATCGCAAGCATCCGGCTGGTTGCGCCGCTCCGCGATGGGGTAGCCATGGGCCCCGTGGTCGAGATGTGAGCAAACGGCCTGTCCCTGGAGATCCCCCTCGGGTAGGAAGCTGATTCGCTCCCTGGTTGCTTTGGGCCGATCAGGCTAGGTCACAGAGTCGCAGAAACAACCGTCTAGCGTCAAGTGACAAACATGGCGGGGGGCCTATTCGCCGCTCGCTGCCACGTAGGGATTGTCGAACGAGTACGCGCCACCTGAGCACTGCCCCGCACGGGTTCTATCGAGCGCGGCCACATGATCGTCCGCAGGGGCGTCGGCCGCTTCGATCAGGCTTCCGGCGTGTCCGATGACGCAGCCTCGAGGGCCTCGTCGGTGACCTCGTAGGACTCGGTCGTGCCGCCGAGGTCGGTCAGTCGCTGGGAAATCGCGGGACCGGCCTCGAAGTCCGCCAGAGCACCGACTGCCGCCTTGCGGTGCTCGCGCGATCGCTTCCAATACCGTCCCGCCGATGAGCCCGGACAAGCAGCAGGTGGCAATGGGACTGATCTTCTACCCGCGAGGTGGCTCGGCGCAGGTGACCCGCTACCTCTCTCGGGCACTCGACGGTGCGGGCTGGGAGGTACTGCTGGCTTGCGGGTCACTCGGCGCAGCCGGGACGCTGACGCACGCAGCGACCTTCTTCGACGGCCTCTCCGTGACGGTGGCCGACTACGGCCCGGCGATCGCCGCCCGCGCCGCCGGCCGCGATCCGCTTGAGGAGTCGGTTCCCATGCACCCATCCCTCGAGGACGGCGGCGACGCCGCCGACCGGGTCTTCGCCGCGGTCTCGCCGCGGATCGGCGCGCACCTGGTCGCGGCCTGGGAGCGCATCCTCGCGGACGCGTGGACGGATCCGCATCTATTTCACCTCCATCACCTCACGCCGATCCACGAAGCCGTTCAACGGCGCTGGCCGGATCGACCGGTGCTCACCCACCTGCACGGCACCGAACTGAAGATGCTCGACCGGATCGCCCGGCTCGCCGACCTGGCACGGGCGCTCGACACGACCCTGGCCGGGATGGCCGACCGGGCCCACCCACTCACGGTGCCGATGCTCGACGGCCTCTCTCCCGAGCAGCGAGCGCTGTTTGCGAGCACCGACTGGACGCACTGGCGCTTCGGCGCTCACTGGGCCGAGCTTCTTGGGACGCTCGCCCGGCGGTCGGACCGGATCGTGGTGATCTCGCCTGACGGCCGCGACGAGGCGCTCAGGCTGCTGGGCGTCGACGAGAACCGGGTCGAAGTGATCCCGAACGGCGTCGACACCGAGCACTTCGACCGCCGCATCGCGAGCCCCCAGAAGCGGCTCTCCCGCTGGCGCCGCTGGCTGGTCACCGATCCGCGCGGCTGGGACGAGTCGGGGGAGCCGGGGAGCATTCGCTGCGGCGAACGGGATCTGCGGGCGTTCGTCGATCGCGAGACCGGCGAGCCGTCTACCGTGCTCCTGTACGTGGGCCGCTTCCTGGCCTTCAAGCGCGTGCCGCTGCTCGTGCGCGCCTACGTTCGGGCCCGCCCGCGCTTCGCGACGCCCGCTCCGCTCGTGATCTGGGGCGGCTCGCCCGGCGAGTGGGGCGGCGAGCACCCCCATACCGTGGCTCGCCGTGAGGGTGGGGACGGCATCTTCTTCGTCGGATGGAGGGGTCACGAGGAGCTCCCCGACGGTCTCGCCTGTGCGGATGCGCTCGTGACTCCATCGGTCAACGAGCCCTTCGGCCTGGTGCTGCTCGAGGCCATGGCCTGCGGGGTGCCGGTGATCGCCACCCGCAGCGGCGGTCCGCTCACATTCGTCAACACAGAATCGGGGCGCCCGAACGGCTGGATGGTCGAGCCGGACGACGTCGACGCGCTAGCCGACGCACTGGTGGAAGCGGTGAACGACGTCGACGGAAGGAAGGAGCGAGGCGAGAACGCATATGAGCAGATCCGCCGCGCCTACTCGTGGCGCATGGTCGCCGAGCGCTTCGCCGCGTCGTACGAGGCGATGGCGGGCTGAACTCGAAGCCAGACCAGACCTGAGGCGGCGGGCCGAACGAGCGCCTTTCAGCTATCGGGGCGACTGGATTTGAACCAGCGACCTTTCGACCCCAGTCGACGAGGCGGAGGTGTCGATGTCTCCCTACGCGTCCCCGGCGTCCCATGCGTCCCCCGCCGTGGACATCCTGGACGGATG
>JAQBGG010000153.1:0-12681 GCA_032122625.1 Acidobacteriota bacterium
CCGACGGCCCGAGCATCGTGAAGAACTCGTTGCGGTCGATATCCAGGTCGACGCCGTCGACCGCGACAACCTCGCCAAACGTCTTGCGGACCGCCGTCAGGCGGACATCAGGGAGCGAGTCGGCTCCGGACTCCGGGCGCGACTGCGACGGTTGCCCGATGCCTGTTTCGAGTGCTTGCTCCATTTAGTCCTGAGCTTCCCCCTTGCGCACGCCAAACTACTCCTAATTCTGCCTCATGGGCGAAGAGGTGGTCGATAATCTTCGAACGGGTGTTTGGCGCTTCGGGAAAAGGGGCCGAATGCCTGAACCGCGAATCCCGTCAGGCATGGGATGCCGCCTGCTGAGAGAACGTCCCGTCAGCCGTCTGGGTCGCCGGTCAAGACCGCTCAAAGCATCTAGTCCGCGGGGGCAACCGGCTCCGCGGACGGATCACTCGCGGGGGAGTGACGACGCGGCGGATTGCGGATCCCGACGGCTGCCACCAGCCCGCCCATGATCGTCAACAGCCCGGCGATCGCCGAACCCAGGTGGAAACCGGCGACAGCCCCGTCGGCCGCGATCTCGGTCGCCGCTTGCCGCTCGGGAACGGGTAGGCCGACAACCTCGGCTCCGGCGAACGGCGCCTCCTTGGATGACTCCAGCGCCGTCACCCCCTGCGAACTGAGCCCTGAGCGGTCGGGATTCGAATCGACGCTGGCCGCGAACTGAGCGGAGATCACCGCGCCGAGCACAGCGATCGCCAGCAATCCCGCGACCCGTGAGATCGCGTTGTTGACCCCGGAGGCGATGCCGACGTGCCGTGCCTCGACGGAGTCGAGGACTGTCGCGGTGAGTGGGGCGACCGTCATCGCCAGCCCGAGGCTGAACGGGATCAGCGCCGGCAGAACGTCCTTGAGGTAGTTGGCATCGGCATCGACCCGCAGCAGTAACAGCAGGCCCACCCCGGCGATGACCGGCCCGACGCTCATCGGCAAGCGCGGCCCGACGCCGCTGGCGAGCGCGCCGAAACGCGGCGAGAGCACGAACATCACGACGGTGATCGGCAGCGTCGCCAGACCGGCGATGAAGGGGCTGTAGCCGCCGACCTGCTGGAGAAAGATCGAGAGGAAGAAGCTGGAGCCGTAGAGGCCGGCGTAGACCGCCAACGTGGAGATGTTGGCGACGCTGAAGTTGCGAACACGAAAGAGCGAGAGCGGCAGCATCGGCGCCCGCGTCCGGCTCTCCCAGACGACGAAGGCGGCGAGCGAGGCGACCCCGACGATCATCGGTGCCCAGACGATCGGGCTGCTGAAACCATGCTCCGGCTGTTGAATGAGGGCGAAGACCGGCCCCGCCAGGCCGATCGCGCTGAGGCCGATTCCCGGATAGTCGACCCCCGGGCATGCATCCGGATCGGAGCTCTCGCGAACCGCCCGGCGACTAAGCCAGAGGGTCGCGGCGATCAGCGGGATGTTGACCCAGAAGACCCAGCGCCAACTCAGCTCCTGGACCAACAGCCCGCCGGCCGCCGGACCCGCGAGTGTCGCGATCCCAGCCCACGCGGTCCAGGTCCCGACCGCGCGGCCGCGATCGGCCCCTTCGAAGGTCGAGGCGATGATCGCCAGCGACCCCGGCACCAGCAGCGCCCCCGCCACCCCCTGCAGGCCGCGGGCTGCAATCAGCAGTTCAATGCTCGGCGCAACCGCGCAGAGGATCGAGGTCAGCGCAAACCCGGCCAGGCCCAGCTCGAAGAGCCGCTTGCGCCCATAGAGGTCACCGAGCGAGCCGCCGACGAGCAGCACCGCGACCAGGGTCAGCAGATAGGCCTCGACGACCCATTGCTGCCCGGCCAGGCCGGTGTTCAGGTCCTGCTGAATCGCGGGCAGAGCTACGTTGACGACGGTGCCGTCCAAGAAGACGACGTTGGAGCCGAGGATCGTCGCAACCAGGGTCAGCGTCTTACGGCGGCTCTCGCTCACGCGCGGATCGTCGCAGAGGAGAACCGCACGCACCCAGAGCCGCGGCGGCGGCCCCCGGACACCGTTCCCCGAGATCGATGGCTGGTGCTGCGCCGGACGCGAGGCCGGCTGAGCTTGAGCGCCGCCGGAGCCGGAGCCTGCCGATCAGGGCTGCGGCGGTTCCCGCAGCTGATGTTCGGCGGTGAAGAAGTTGCGGTAGGCCAGCGAGACCGAGACCAGGGCGGAGATGGACACGCTGCCGAGCAGTACGTAGAGGAGAATCAGCTGTAGGCGAACGGCGTCGACCGGGTCAGCGCCGGCGAGGAGCATGCCGACCATCGTGCCCGGGAAGAAGATCAGGCCGGTGGTCTTGGTCGAGTCGATCAGCGTGATCGTGCCCGAGCGCAGCGCCCGGCGGACGCTCGGAAGCGCGGCCTCGTGGGAGGTAGCCCCGAGCGCCAGCGTCGCTTCGATCCGCGCTGCCGAATCCTCGAACTCGTCCCCGAGCCGGTTCAGGGCGACGGCCGACGCGGTCATCGCGTTACCGACGACCATGCCGCCCACCGGCACCAGAAACCGAGCCTCCGGCTCGAAGATGCCGAGGCCCACAACGAGGCCGAGCGTGGCTACCGCCGCGAGCGAGAGGCCAAGCACGAGCGGCAGCATCGCACCCGGGACCTTGCGGGCCCGCGCGCGCGCGGTGTAGGCGCCGAAAGCGACCATCACCGCGATCAGCACGAAGACGAACAGCAGGTTGTCCGCATCGAAGATCAGCTGGATCACGTAGCCGATCGCGGTCAGCTGAATGAAGCTACGGACGACGGCGATGCCGATGTCGCGCTCGAGATCGGTCTGCCGCCAGGCGGCGATCCCGGCAGCGACAGCGACGAGCCCAAGGGCGGCGAGCACCTGCTCGAGGCTGACGTCTATGCCGACGCTCACCGTGCGCGCTCCGCCGCTCGAGCCCGGCTCCCGCCCGCCGCCGGCTCGAGCCGGATGACGGCATCGGCGAGGCGTTCGGCCTGGCCGGCATCGTGCGTGACCAGAACGATCGAGAGATCGCGGCGGCGACGCAGCCCGGCGAGAGCCTCCTCGACCCTCGCGGTCGCCTCGGCGTCGAGCGCGGAGGTCGGCTCGTCGAGCAGCAGCACAGCCGGCTCGACCGCCAGCGCCCGGGCCAGCATCGCGCGCTGCTGCTCGCCAACCGAGAGCCTTGCCGTGTCGCGGTCCCCGAAGCTCGCGTCGAGCCCCGCAGCCAGCAGAGCCTGCTGGGCCTGCGGTCCGTTGATCGTCTCCCGCCGGGCCAGACGGGCCGCAAAGTCGAGGTTGTCGGAAACCGTCCCGGGCACCAGCGCCGGCAGCTGCGGGACCAGCATCACCTCGCGGCGGAGGGCGAGGACGTCGCGATCGGTGATCGGCCGCCCCTCGTAATCGATCCGACCGGAATCGGGATCTGCGAGACGGTTTAGCAGACGCAGCAGGCTTGACTTGCCGGAGCCCGACGGCCCGACGATCGCGGTCGCGCCGCGATCGATCTGCGCACTGAGTTGATCGAGCACGCGGACGCCTGCGCGGGTGAGGCAGACATTGTCGAGCTCGAACAGCATCCGCTGATTATGCGGTGGCAGGCGCCGCCGCAGCGGTATCGTCAACGCATGGGCCGGATCGAGCCGATGCTGGCCACCGATGCCAAACGACTGCCCGAGGGCGAGGCCTGGGCGTTCGAGGTCAAGTGGGACGGCATCCGGGCGCTGGTCGCCCACCAGCCGGGAGCGGGGATGCGGATTCTCAGCCGCCGCGGAGAACAGATCACCGATCGCTATCCCGAGCTGAGCGACATCGGCGAGGCCCTCGACGCGCGTGAAGCGATCCTCGATGCGGAGATTGTCGCCCTCGACGATTCCGGTCGCCCCAGCTTTCAGCGCTTGCAGCGGCGGATGGGCGTCACCGCGCCGCTGACGATCCGCCGCCGCCTCGCCGAGACTCCGGTGACCCTGATCGCCTTCGATCTGCTCTCACTCGACGGGAAGCAAACGGTCGACCTCCCCTATGAGCGGCGCCGGGAGCTGCTGCTCGACCTCGACCTCAACGGCGCTCACTGGCAGACGCCGCGACACCACATCGGTGACGGGGAGACCCTGTTGGCGGCCGCCGCCCGTCAGGGCCTCGAGGGCGTCGTCGCCAAGCGCCTCGGGAGCGTCTACCGGCCCGGTCGACGGGGTGGTGACTGGATCAAGGTCCGTCTGAAGATGCGCCAGGACTTCGTGATCGGTGGCTGGATGCGAGGGCAAGGCGGCCGCAGCGGCAGGCTCGGGTCACTGCTGCTCGGAGTCTGGGACCGCAGTCCGGCCGACGCGGAGGAGAGCGGCGCGAGGCAACGCCTGGTGTTCGCCGGCGGCGTCGGCAGCGGCCTCTCCGAGCGCACGATCGATCAGCTCACCGAACTGCTTGGACCGCTGCGGCGAGACCAGAATCCCTTCGAGCTCGGGGTTGGCCCCAAGCGCCCCGATCCCTGCTTCTGCGAGCCGCGGCTGGTCTGCTCCGTCGAGTTCAGCGAGTGGACCCGGGAGGACACGCTTCGGCAGCCTGCGTTCAAGGGCCTGCGCGACGACCTCGACCCAGACTCGATTGTCCGCGAGTAGCGACCGCAAGATCGCGTTCGTCGCCCTGGAAGCCGCAAGGAACCGGCGCTAAGCTCGTGAAACTCACCACGATGGCGCGCGCGATATGGACAGGCTCAATCAGCTTCGGCCTCCTCAACGTCCCGGTCAAGCTCTACTCGGCGGTCTCCAGCCGCTCGGTCAGCTTTCGTGAGCTGCGCGAGGGCGACCACTCCCGGATCCGCCACAAGAAGGTCGCCGAGGAGGACGGCGAGGAGGTCCCCTACGAGAAGATCGTCAAGGGATACGAGATCGCCCCCGAGCAATACGTCGTGATGAGTAAGGGCGAGCTCGAGGATCTGGCGCCGAAGAAGACGAAGGCGATCCAGATCGAGGACTTCGTCGACCTCGACGAGATCGATCCGATCTACTTCGACAAGCCTTACTACCTGGGCCCGCAGCTGGGCGCCGAGCGCGCCTACGCGCTGCTGGTCGAGGCGATGGCCGCCCAGCGCAAGGTCGCGATCGCGAGGTTCGTGATGCGCAACAAGGAGAGCCTCGCGGCGATCAGGGCCACCGGTGACGTACTGACGCTGGCGACGATGCGGTTCGCCGATGAGGTCGTGCCACCGGAGCAGCTCACCGAACTGCTCGGCGAGGCCGATCAGGTCGAGCCGAACGAGAAGGAGATCGAGATGGCCAAGGCCTTGATCGACTCGCTCGCCTCCGACTTCGATCCCAGCGGCTACAAGGACGAGTACCGCGGTGAGTTGCTCGCTCTGATCGAGCGCAAGGCTCGTGGTGAGGATCTGGTCTCGGTCGATGCGGAGGCGCCAAAGCCGACCAAGGCGCCCGATCTGATGGCGGCCCTCGAGGAGAGCCTGGCGGCGGTCAAATCGGAGGAGCTGGCCGGCGATGGCGCGAAGCCGAAGCCGAAGCGGAAGCCGAAGCCACGCTCGAAGGCGGCGTCCGGCTCGGCCTCGAAGCGCAAGTCCCCGAGCTCCAAAGCGAAGACGAAGTCGCGGGCCGAGGCAGCGAAGTAGAGGTCGATGGTCGGCGCCTGTCGCTGACCAATCTCGACAAGGTCCTCTACCCGGAGGCGGGCTTCACCAAGGGCGAGGTGATCGATTACTACGCCCGGATCGCACCGGTCCTGATCCCCCACCTCGCCGACCGGGCCCTGACGGTGACGCGCTGGCCCGACGGCGTCGAGGGCAAGCACTTCTTTGAGAAGCGCTGCCCAACCCACAGGCCCGAGTGGGTCCGCACGGAGAAGGTCTGGGCCGGCAACCGGGCGGGCGAGATTGAGTTCTGCATCTGCGACGACCGCCCGACGCTCACCTGGCTGGCGCAGCTGGCAGCGCTGGAGCTACACCCCTCGCTCTCCCTGGTCGCTGACGTTGAGCGCCCAACCGTGCTGGCCTTCGACCTCGACCCAGGTCCACCGGCAACGATCGTCGAGTGCTGCCGGGTTGCCTTGATGCTGCGCGAGCTCTTCGCCCGGCTCGAGGTCGAGTGTTTCCCGAAGAGCTCCGGCTCCAAGGGGATGCAGGTCTACGTACCGCTGAACGGAGAACTCACCTACGAGGCGACCAAACCGTTTGCTCGCGCGGTAGCCCAGGCTCTTGAGAGTGCCCACCCGGAGCTCGTGGTCTCGCGGATGACGAAGGATCTGCGGACGGGCAAGGTGTTCGTCGACTGGAGCCAGAACACCGCCTCGAAGACCACGATCGCGGCCTACTCACTGCGGGCTCGGCCCCAGCCCACCGTCTCGACGCCGCTGCTGTGGGAGGAGGTCGAGAAGGCTGACCGGGACGCCGAGGCGGATCTACTGGTGTTCGAATCCGCGGCCGTGCTGGACCGAGTCGAGGAGCACGGCGACCTCTTCGCACCGGTTCTCGAGCTGAAGCAAACGTTGCCGGAGCAGCTCGCTCAGGGCTGAGGCGGCGCGGCGCGGTCGCGGACCCCAACCGCTCGAGGCAGCTGTCTATGCGAGCGGTTGGCGGAGGATCGGGTTGCGGGTTGCGGCAACTTCGTCGAGGCGGCGCACCGGGGTGGTGTAGGGCGCGTTGACGAGAATCGCCGGATTCTCCTCCGCCTCGGTGAGGATCGAGTCGATCGCCGCCGCGAAGGCGTCGAGAGACTCCTTGGTCTCGGTCTCGGTCGGCTCGATCATCATCGCCTCGTCGACCAGCAGCGGGAAGTAGATCGTCGGCGGGTGCATGCCGTGATCGAGGATCCGCTTGGCGATGTCGAGAGTCTTCACGCCAAGCACCTTCTTTGCCGGCTTGCCGCAGAGCACGAACTCGTGCATGGGCGTGCGCTCGAAGGCCAGCGGCAGGTGCGTTCCGGTGCGCCCGGTCCGCATCAGCGCCAGCAGGTAGTTCGCGTTGAGGACGGCGGTCTCGGAGGCCTCCTGCAGGCCGTCGCCACCGAGGCTGAGGATGTAGGCGTAGGAGCGGACGAAGACACCGAAGTTGCCTTGAAACCCGCGCAGCCGGCCGATCGAGTCCGGCTGCTCGGAGCTGAGCCGGAAATGCGGGCCGGCGCCGTTGCCGGACTCCAATCGCTCGATCCTCGGTACGGGCAGGTAAGGCGCGAGTCGCTCGGAGACGGCAATCGGCCCGGCGCCGGGCCCGCCGCCGCCGTGCGGCTGGCTGAAGGACTTGTGCAGGTTGACATGGATGATGTCGAAGCCCATGTCACCCGGCCTGACCTTGCCCATGATCGCGTTCAGATTGGCCCCGTCGTAATACAGGGTCCCCCCCGCGGCGCGCACGACCTGTGTGATCTCGGCGATGTTCGAGTCGAACAGGCCGAGCGTGTTCGGGTTGGTCAGCATCAGGCAGGCCGTCTCGCCGTCGGCCTTGGAGCGCAGATCGTCGAGGTCGACACCGCCATCGGCGGCCGTCGCAACCTTGACCACCTCGTAGCCTGCCATCGTCACCGAGGCCGGATTTGTGCCGTGGGCCGTGTCCGGGGTCAGCACCTTCGTCCGCTTCTCCTCCTCCCCGTTCGAGGCGTGGAAGGCACGGGTCAGCAGCAGGCCCGCCAGTTCGCCGTGCGAACCCGCCGATGGCTGCAGGCTGACGTGCGGGAGCCCGCAGATCTCAGACAGCGCCCGCTCGAGGTTCCACATCAGCTCCAGCGCTCCTTGCGCACGACCGTCCCGCTGCGCTGGATGTAGGCGGGCGTGACCGGGGAGCGCCGCGACCCGCTCGTTGATTCGCGGGTTGTGCTTCATCGTGCACGAGCCCAGCGGATAAAAGCCACTGTCAAGGTCGAAGTTGCGGCGCGAGACCCGGTTGTAGTGGCGGACGATCTCGGGCTCTGAGATCTCCGGCAGCTCGGCCGGCCGCTGCCGCAAGAGGTGAGCCGGAATCAGCTCCCCCAGCGGCGTCTCGGGCACGCCGGCCTCGGGGAGCACGGCCGCCCGCCGTCCCGCGACCGAGCGCTCATAGATGGTTACCGCGCGCTCGCGCTGCATCGGCGTCTCGGTGCAGGAACCCGACGGCGGGCTCCCGGTCCCGGCTTGCGGCAGACCGCGACCCTCGCTCATCCGGTCCCCACCCCCTCGCGATCGCTGCCCCCAACGGCGGCGCGGGCTGAGGAGATCTCCGTGATGGCGGTGCCAAGTGCTGCGGTGAGCCGATCGATATCCGCGACCGAGTGACGCTCGGTGATCGCGATCAAGAGGCCATCGCCATGGTCAGGGTAATCGCCATTGAGCTGGATTCCGGCCGCCACGCCGTGCTCGGCGCAATGGTCGAGGACCGCCTCGACAGGCGCGTCCAAGGTGACCGCGAACTCACGCAGGACCGGCGCCTCGTGCAGTAGCTCAATGCCTGCGACCGCCGAAAGCCGACCGCACGCGTATGCGGTGCGACGGGCCAGCAGCTCCCCGAGCTCGACCAGGCCCCGCTTGCCGAGCCAGCTGAGATAGATCATCCCCCCGAGCGCGTTCAGCGCCTGAGCGGTGCAGATGTTGTGGGTCGCCTTCTCGCGGCGGATGTGCTGCTCGCGGGTCTGTAGGGCGAGGACGAAACCGCGGCGGCCGTCGACGTCGGTGGTCTCCCCGGCGATCCGGCCGGGCATCCGCCGCATGTGCTCCTCACGGGCACAAAAGAACCCGAACGAGGGTCCGCCGTAGTCGAGCCTGCCGCCGAGCGGCTGGCCCTCCCCCACGGCGACATCGGCACCGGCTTCGCCGGGTGGGCGGAGCACCCCGAGCGAGATCGGATCGCAGGAGACGACGAGCAGCGCTCCGGCCGCATGCGCTGCCTCGGCCAGCGGCTCGAGGTCCTCGATCGCACCGAGGTAGTTGGGGTTCTGGACGAAGACCGCGGCGGTCTCTGCGTCGATCGCCTCCGCCAACGCCTCGGGTTCGGTGAGGCCGTCTGCGAGCGACACCTCGGCCACCTCTGCCCGAAAGCCGCGCGAGTACGTCGCCAGCGTGGCGCGCGAATGAGGGTGGACGCCCGCCGAGACGACAAAGCGGCGCCGCTTTGTCGCGGCGATCGCCAGGTAGCCGGCCGCGGCGACGCTCGAGGGCCCTTCGTAGAGCCCGGCCGAGGCGACCGGGAGCGCCGTCAGCTCCGACATCGCCGTCTGGAACTCGAACATCGTCTGCAGCCCACCCTGTGAGATTTCGGGCTGATAGGGGGTATACGGAGTGAGGAACTCCGAGCGCGAGGTGATCGCATCGACGATCGCGGGCGAGTAGTGATCGTACATCCCGCCGCCGAGGAAGCAGAGCTCCGATTCCGCATCGGCGTTGCGGGCCGCCAGCGCCCGTAGCCGCTCGTAGACCTCCGTCTCGGCGAGGCCGTCCTCGAGCTCGAGAGGACGGGTCAGGCGCAGCTTCTCGGGCACATCGGCGAACAGCTCCCCAACCTCGCCCACGCCGATCGTCGCGAGCATCTGCTCGCGTTCGGGATAGGTTGCGGAGGTGTAGCGGGTCATCTCGGGGCCGGGCGGCGCGGGCGGCTCGCTCCGGGGCAGTGATGCTAGAGGGGCGCTCGGCGCGGCCGGGTCGGCAGCTCGAGGCCGAGCTCGGGTGGCGGCCTAGCTCTCGTCCGCCAGTAAACGCCTGTAGGCCTCGACATCAAGCAGCGAGTCGACCTCAGCGGTATCGGTAAGCCTGACCCTGACCATCCAGCCGTCGCCGTAGGGATCGTTGTTGATCACCTCAGGGTTTTCGCCCGCATCGTCGTTGACGGCGATCACCTCGCCCGAGAGCGGGGCGATCACGTCGGAGACCGCTTTGACCGACTCGACCTCGGCGTAGGCCTCGTCCCTGCTCACGGTTGTCCCGATCTCGGGCGGCTCGAAGAAGACGACCTCGCCGAGCGCCTCCTGGGCGTACCAGGTGATGCCGAAGCTGGCCTCCTCTCCCTCGATTCGCGCCCAGTCGTGCTCAGCGTGGTATCGAAGGTCCTCGGGGTAACTCTCGTCTGCGGCCAACTCTCAGCGTCCTTCCAGGTCGGTGGCGTCACTTGCTTTTCTCGTACAGCGGCATCGCCTTGATCTCGGCGGCGCGATGCTTGCCGCGGATATCGACCTCGAGCCGGGTGCCGGGCGAGGCGAGATCGGAGCGAACGTATCCCATCCCGGCCCCGAGGCCGAGCGAGGGGGCGAATGTGCCGCTGGTCAGCGCGCCGATGACCTCCCCGGCAGCCAGCAGAGGATTGCCGGCTCGGGGGATCCCCCGATCGCTGATCGTCAGAGCGACCAGCTTCTCCGTCGTCCCCTGAGCTCGAGCGGCGGCGACCGCCTCGGAGCCGAGAAACCCCGTCTCCTCCTTGCAGCACCAGCCAAGGCCGGCCTCGATCGGGTTGCGATCGGGGCCGATCTCGTTGCCGTGCAGGTGGAAGCAGACCTCGAGGCGCAGGGTGTCGCGTGCCCCGAGGCCGGCCGGAGTCGCCCCGGCATCGAGCAGCGCGCGCCAAACGACCCGCGCCTGAGCGGGGGGAACAAGCAACTCGACGCCGGCCTCACCGGTGTAGCCGCTGCCACAGACGAGCATCGGCACCCCGGCCACCTCAGCCCACGCGGTCCGCATTCGAGGTGGCAGCTCGGAATCCGCGAGGCCCGCGACGATGCCCCGGGCCTCCGGGCCCTGGACGGCGAGCATCGCGTAATCGGAGGCGACGTCGGAAACCTCGACCTCGAAGTCGGCGGCGAGATCGAGGAGGTGAGCCAGATCGCTCTCGTGATTGGCCGCGTTGGAGACGGTAAGGAACCGGTCCTCGGCGAGCCGGTAGGTGAAGAGGTCGTCGAGGATGCCGCCGTCGGCCGCGCAGAGGCAGGAGTACTGGGCGCCACCGATCTCGAGCTTGCCGACGTCGTTTGAGAGCGCACGCTGGAGGAACGACTGCGCTCCCGGCCCGCGAGTCTCGATCTCACCCATATGGGAGACGTCGAAGACGCCGCAGTGCTCGCGCACCGCCAGGTGCTCCTCCTTGACCCCGGCGTACTGCACCGGCATCTCCCAGCCGGCGAAAGGCACCAGCCTGGCGCCGGCAGCCCGGTGCTCCTCGTAGAGAGGTGTCCGCTTGAGATCAGCCGCCGCGCTCACGGCGGAGCAGGCTAGCGGCGATCGAGACCGTCAGCGGTCTCTGAGGAAGGGCGGGATGTCGATCTCGTCGTCGGAGACCTCGAGGGAGCGCATCTCGCGGTCGGAGCGGCGCACGCCCGAGCGCTCACGACTGCGACGACGAACCTCGGCCGGCCGGCGGGCGAGCAGCTCGAAACCTTCGAAGCCGGTGGCGATGACCGTGACCCGCAGCTCGTCGCCCATCGCGTTGTCGACGACGGAGCCGAAGATGATGTTGGCGCCCTTGTCGGCGGTCTGGACGACTACGTCGGCGGCCTCGTTGACCTCGAACAGACCCATGTCCTCACCGCCGGTGATGTTCAACAGCATGCCCGTGGCACCGTCGATCGACGACTCCAACAGCGGCGAGGAGATCGCCTCCTTGGCGGCCTCCGAGGCGCGGCTCTCGCCGCCGGCGGAGCCGATGCCCATCAGCGCCGAGCCCGCGTCGGCCATGATCGCGCGGACGTCGGCGAAGTCGAGGTTGATCAGGCCGGGGACCGTGATCAGGTCCGTGATTCCCTGCACGCCCTGGCGGAGGATGTCATCGGCCTTGCGGAAGGCCTCGCTGATCGGCTCGCGTCGCTCGACGATGTTGAGCAGCTTCTCGTTCGGGACGATGATCAGCGTGTCGACCTCATTGCGGAGCCGCTCGATCCCATCGAGGGCCTGCTGCATGCGCCGCGAGCCCTCGAACTCAAACGGCTTGGTGACCACGCCGACGGTGAGCGCACCGATCTCCTGCTTGGCGATTTCAGCGATCACCGGTGCGGCACCCGTGCCGGTGCCGCCGCCCTCGCCGGCCGTGACGAAGACCATGTCGGCGCCCTTCAGGGCTTCCTTGATGTCATCACGGCTCTCGGAGGCGGCGCCCGCCCCGACCTCGGGATTGCCACCGGCACCGAGGCCGCGGGTCAGATCCTGGCCAATCGCAAGCTTGACGTCCGACTCCGAGGCGCGCAGGGCCTGCGCATCCGTGTTGACGGCGAGGAACTCGACGCCCGTGAGCCCGGCGTCGACCATGCGTGAAACTGCGTTGGTGCCGCCGCCGCCTGCGCCAACGACCTTGATCACCGCCAAGTAACTCGAAGCCTCCATCTGAGCTTCACGCGCCTTTCCTGGTTACGTCCGAAGCTGGACTCATAGTCGAGTGTTTGCGGGCCTCTCCCCCGCGAACTCGCAGCAAAGCTACGACAGATGCCGGGGGATGTCAACGCAACCAGAGGCCGCTTGCAAGATCCCTGTCTCAACTACTACCTGAGGGTTTCCTAAGCCTCAAGCTTTACTCGAGGGTGGTTCCACCAGCCTCAACCGGGGCCGGGACGGCCGGTTCAGGGGCCACCGCGGCCGGATCAACTTCGGCGGCCTCGGGCACCGTGGCCGCTGGGGCAAGATCGGTCGCGGGAGCGACCGGCACCGGTTCGGCGGCCTCGGGCGCAGTCGAATCGGCCTGGTCGGCGACGCCGCCGGCGACCGGGCGCTCGGGGACGCTGAGATCGAGGTAGGCCGCGACGCCGAGGTCGGGGTCGGCGAGGACCGTGGTCGCGG
>JAQBGG010000154.1:0-21984 GCA_032122625.1 Acidobacteriota bacterium
GTGGGTAGCTTCCTGCACCGTCTCGGTCGATCAGGACCTGGTCGAGGTCTGCGCCGGACCGGAGGCGGCCGACAGCCTCACGTTCGGCGCCTTCGGCGAGGCCGGAACCCGTGAGTTCTTCACCCACGTCCGCTTCCACAAACATGACGAGGAGCGGATCGTGATCCACCTCCTGGTCGAGCTCTATGCCCGCTCGGCCAACGAGGCCAGCGACGTGCTCGAGGACGCCGCACGCGGAATCCTCGAGATCACCTCTCTGGCGGAGGAGTCGCGGCCCCCGGCCCACGCTTCGGACGAAGCCCATTGATCGCTGAGCGCCGAGGCGATCTCAACGGGTGAAGTCGCTGTCGCCGTCGAGCCGGCCGGCAACGGCGACGAGCAGCTCGATCACGGCCTCGACGTCGGAGAGCTGGACCATCTCCACAGTGGAGTGCATGTAGCGCAGCGGGATCGAGACGAGGCCGGTCGCGATCCCCGCCCGCGACATCTGGATCGCGTCGGCATCGGTGCCCGTCGAGCGCCCCGAGGCCTCCAGCGTGTGCTCGATCCCCTCTGATCCAGCCGTCTCGATCAGCAACGCCGCCACCTTCGGGTTCAGGGTCGAGCCCCTGCAGATCACCGGCCCCGAACCCAGCGCGTGGTCGCCGTTCTCCTTCTTCTCGATTCCCGGCGCGTCGGTCGCGTGGGTCACGTCGACGGCGACCGCAAGGGTCGGATCGATCGCGAAGGCCGTCGTCTGCGACCCGGCGAGGGTGACCTCTTCCTGGACGGCGGCGACACCCGCGACGGTCGCCTCCACCCCGCCCGCCTCGGCCACCCTGCGGGCGACCTCGAGCGCAACATAGGAGCCCAGTCGGTTGTCGAGGGAGCGTGACGCCAGACGGCCGTTCGGAAGCTCGAGCGGCTCGGCGGCGAGTACTGCCGGATCGCCGACCCTGACCAGGCGCTCGGCATCCTCGCGGTCGGCGGCGCCGAGATCGATATGCATGTCGGTGATCTTTGCGACCTGCTTGCGCTGCTCCTCCTTGAGCAGGTGGACCGGCTTCTTGCCAAGCACGCCGGCGACCTCGCCGTCGCGGCCGGCGACGACTACTCGCTGGCCGACGAGGATTTGCGGGTCCCAGCCGCCGATCGGGCCGAACCAGAGAAACCCCTCATCGTCGATATGGGTGACGACGAGGCCGATCTCATCGATGTGACCGACGACGGCGAAGGTTGGAGCGTGCTCGCCGGCGCCCGGGACACGGGCGACCGTCGAGCCGAGAGGGTCGACGCTGACCTCAGCGAAGCCGGCGGCCTCGCGCCAGACGGCGGCGGCGGGCCCCTCGTAACCGGAGGGCGCCGGGGCTCGGAGAAGGGCGTCGAGAAACTCAGGCGTGTGGCTCATGCCGGGCAGTATCGCGCAGGCGCCGATGCCGGTGACTGAAGAGAAACCCCACGATCGCCCGGGCGAGGGCCGCGGCGGCGGGAATCCGGCGCAGCGGGCGTTTGAGCTCGAAAGCAAGACGATCGGAGACCACGCAGCCCCCGCCGGGCAGAGGCTCGATCAGCCGCTCGTGCTCCCAGACCGAGAAGGCCAGCGTCCGGGAGCGCTCGAGAAACCGGCGCGGCTCGAGCTCGACCAGGCGCAGGTCGTCGTAGTCGACCGGGATCAAGCCGAACAACAGGATCCAGCTACGGCCGACGGTCTCTCCGAGGGGGAACTCGCTCAGGTCGAGCCCACGCACCCCCCTCGGCATCGTCATCCGCACGATCGGCATCAGCTCCGCATTGACTCCGGCGGGGCTGATCGCGCGGGTCCAAGCCGTGTCGGCATCGGTGGCCAGCTCGATGCGCCGCGCTACTCGATGCACCGGCTTCGATCAGTCCTTCCAGGCCTGACCCGTCGGCTCGATCGGCCAGCCGCTCGCCGAGAGCAGCGCGGGATCGACGCCCTCGATCGCCGCCAGGCGCTCGTGCCGCCGGAGCTTGTAGGTGACGACGAGATCGGCGTGCTCGTAGACGCGATCGGCGGCCGCGTAGAGCAGGCGAGGGCAGAGCGCGTCGGCCGCGGTGCCCTCGATGCCGTGGGCCGCCGCCGCAAGCTCATACCCGAAGTCGGGGTCACGCTCCCACTGGATCCGCCCGTCGACCGCGGCCGCGAGCAACGACCGGATCAGATCGGGTTCGATCTCGAAGCAGCCGGACACTCCTGCCGGTCCGGCGACGACGCCCTCTTTGAGTAGCAGCAGCGGACCGCTGGCCGCGGCGAGCGCCTCGGCCGCGGTTCTCGCCGCCCGGGCGTTGTCGCCGGCGCGGGCGAGAATCGCGACCGCGAGCTGTGGATCGACGCGTGCCAGCGGCGGCAGCAGCCCATCGTCGGCAACGAGGACGGCGGTGAACACGGACTCAGCCTCGTCGCTGAGGTCGGCGGCAGCCTCGAGACCAGCCACGCCGACCCCCCCCGCCTGCTCGACCAGGGCCCGCAGCGACGCCGAGGCAGCGGGTCGCTCGCCCGCCGGGGCCCGATCCTCGGGACGCGCCGCATAGGGATCGGCCATCGGACCGGGTCCTGGTCTAGCCCGGATTCCTCTTCGGGATCAGGACAGTCCGGCTGAACTCGGCGACCAGGGTGTTGTCCTGCTTGAAGACGCGCGTCTGGACCTTGACGATGCCGCGGTCCGGCTTCGACTCCGATGGACGCACCTCGAGGACCTCGGACTCGCAGTACAACGTGTCGCCGTGGAACACCGGGTTCGGATGGCTGAGACCCTCGGTCGCCAGGTTGGCGATCGCCTTGCCGGAAACGTCGCTGACCGACATACCCAGCGCCAGCGAGTAGACAAGCGGCCCGACGACCACGTTCTGACCCTGCTGCGACTCCGCCGCGTAGACGTCGTTGAGGTGCAGCGGGTGGTGGTTCATGGTGATCAGGCAGAACAGGTGGTCGTCCGACTCGGTCACGGTCTTGGCCGGCCAGTGCTTGTAGACCGCGCCGACCTCGAACTCCTCCAGGTAGCGCCCGTAGGGATGGGACCCGGAGGCCTCACGCTCCGCCTGGTCGGTGGTCAGGGCATGGTTGTCGTTGTCGCTCATTCGCTCCTCGATGATTCGCTGGAAGGTCTCGGACCGGTTCGGCTAGCCATCCGAGTTGTCGATCGGTACGCCGGCCTCCTTCGCGGCGTCCTGAACCCGAGACAGCTCCGCCTGGAAGTCGGTGGCAATCTGCGGCAAGGCGGTTGCGAGCGTCTGCAACTGGGCGGTATCGCCCTGCTCAGCGGCGGTGCGGACCTTGGCCAGCTCGTCGCCGAAGCCGCTGATCGCCGCGATCAGATCCTGGTTGACCTGCTCCACATCGCTGGGAACGTCGATCGACTCGAGCGCCGAGGTAGCGTTGTCGATCTCGGCTTCGGCGGCGCTGAGGCCGTCGATCAAGCCCTGCTCGTCGCTCGCGGCGCTGAGCTCTGTGCCGAGCGACTGCAGCTCCTCGCCAAGCGGCTTCAGGACGTCCTCGACCTCCTGCCCGTAGTCGGCCTTGTCGTCACCGCCGCAGGCTGCGATCAGCCCCGCCGCCAGCAGTAGCGTCGCCAGCATGGCAATGATTCGGATCTTCGTCAACAGGTCGGTTCTCCCTCAGGTTGGATCACGGGTCAGCTTGGACGAACGGCGTGGATCGTAGCCGCCGGGTAGGTCGCAGGGGCGCCCTCAGCGTACGCGCTTGTATTGGGTTCGGGCCATGTGCTTGCCGAGCACGGTGCCCAGCAGCTTGATCACAGCCGGGTCGCCGCTGATCTTGATCTGGCCACGATCGAGCGCCTCGCGCCAGTGGCCGAGATCACCATCCTCAGCCAGCTCGTTGAAGTGCGAACGCGGCATCGAGACGTCGAGCCGGGCGTCCGCCGGGTCGGTCTTGCTGATCTCGGGACCCGGAGTCCGCACGCGAAACACCTGCACATCGCCGCGCCCGCGAAGTTCGAGGCGGATCACCAGCTTCAGCTTGTCGAGCGCCGGCAGCTCGACGATGAACTTCTGGTACGCGCTCGAGATCAGGTCCTGTGCCCGGGGCATCGCCTCGCTCCGATCAGATCTTATGCCGCTGCAGGAGCTTCTTGCCGATCACCATGCGCTGAATCTCGGAGGTGCCCTCACCGATCAACAGCAGCGGCGCATCGCGGTAGAGGCGCTCGACCTCGTACTCCTTCGAGTAGCCGTAGCCACCGTGAATCCGGAAGCACTGCTCTACGCACTCCTTGCCGGTCTCGGAGGCGAGCAGCTTCGCCATCCCGGCCTCGAGATCTGACCGCTCCCCCGCGTCCTTCATCCGCGCCGCCTTCAGGGTCACGAGCCGCGCGGCCTCGATCTGGGTCGCCATGTCGGCCAGCTTGAACTGGATCGCCTGATGCTGGGCGATCGGCTTGCCGAACGTCTTGCGCTCCTGGCTGTACTGCAGGGCAAGCTCCAGTGCCCGCTGGGCGATACCGACACCGCGCGCTGCGACGTTGACGCGCCCAACCTCGAGCGCGTCCATCATCTGGCTGAAGCCCTGGCCCTCCCCATCGGCGCCACCGAGGATCCGCTCCGGCGAACAGACGTAGCCGTCGTAGACGAGCTCGGTCGACTCGACGCCCTTGTAGCCCATCTTCTTGATCTTCGGGGGCACGTTGAGACCCTTGAACTGGCCCTCATTGATCTCCGCCCAGGGCTCCTTCTCGGTGATGAAGCAGGTCATGCCCGTGTGGGGCGGATCGGCCTTCGGGTCGGACTTCATCAGGACGAAGACCACGCCGGAACCGGAGCCGTTGGTGACCCACATCTTCTGGCCGTCGAGAACCCAGTTGCCGTCGCCGTCCAGCTTGGCTGTCGACTTGATCCCCTGCACGTCGGAGCCAACCTCGGGCTCCGAGAGCGAGAAGGCGGCGCGGATCTCGCCGGTCGCCATCTTCGGCAGGAAGTAGTCCTTCTGCTCGTCGGTGCCAAACTTCATCAGTAGGTATGAGCCGATGAAGTGGGTATTGACCACGCCCGAGATCGAGATCCAGCCGCGTGAGAGCTCCTCGACGATCATCGTGTAGGTCGTCAGGTCGAGACCCATGCCCCCGTACTCCTCGGGGATCGTCACCCCGAACAGCCCCAGCTCCTTCATCTGCTCGACGATCGGCTCCGGGAACTTGTCCTCGCGGTCGTATTCCGCGGCCACGGGGAGGATCTGCTCATCGACGAACTGGCGGACCATCTCGGTGATGTCCTTCTGAATGTCGGTCTTCTCTTCGTAGATTGCGGGACTTACAGCCATGGCTCCTGGATCGGGTCGCTGACGGGAAGCGGGAAGTTACGCCAATCAGCCCGCCGTCGCAGGCGGAGCGGTCGAGTCGGACGGCGCCTCCGCTCGCGTCGCCGCCACCAGCTCGAGCAATCGTTCAGGCTCCAGGTCGGGCTCCGCGCCGACGACGAGTGGCCGGATCCGGGCTGCGAGGTCATTTGCCTGCTGTGTCCGGGCGCCGGCATCGAGGCCGGCACGGCTGAGCAGAAAGTGAGTGATCGCCGCCATCTGCTCGGCGTCGACCCGACCGGTATCCCAGCCCCGGGCCTGCGGCAGCGAGTCAAGGGCGCCGATGCTGACCGGCGCCAGGTTGGGATCGTGTCCCGCGTGTGGGTCGATGCCCCGGAACGGCTCCCAGACCTTGTTCAGCGCGTCCTGGACGAGGTAGGGAATGATCAGAAACGGAAGCGTCAGCAAGAGGCCTCCGGCAAACGAGAAGCCGATCGCCAAGCCGCTGAGCGGCGAATGCCCGAGCACCGCCTGGGCGTCTTGGATCCGCTTCGTGCAGCGGTACCAGGAGACGATCGCGGGGACGATCAAGAGTGAGCCGAAGGTCACGGCGAGCAGCGAGAGCCAGGGGTTGACCTCCTGCAGGCGCTCGAGCCGGTAGACCTTGCCGAAATCGCGCAGCTCACGGTTGATCTTGTAGTACCAGTACCAGTTGTAGAAGCCGAGCGTGACGACGTGGAGCAGGACAACCATGCTCGGGCTGCGGACCTTGACCGCGGCGCCGTATGCGTTTACCTCGTATGAACCGTCGGCCATGCCCTGACGCTACCGGCTCTGCGGGGAGCCGGACTCAGTGGCGGGCCTTGAGCGCGGCGAGTACCTCCAGCAACCACTCGTCCGAGAGACCGGGCTCGAGCCCGATCACCCGCGGCCGGAGCCGGTCGGCGAGGCGTGCCGCAAGCCGAGCCCGGGGGGCGACCGGCAGCGCGACGCGACGGCTGAGGAACTGGCGGACGACCTCGACCTCCTCGCTGCCGATCGCGCTCACGTCCCAGGTCCGCGCGCGTTCCAGCAGGGGGATGGCGCCGACGCTGACGGTCAGCTCCGCTCGGGTTGCGCTGGCCGGGGCGACCAGGGTGACGATCGTGCCGCCGGCCATGTCACCGAGTCGCTGGTTGCGGTCGCTGCGGACGATCGAGATCAGCGCCCCGAGGAACAGGGTCATGAACTCGTCGACGATCCGCAACGCGTTGCGGGCGAGAGCGGCACGGAAGCTGACCGGCTCGCCGCCGTCGCCGAGCACGCGGATTCCGAGCCGGCGCTTGCCCGGCGTCTGCCCCTCGCGGAAAGCTTCAAACAGGGTGTCGTAGAAGAGGAACGTGAAAAACACGAACCCGGCGCCGGCCGCGAGGCCGAGGTCGTCGGAGCCACTGACCGAGGAGGCAATCAGGCCGATGACGAAGAACACGGCGAGCCCCAGCAACGCCTCGAACGCGAAGTCGATCAGCCGAGCCGCGAGCCGCGAACCGAGCCCCGCCAATACAAGCTCGATCTCAACCCCCTCGGGCGTCGAGATCGAAACGCGATCCTCATACTCCATCGGCGATGAATCTAGAGGGTTTCACCCGCTCGCGAGAGCCCTCCTGGCGCGAGCTCGAAAGTCTCCTCGACCGCGCCCGGGGTAGGGGCGAGCGGCTCGGCGCCGCCGACGCGCGCCGGCTGGGATCGCTCTACCGAGGCGCCGCGGCCGACCTCGCGTTGGCCCGCCGGCGCTTCCCGGCTGACCCCATCCGGGCGCGGCTGGACGAGTTGGTACGACGCGCCGGCGCCGTCGTCTACCACGGCCGCGCTGACCGCAGCTCGGCGCGGGAGTTCATCGCCCGAACCTATTGGGTGCGGGTGGCGGAGCGGCCTCGGCTCCTGGCGCTGGCGGCCCTGCTGCTGCTGGCACCGGCTCTGCTGACCGCTCTGTGGGCGCTGCAGGACCCGGGCGGAGCGATCGACTTCATCCCCTCTGAGTTCCGCGGAGCGACCGACCCGCCCCGTCAGGACGGCGGCACGGCCGGCCGCGAGGCCGCGTTCAGCGCGCTGTTGTTCACCAACAACATCCGCGTCACGATCGTCGCCTTCGCACTCGGGATCACGGCTGGGATCGGGACTGCGGTCCTCGTCGCCTCGAACGGACTGCTGCTTGGGGCGGTGGCCGGGGTCGCGATCGACGCCGGCAACGGACGAGCCTTCCTCGAGTTCATCATCCCCCACGGCCCGATCGAGCTGACCTGCGTGGTCGTCGCCGCCGCAGCGGGCCTACGGCTCGGCTGGGCCGTCGCGTCTCCGGGCAACCTGCCCCGACCGACGGCGATCGCCCGCGAGGGTCGCTGCGCCGCCGAGATCGTGATCGGGACGATGCCGTGGCTGGTGCTGGCCGGACTCTCGGAGTCCTACGTCCGCGGCTCAGGGCTGCCGCTCGGCGGGCTGATGGCCGTTGGCCTCGGACTGTTCGGTGCTTACTGGGGCCTGGTCTGGTTCCGGGGCCACCGCTGGCTTGTGGTCGAGGCCGCCCGGGCCTCCGCGGAGCCGCAGGCGCACCCCGAGCTCAAACCCGCGCTCGCGTCTTAGCCCGCAGGTAGGAGTCGGCGCAGGCTCCGGCCAGGGTCTCAGCCGGCGCCTCGACGATTTCGGCTCCGACCGCGCGAACCAGAGCCGCTGAGCGACTGCGCGCATCGAGGACGTCGAGGGCGACGGTGGCCCGCATCACGTCAAGTATCTCATCCGGCGCCCGGGTGACCGCAGCGTCGAGATCGAGGTCGCGCGGGGTCACCAGGGTCACCGCATGGCGGCGGGCGAGTACCGGCATCGACTCCACGAGGGGGCGGGCCGCGACCTCCTCGATCAGGTCGGTGAAGAGGAAAACCAGCGCTCGCTTGACCCGCTCGAGGCCCTGAAAGGCGCGCGCGTAGTCGGAGTCGCTCGCCGACGGCTCGAGGTCGTAGAGCGCCCGCAACGCGACCCGCCCACCGTTGCGCGCCGGGGGCACCCAGACGCGCTCGGATACGTCGAAGGCGAGGACCCCAAATCGGTCCCCGAGGTCATCGGCCACCGCCGCGAGCGCTGCGGTCGCGTCGACCGCGGCATCGAGTCGCGTCCGGTCCCGCAACGGGGCCTGCATCAAGCGGCCGGCGTCGAGCACACAGATGACGTCGCGGTCCTGCTCCAGCCTGTAGTCGTTGCTCATCGGCCTCCCCAGCCGTGCGGTCGCCCGCCAGTTGACCTGGCGGATGTCGTCGTCCGGCTGGTAGTCCCGCACCGACTCGAACTCGGTACCTAGGCCGAGCGGACCGCGACCGCGCGAGCCGGGGTCCCGGTAGCGGCTGTGGCGAGCCGTGGCGGCGGCGCGGTAGGCCGCCGGAAGGTCCGGGTAGACGTCGATCGTCGCCAGGCCGGCGCAATCGTGGATCCAGCTCGCGAGACCGAGCGGACCGCGCAGTCGCACCGCGACCGGCGGCAGCTTGTGCTTGCCGCGACGGCGGGCGGTAAGCGTCGTCGCCAGCACCGACCCCCGGGCCTCGGCCCGATCGAGCTCGAGATCACCGGGCAGCGCCTGGCGAATCCGGATTCCGGCGCCGGCCGGTGCCAGAACCTCGATCTCGAGCGGGACGCCAACGCCGAGCGAGAGGGTCGTCGGCAGCGCTCGCGAGACGATCGGCGGCCGGCGGACCCGTGAGGCATCGACCGCGAAGGCGCCGGCAAGAACGGCAAGGGCCGGCGCGACGAGCCCGATCGGAGCCGCGAAAGCGACCAGCCCGAGCGCCGCAACGATCGCCGCGCTCAGCGCGGTTGGGCTCATCGGGGAACGGTCACGGCCGCGAGCGCAGCCGCAATCGCGTCATCGGGCTGGTACCGCTCGAGCGCTGCCTCGGGGGCGAGGATCAGTCGATGCCGGAGCACGGCGGGCGCCATCCGGGCGACATCGTCGGGGATCACGAACTCGCGGTCGGCGAGCCTCGCCGCGGCTTTGCTGGCGGCCAGGAGGTGTACGGCAGCCCGCGGGCTCGCGCCCAGCGAGACGCTCGGCAGCTCCCTTGTGCGCCGGACCAGCTCGACGATGTAGGAGGCGACCTCCTCCGAGACGGTGGTGGAGTCGAGATCGTCACGGGCGGCGGAGATCTCGGCGGGGCCGGCGATCGAGCGAATCGAATCGAGCCCGGCGACGACAACCCCACGATGAGCAAGCCTCAGCATCCGGCGCTCCTGTTCGGCATCTGGGTAGGAGACATCGAGCTTGACCAGGAACCGATCGAGCTGCGCCTCGGGCAAGGGGTAGGTGCCCTCGTATTCGACTGGGTTCTGGGTCGCGACCACGAGGAATGGATCCGGAAGCGGTTCAGGGTCACCCTCGATCGAGACCTGCCCCTCCTGCATCGCCTCCAACAGAGCCGCCTGGGTCTTCGGAGGCGTCCTGTTGATCTCGTCGGCGAGCAGCAGGTTGGTGAACACGGGGCCGGCCCGGAAACTGAGATCGCCGCCCCGCAGCGTCATCGTCCCGGTCAGATCCGAGGGCAACATGTCGGGGGTGAACTGGACCCGCGTGGTCTCCAGGCCGAGCGCCCGGGAGGTGGCCGTAGCGATCAGCGTCTTGGCGACGCCGGGCACGCCTTCGAGCAGCACGTGGCCCCGGGCGGCGAGCGCGACGATGATCGCCTCGATCACGCCCGCCTGCCCGACGACCACCTTGCCGACCTCGGCCGTGACCGCTTCGTTCAGCTCCCTAAGTCTCACCTGTCACCTCCGCACCCTGGCGAGTGCCCGCGCCGCTTTGATCGCCGACTCCGGTTGCTCGACCCTGTCACCCAAGACCGCGGCCTCGTCTGCGGGAACACCGGCCCGCGCCGCCTGGGCGGCGAGCATATCCGCGTCGGTGGCCAAGGGCTCGCCACTGCGGCGTGCAATTCCGTCAATCGCCGCCCTGCGGACCGGCTCGGCCGCATCTCCGAGATCGTTGCTGCGGGCGAGGATCCGGGCCATCGCATCGACGTAGCCCGTCCGCGGCTGGGCCAACTGACGCGCGGTGCCATCGGCGGGACCCAAACGCCGCAGACGCGAGGCGATCAGCACCAGCCCGGCAAGAAGGAGCAGCGCGAAGCCCCAGGACCATGCTCCCGGCAGCGCCGCCAGGCCTTCGCTGCGCTCGCCGGCGAGGGCGAGACGCTGGAGGAAGACGACATCGTCGTGACCGCCGGCCGTGACGAGATTGATCGCGAACAGGGCGTTATCGGCGGAGGCGAGCTGCCCGTTGGTCAGCGGGGCCGAGTCAGAGATCAGAGCGACCTCACCCTCGCCCCGCGAGGCGAGCACGAGCAGATCGCCGCCGAGGCCACCGAGCACTGGTAACGCCCTGCCAGGCCGGCTCCAGAGAGCCCCAGCCCCGTCGATCGTGACCTCCTCGATGCCCCGGGTCTCGCCGACCGGCAGCAGCGGCCGGCTGCTCGGAGGCCGGGGCAGGGTCGTGTCGGTGGGGCGAACCCCGGCGACCGCCTCGATCGTGGCGGGATCGGTGGCGCCGCCGATGATCAACCGACCGCCCGCAGATACGAAATCAGCCAGCGCCTGCTCGTCGGCCCCGGTGAGACTGCCTAGGTCGAGCGCCACCACCGTCGGCCCGGGATCGAGGCCCCCGCTCGACGGCGGTCGCTGGAGCCGGTCGAGATCGACGCCGGCGCTGCGCAGCAGGTTCGCCCAACCGGCGAGCCCGTCGCGGTCCTGTCCGAGCGAGCTGGTCTCCGGGGTCCTGCCCGACGGCTGTGGGCGCAGGGAGCCGAAGACGATCGCCACGATCACCAGCCCGAGCAGGCCCCAAGCGAGGCGGGACCTGGTCGACGGACTCATCGATCACCTCTCGCGGATATGACCGCCGGCCAGCCTTCCCGTGCCTCCACCGCATCTTCGGACGAGGCTTCGAAGCGACCGTAGACCACCCGCTCGAAGGTGCCGACCAGTGAGCTGGCGCGCCGGTCCGCAAGCCTCACAGCCACCTCCGAGGATGTCAGCGACGGGCGGATCGAGAGCAGCCCGCGCTCTCCCAACTCCTCCACCGCGAGGCCGAACCGGAGCCTGACCGCGCTCGCAAAGTCTCCCGCCCGCTCGGCCGCGAGCGCCGCGCGCTCGAGATCACTCGGGCTCGCGGGCTCCCCCTCCCCCGGCTCCCCCTCCCGCTCGAGACGGCCGGCCGCCTCGCGGTTGCGCGCCAGCCTCACGGCCAGCACAACCCCCGCGAGGAGGGCCAGAGCGAGAAGCGGCAGCCAGAGCCCTAGCCCGCCGAGGCCGAGGCCGCCCGACCCGGGTGGGGCCGGCACGCTGTCGACGTCCGCAGCGCCGGGCGCAGGGTTCGCCTCGAGATCGCCGAAGCCCGCGACGATCCGCTCCGCGTCGGCGCGCGCCTGCTCGGCGCTCTCGATGCCGGCGTCTGGCGCCTCGGCCCGCAAAGAGCGGCCCAGTTCCTGCAGTCGCACCCGCAGCTGGGGGCTGGCTCCCACCAGGGTCTCCGCGATCACCGCCGGGCGACCGTCGATCGCCGTCACACCCTGCAGCTCGGCGAGCGCCGCCTGGTCTCCCCCGGCCGCCCGATCGGCGAGATCAGCGACCTGCCCCGCCGATAGATCTCCCCCCTGCGCCGCGGCCGAACCGGCGCCGACAAGGGTGACGGCCAGCACGACGGCGACGCCCAGGGCGCGGCAACGCCCGCTCATCAACTCACCTGCGGCCCCGGGTAGGGGCGCGGTGCTTGGGGAATCGCCGGCCCGCCGGGCGGTTCGGGCAGGGCATCGATCATCAGGTCGACGTCGAGGCCCTCCTTGCGGATTCTCAGGTCGTAGTAGATGACAGTCGCTACAACCGCGGTGAACGGTGCGGTCAGCGCGAGAGCGACTGCGCCCGACGCTTCGGCGATGACCACATAGAGGTTGATGTGGTCGGCCGCCAGAGCCGTCGCAGCCTCACCCGCGAGGCCTGCGAGCACCTGCAGCAGCGCTGTGAACGCTGCGGCGACCAGCAGCACGGCGAAGGTCCGCGTGCCGTTGTTCTCGATTAGGCGGAGTGAGCGCCTACAAGCCTTGAAGCCACGGAGGCCCTCGACCATCAGGGCCGGGATCGCGACAGCAAGCAGCACGATCGCGAAGACAGCGCCGACCAGCAGGGCGAGGAGCCCCAGAATCACGGCAACCGTTGTCAGGAACGAGATCCAGAGCAACGAGTGGAAGCGGCGAAGGGCGCCGCGAATCGACTCCCGAGCGAGGATCGGGCGACCGATGAAGGCGTCGTTGGCGGCGCCGAAGGTGGTCCCGAGGATGACCAGGTAGCCGACGAAGACGACGACGGTGTTGACGATGTTGAGCACGAGGAAGCGGTCGTAGTCGACCTCACGCGTGGTGCTGCCGATATCGACGAGGCCGATATCGGTGAACGCGCTCGGCTCCGCGTAGGCGGCGATCGAAAGCCCGATCGTGATCAGCCCCAGAGGGGCGGCGATCACCGCCGCGGCGCCAACGAGCCGCCCCAGGTTGTTGAAGTAGATGTTGAAAGCCAGATCGAGGATCTTGCCCGCGCTGCGCGGCCCGATCTGGCTGGACGGCGCCTTCACCCGTCGCAGGCTACGCGATCTTCCAACCTGCGAAGGCCGCAGGCCGCCTCGTAAACTGTCGCCGGTCGAACCACCCCCGCTACAGATGGAGAATCTTGAGAAACCCACGACAGTTCTTCGAAGCCCTCGCGATCGGCGCCCCCGACCCGATCACTGAGGTCCCGTTCCCGCCCTCGCGGATGATCCACTTCTTCGACGCCTCGAACGAGAAGATGGCGGCGAAGGTCCCGGACATGGCCAAGGAGGCCGACATCTTGCTCGGCAACCTCGAGGACGCCGTTCCGGTTGACAAGAAGGTCGCCGCACGTGAGGGATTGGTCAAGGTCGCCGGCGAGGTCGACTTCGGCGACACCCAGCTCTGGACGCGCGTCAACTCACTCGAGAGCCCCTGGGTGCTGGATGACCTGACGACCCTCGTCACCGAGATCGGCGACAAGCTCGACGTGATCATGGTCCCCAAGGTCGAAGGGGCCTGGGACATCCATTACGTCGATCGTCTGCTCGCCCAGCTCGAGGCGAAGGCGGAGCTCGACCGACCGATCCTCGTGCACGCGATCCTCGAGACCGCGCAGGGGGTCGTCAACCTGGAGGAGATCGCGACAGCCTCGCCACGGATGCAGGGAATGAGCTTTGGGCCGGCCGACCTGGCTGCCTCGCGACGGATGAAGACAACCCGGGTCGGCGGTGGCCATCCGGGCTACAAGGTGATCAACGACCCCGACCCCGACGACCCGGAGGCGGCGCGGGCGACGGCACAGCAGGACCCCTGGCACTACTCGATCGCACGGATGGTCGATGCCTGTACATCGGCGGGCCTGCTGCCGTTCTATGGGCCCTACGGCGACATCAAGGATGTCGAAGGCTGCGAGGCCCAGTTCCGCGCCGCATTCCTGCTCGGCTGCGTCGGTGCCTGGTCGCTGCACCCGATCCAGATCAAGATCGCCAAGCAGGTCTTCAGCCCCGATCCCGATGAGGTGCTCTTCGCGAAGAAGGTGATCGAGGCGATCCCCGACGGCAAGGGCGTCCACATGATCGACGGCAAGATGCAGGACGACGCCACCTGGAAGCAGTGCAAGGTGATGGTCGACCTGGCGGAGATGCTCGCCGAGAAGGACGAAGACCTCGCCGTCGCCTATGGGTTCTCCTCCTAGGCAACCTGGGGCCTCCGGATCGTGACCGAGCAGATGCCAACCCGTGTCACGCGGGTCGAGTTACGCTGCTCCAACGTCGAGGCCAGCGCCGAGTTCTACGCCCGACTGGTCGGCCTCGAGATCGTCTCGCTTGACTCTCAGGAGGCGCGCCTCAGCGCACCCGGAAATCCCGAGCCGTACCTGGTGCTGCGACGGGCCGAGCGGGCGGGACGGGCGCCACGCGATGCCAGCGGGCTGTTCCACACAGCGTTCCGCTACCCGAGCCGCCCCGGCCTGGCGGCAACCTTGCCGAGGATCGACCAGACGGGCGCCCGCTTCGCCGGAGCCTCTGACCACGGCGTCTCCGAGGCCCTCTACATGGACGACCCCGATGGGCTCGGCATCGAGCTCTACTGGGACCGGCCGCGCGAGCAATGGCCCGCACCGGGCCCTGGCGAGCGGGTGCAGATGTTCACGGCACCGCTCGATCTCGTTGACCTTTCCCAGGCGGCGACAGCCGGCGATCAGGAGGCTGACGGTCTCGACATCGGCCACGTCCACCTCAAGGTCGCCGATCCGAATGCGGCCGAGCGGTTCTGGACCGAGGTGATGGGCATGGAACTGATGATCAGGTACGGGGCCGACGCGGTGTTTCTCGCCAACGACGGCTACCACCACCACATCGGCGCCAACTCCTGGCAATCCCGCGGCGCCGAGCGGGAGCCGCTCGAGGGCCCGGGCCTCGACGCTGTCGCGATCCGGGCCGAGCCGGAGATCGAAGCCGAAGCGGTGGAGACTCCGGACGGGATCCGGATCGAGATCGCGCGCTGAAGAGGATGGAGGGCTTCCGCTACCGCCTCCGAGTGCGTTACTCCGACTGCGATCCGCAGGGAGTCCTGTTCAACGCCCACTACCTGACCTACTTCGACATCGCGATCACGGAGCTGTGGCGCGAGGCGATGGGCTCCTACGAGGAGATGCGCAAGCTCGGAGTCGACCTGGTGGTCGCTGAGGCAACCGTGCGCTATCGCGCCCCGATCCACTTTGACGCCGAGGTCGATCTGCTGCCGAGGATCAACCACCTCGGTACGACCTCGATCATCACCGGGATCTCGATCGAATCGGAAGCTGGCCTGCACGCCGAGGGCGAGATCCGCCACGTCGTCGTCCGCCTCGGCAGCGCCGAGAAGACGCCGATCCCCGACGCGCTCCGGCAGGCGCTCGAGCCGTTCAGCGGCTGATTCCGGCTCAGGGCAGCCGGCTGATCGTCGGCGGGTCCCAGCCGCTGCCGTCGAGAACGCTCGCGATCCGCTTCGGTCGCGGTTGGTAGAGCCGCATGATCAGTCGGAACGGACCGGCGGCAGCGGGCAGCCAGTTCTGCCCTTGATGTGGGTCGACCGGCTGGTTCGGCTGCATGTAGATATCGAGCGAGCCGTCCGCGTTGTAGTCGAGCTCGGTTCGGTCGTTGATCGTGAAGCGATCGATCGCATTGGGGACGAAGAAGCCGTCGGTGTCGTACATCGCGAGCGACCAGAACGCTCTGGCCGGCGGCAGCTCGCCGGGGGCGAAGTGGACGAGGTAGCTGTCGGCGCCGCTGAGTGGCACGCCGGCGCTGTCGACCTGAGCGAACGGGTAGATCGCCTCGCGCGGAACGAGGGCGCCGAGGCCGACCTGCGCCGTAGTCGCTCGCGCCCTGAAGTCGGTGCCGTAGCGCCCGGTCGCGTTGACCAGCCAGCCGTTGTGAGCGAGAAATCCGGCGAGGTAGGCGGCGCGGAGATCGGCGAGGACCGAATCGGGGCCGTCGGCGACGGCGTCGATCAGACCCCGGCGCTGATCGTCGCTGAGGTTGGGATCGGTGGACGGCTGCAGGCCCGCTCCGATGCCTGCGGCAGCGAGGCGGTCGAGTTGCGGGCGATCTGCAGGCGGCGGCGGGAACCGCTCGAGCTGCTTGCCGAGATTGTCGAAGAAGGCGAGCCGGGTCGGCATCGGCACCTTGTTCAGGGTCGTGTCGGGGTTCTTCGGCGGCTTCGGCACAAAAGCCCGCTCTCCGTAGTGCCTCAACGGCGTCAGCGTGTAGCGACGCTGGATCTTCCTCACCCGTCTCACATCGCCCGGCCCCCGCACCTCGGTCCTGCCGATGATCCATACACGGCTGTAGGACGATCGGATCCGCCTAGTGCCCCTCGGTAGCTTTGTGCGGTGCTGGCCCGGGCCGGTGATCACGTAGTCCCCCGGCTTGGTCCGCTTGACCGAGCCCAGGTTCTTGAAATCCTCCGTGTAGGGGTCCATCAACGGCAGCACGAAGTAACGGTTCTTGACCCGGGGGACGTGTAGAACCAGCGGCCCGCGGCGAAGATCGAGCCAGGCGATTGAGTAGAGGGTGTCCTCGTTTGGTGCCACCACGGTGTCAGCGTCGGGCGTGCTCAGCTTGCGAACGTGACTGAATCGATTGACCGGCCCATCTCCCTTGCCGTCGGGGAGATCGACGCTGGTCATCACCCGGAAGGTCCGGTGAGTGGAGACCAGCGGCAAGCCGTACTTGTAGGCCTCGGTCCCCAGTTCGTAGGCGCGATCGTATTCGGCCTCTGACGCCGCCGCCGTAGTGGTCAGCGCCGACAGAGCGAGGATCGCGACAGCCGCAGGCCAGCACAGACGGGACACGTCAACTCCGCTCCGCATCGCGGCGCTCGATCTCTGCCCGGGCCCCGCGATCGGCGGCCATCATCACCTTGTCTGCGCCGAGCAGGCGTCGCAGGCCGTCGGCGGCGGGAGCCGGGAGCGCCAGAGAGATCTTTGCGAGGGCGCTCAGTTCCGCTGGGACGAAGACCTCGCTCCTGCCGCTGGCCATCGCCTTGACGATCGCCTCGCCGACGGCGTCCGGCTCGATCTCGCGACCGGCTCGCGCCTGCGCGAACCCGGTGATCATCTCCGTCTTGATGATCCCCGGCATGACGACCGTCGTTCCGATCCCCGTCCCGCGCAACTCGCCGCGGAGGGCCCGGGTGAAGCCGACCACAGCATGCTTGGTCGCGGTGTAGGTCGCGCCCGCGGGGGCCGGCACCTGCCCGGCGAGCGAGGCGATGTTGACGATGTGGCCGGCGCCGCCGTTGGCGCGGAAGCGGGCGAGCGCGAGCTGGGTGCCGGTGATCACGCCGCCGAGGTTGATCTCCAGCATCCGCGCGGTCGCGGCTGGGTCCTCATCCTCGATCGGGCCGACGCTGAGCACTCCGGCGTTGTTGACGATCCCCCAGATCGGCCCGAGCCCCTCCTCGACCTCGTTGAGAAAGCTCTCGAAACGGTCCCGCCGGCGGACATCCAGCGGGGCCGCGAAGGTCTCGGCGCGAAGCTGCCCGGCCGCGGCCTTGGCCTCCTGCTGGACCAGGTCCCCGATCGCGACCTTCATACCCGCAGCGGCGCACGCCCGAGCGGTGGCGAGCCCGATCCCGCGGGCGCCCCCGGTGATCACAACCACTTTCCCACCCAGCTCCGGCATCTCCGCCGAGCCTACCTCACGTCGTCCTTCCTTCTGGAGCCGTTGGCGGCAGCGCGCTGTTTCGGCCGATCGCAGAAGATAGGGTCGTGAGCAACGTGGCCGAGCAGGAGAGCCGGCGCCGCCGGACATACATCACCGGGCACAAGAACCCGGATATGGACTCGATCGCCGCGGCAATCGGCTACGCCGAGCTGAAGAGCAGGCTCGACGACGAGAACGAGTACGTGCCCGTGCGACTCGGCGAAGTCAACGCCCAGACGAACTGGTGCCTGGAGCGGAGCGGCGCCGATCAGCCCGCCTTCATGCGCCATGTGATGCTCAGGGTCCGGGATGTGATGCGGGACGAGTTCCCAATCGCCAAGCAGTCGGAGCCCGTGCGCGAGGTCGGCTTGACGATGGCCCGCGGTCACCTCGACATCGTCCCGATCGTCGACGACGAAGAGAAGCTGATCGGTGTGATGACCGAGCGGGCGCTCGCCCACCGCTACATCCGCGAGTCGCGCAAGACCTCGACCCTGGTCGATGCTCCAACAACGGTGGAGGCGATCGTCGAGGTGCTCGACGGCGCGCTGGTGGTCGGCGACGACCATCCGATCGAGGGCAGAGTCTGGGTCCACTCGATCGACCCGACCAGGAGCGAGAGCCGGATCGCTGAGGGCGATGTCGTCGTCGTCGGCAACCGAGTCGACGCCCAGCGGCAATCTCTGGAACTGGGAGCGGCGATGCTGGTTGCCTCCAACGGGGTAACACCTGAGCAGGAGATCCTCGACCTGGCGGTCCAGCGCGGTGCCACCGTCGTCGTCAGCCCCCTGGACTCCTACGTCTCCAGCCGGATGATCACCTTGGCGGCGCCTTGCCGAGCGCTGGCCGACCGCGATCCGCTGACGGTCGAGCCCGACGACCTGCTTTCGGAGGTCGCTGAACTCGTCAAGGACGTGCACTATCGGGCGGCCGTCGCCGTCGACGGCTCGAACCGGCCGATCGGCCTCATCACCCGCTCCGACCTCGTCTCCCCCACCCCGCGGCGGGTGATCCTCGTCGACCACGCCGAGCAGGGTCAGAGCGTGGCCGGCGTGGAAGAGGCGGAGATCGTCGAGATCCTCGACCACCACCACATCGGCTCGATCGAGACCCACGTCCCGGTCACCGCGACCTTCGACCCCGTCGGCTCGACGGCGACGCTGGTCGTCGAACGCTTCCGCCACAACGGCATGGAGCCAAGCGTGCCGAGCGCGACGATGCTGCTCGGCGCCGTGCTCTCCGACACCGTGCTGCTCAACTCGCCGACGACGACGCCGCGCGACCACGCCGTGGTCGAATACCTCGAGCGGGCGATCGGAATCGACGCGATGCAGTTCGGCCGCGAGATGTTCGACGCCAGCTCAGATGTCTCCTCGGTCCCCGGTGAGGAGATCGTCGCCCGGGACGCCAAGGAGTACCAGCTGGCAAATGGGGAGACGATCTCGATCGCGCAAATCGAGACCGTCGGCAAGTCATTGCTGGAGCGCAAGGCCGAGCTACTCGAGTCGCTCGACGCCGTGCGCGAGGCCAAGGGCTACCCGCTTGCCGCGCTGATGGTGACCGACATCATCAGCAAGGGAACCGACCTGCTCGTCTCCGGCGACGCCGGCCCAGTCGAGCGCATCTTCGACAAACCGGCCGACGGCGGCGTCATCCCCCTCCCCGACGTGATGAGCCGCAAGAAGCAGGTCGCGCCAAAGCTGCTCAGCGCCTTCTAGCCCGGGATTCCGGCCCCACAGCGGAACCCCCACCGCACGCGAGCCGGGCTACGTTAGCCCCGGCTATTCCGGGTTTCGCAGCCCACCTCACGGCCTGCGTATCTCCCAAGCGAAAGCGTGGGCCGGGAGAGCGAAGATTCTGCTCGGCTGTCTCCTGCGTCGAGGTTGAAATACAGGTCGCATATCGACCACTTTTTCAACCTCGGCTGCTTTGATGCTTCTATCGATGTCAAGTGCGGCTTACCCGATTGCACCTCCTGTGAGGGAGTCCGCGGCGGGCGCCGGTAGACCACGAGCTAAAGAGCGGAGCCCGGGGCAGCCTGCTCGCGGGCTGGGCCAGCCGACTCAGCCGAGCTTCGACTTGAGACCTTCGAGCTGGGAGACGACCTGGGCCGGTAGGGCGTCGCCGAACTTGCCGAGGTGGTCCTCGATCTGGCTGAGCTCGTCTCGCAGGGCGCCCTCGTCGACGCCCAGAAGCTCGCCCATCTCCTCGGCGGAGAGGTCGAGGCCATCGGTGTTGATCTCACCCTCGGCCGGGACCAGCCCGATCGGCGTCTCGATCGTCTCGCCCTCGCCGTCGCAGCGGCGGAAGATGTACTCGAGCACCCGGCTGTTCTCGCCAAAGCCGGGCCAGATGAAGTTCCCGTCGGCGTCCTTGCGGAACCAGTTGACGTAGAAGATCTTCGGCAGCTTCTCGACGTCGCCCTGGGCCCCGATCTCGAGCCAGTGACGGAAATAGTCGGCCATGTTGTAGCCGCAGAACGGCAGCATCGCGAACGGGTCGAAGCGCAACTTGCCCACCGTGCCGAAGGCCGCGGCGGTCATCTCCGAGGACATCGTCGCTCCCATGAAGACGCCGTGCTCCCAGTCGAAGGCCTCGCGTACGAGCGGCACGACGCTGGCCCGACGCCCCCCGAAGAGGAAGGCGTCGATCGGCACGCCGGCCGGGTCCTCCCACTCGGCGGCGATCGAGGGGGCCTGGTCGGCTGGAACGGTGAAGCGCGCGTTGGGATGGGCGGCCGGGTTCTCGGCCTCGGGCGTCCAGTCGTTTCCGTGCCAGTCGATGGCGTGAGCCGGCGGCTCCTTCGTCATCCCCTCCCACCAGGCGTCGCCGTCATCGGTGAGCGCACAGTTGGTGTAAATCGTGTTCGTCTCGATCGCGGCCATCGCGTTCGGGTTCGTCTCATAGCCGGTACCCGGGGCGACACCGAAGAAGCCGGCCTCGGGGTTGATCGCGTGGAGGCGGCCGTCGGCGCCGAACTTCATCCAGGCGATGTCGTCACCGATGGTCTCCACGGTCCAGCCCTCGAGGGTCGGGATCAGCATCGCGAGGTTCGTCTTTCCACAAGCCGACGGGAAGGCGCCGGTCACGTACTTGACCTCGCCCGCAGGTGAGGTCAGCTTGAGGATCAGCATGTGCTCGGCCAGCCAGCCCTGATCGCGAGCCATCGCGGAGGCGATCCGCAGAGCGAGGCACTTCTTGCCGAGCAGCGCGTTGCCGCCGTAGCCGGAGCCGTAAGACCAGATCTCGCGGTCCTCGGGGTAGTGGACGATGTACTTCGTCTCGGCGTTGGTCGGCCAGGGGACGTCCTCGGCGCCCTCGGCCAACGGCGCGCCGACCGAGTGAACGCAGGGAACGAACTCGCCGTCCGCGCCGAGCGCCTCGAGGGCCCCTTGACCCGCTCGGGTCATGATCCGCATCGAGACGACGACGTAGGGGGAGTCGGTGAGCTGGACCCCGATCTCCGACTTGTCAGAGCCGAGCGGACCCATCGAAAAGGGGACGACGTACATGCTGCGGCCGGCCATGGCCCCATCGAAGAGGGCCTTCATCTCAGCCCGCATCTGAGACGGATCGCGCCAGTTGTTGGTCGGGCCGGCGTCGGCCTCCGTCTTCGAACAGATGAAGGTCTGATCCTCGACCCGGGCGACGTCTGAGGGGTCCGACCAGGCGAGGTAGGAGTTCGGGCGTTTGGCGTCGGAGAGCTTGCGGAACGTACCCGCATCGACGAGCCCCTGGCAGAGGCGGTCGTACTCATCGGCCGAGCCATCGCACCAGTAGACATCGGTTGGCTTGGTCAGTGCGGCGACCTCGGAGACCCAGTCCGTCAGGGTCTGGTTGGAGGTCGGTACCTCGCTCACGCTCGCTTCGCTCATCGCGGAAGTTCAGCTCCTCTCGGCTGCCTGTTTTGGTTGTACTCGTCGGATCGCGGGGCCCGGCGTATGGAATGCGGCTCGGGCCCGGCAGGGCTGGGATTGTGCCGTACCCAGCCGCGCGGCGGAGTCACATCCCCAAGTGACGACCCGCACCTGTGCCCGGTGGCGCCACCACCGCAGGCCCGCGCTTTGTAGGGTTCCGCCCTCGCGGTCACAGCCGCACCCTCCAAACATGCGCTTCTACGAGTTCGAATCACGCCGTCTGGTCGAGCGAGCCGGGATCCCGGTGACCAGCTACGGCTTCTGCAAGACCGCCGCTGAGGCCCGCGATGCGGCCGAGAAGATCGGCGGGCCGACCGTGATCAAGTCGCAGGTGCTGACCGGCGGGCGGATGAAGGCGGGCGGCGTCAAGTTCGCCGACACTCCCGAGGAGGCCGCCCAGCACGCCGAGGCGATCCTCGAGCTCGAGATCGGCGGCCACATGCCGGTCGGCGTGCTCGTCGACCCGAAGGCCGAGGTCGAGCAGGAGTACTACGCCGCGGTTCTCTGGGACGGCCGGGCGAAGCGCCCGATGATGCTGT
>JAQBGG010000155.1:0-13599 GCA_032122625.1 Acidobacteriota bacterium
CAAAAGCTGCTTGCAGTCATTCGGCCAAACCGATCCCGGTAAGTGCGACACACGAGAAACGCCATGGTCAAGGAGCATTCTCACACGCGCCCGACAGGATTCGAACCTGTGACCTTCGGTTTCGTAGACCGACGCTCTATCCAGCTGAGCTACGGGCGCGAGTGCGGGCGTCAAGCCTGCCCGCGGCGGCGGATTGTAGAGGGGCGTCGGTGGGCTGCTCGGCTGGACCCCGGCCGCGGGGGCAGGTGCGGTTACTGGCTGACCGGCCAGTAGTGTTCGGTGCAGGCACCGCGATCAGCGAGGAGAGACAGATGGAGCAGACGACCCGCACAGGCAAGGAGTCCCTCGAGGAGCTCTCGGTAGCCGAAACCGCCCTCTGGGAGGACGGGCCTCCCAACGAGGTGTTCAAGCGACTGCGCTCAGAGTGTCCGGTGCACTGGAGTGAGATGGACGAGTACCCGGACGAGGACGGGCTCTGGTCGATCACCAAGGCTGCCGACGCGAGCACCGTGAGCCTCGACTGGCAGACCTTCTCCTCCGAGCGCGGCGGCTGCACGGCGCTCACTCACGGGATCCCGCTGGAGTTGATGAACTCGATGTTCATCGGCATGGACCCGCCCAAGCACGACCGGATCAAGCAGCTCTTCCAGCGCGGCTTCACTCCGAAGCGGATCGCCGAGCACGAGGAGCAGATCCGGGCGATCACGGTCGGCGTGCTCGACTCAGTCGCGCCCCGTGGCAGCTGTGATCTGGTCACCGACGTCGCACAGCCTGTCGTATCGAGGGTGATCGGCAGCTTCATGGGCATCCCCGCCGACGACGACGAGGCCTGGGCGGCGCTGATGAACACCACCCTTGGCGCCGGAGATCCCGATCTGGGCCCCGGCGATGTCCACGAGGTCGCCACTGCGGCGCTGGTCGAGGTCTTCGAGCGCTGCCAGGCGATGGTGGCTGAGCGCCGGGAGACCCCGACCGACGACCTGACCAGCGTCCTCGTCCACTCCGAGATCGACGGCGAGAGGCTCACCGACCACGAGATCGTGATGGGGTTCTTCCTGCTCGTCGCGGCGGGCAACGACTCGACGAAGGCGACCTACACGAGCGCGATGCGGGCGTTGCTCGAGGATCGCGAGCAGATGCAGAAGCTGCTCGAGGACCGCTCGCTGATCCCCGCTGCCGTCGAAGAGGCGCTGCGGATGTTCCCCGCCTTCGCACATTTCCGTCGCACCGCCACCCGGGACACCGAGATCTCCGGCCAGCCGATCGCCGAGGGCGACAAGGTGGTGATGTGGTACGTCTCGACCAACCGCGACGAGGACGTCTATGAGAACCCCGACCACTTCGACGTGCTCCGCAACCCCGAGCATCAGGCCTTCGGGGCCGGCGGCCGCCACTTCTGTCTCGGTACTGCCTTGGCGCGACTGGAGCTGAACATCTTGCTCGAGGAGACGCTCGAGCGAATCCCCGCGATGGAGCTCGCGGGCGAGCCGCGCCCCGTCGTCTCCCCCTTCCTCAACCAGCTGAAGGCACTACCGGTCCGCTGGTAGCGATGGGCTTTCTTGGCGGATGAGCCCTCAGAGGGGACGGAACCGGCGAGCCGGCCTCCGAACCTGCTGCTGCTGATCACCGATCAGCAGCGGGCGCCGCAGCACTGGCCGACGACCCCCGGCTGGCTGCGCTCGCTGATGCCGGCCGACGATGAGATCGCTCGCACCGGGCTGACCTTCAAGCAGGCCTTCTCCGCGACCGGGATGTGCTCCCCGAGCCGCGCGACTCTGCTGACCGGCACCTGGCCCGCCCGCCACGGCGTCACCCTGACGCTGACCGCCGCCGACCTGCGGCCCGACCCGGCCAACACGCCGGCCGTGCTCAGCTCGGTAGCTGGGATCCTGGCCCGCGGTACGGTGCCGCGAAGGCGGCTGCTGCGCTCCTTCGCTCGTGGCGCCGTCGGTCGCGACCCCGACGCCGGCAACGAGCCGGAGCTGCCCGACTCCCTCCCAACCCTCGGTAACCAGTTGCGGGCGGCCGGCTACCACGTGGCGTACAAGGGCAAGTGGCACCTCACCTCGCCGCTCGGCGAAGAGTGGGGACCGGCGGATTCGGAGGCGCTGGAGCGCCGCTTCGGCTTCGCCGAATGGGAGCCGCCCGACGCCGGCGAGAATGCCAAGGCCGAGAACTTCGGCGGCGGCAACGCCGGTCACTCGGGCGCCGGCTGGGACGAGGACTACACCCAGCAGGTCGAGCGGTGGCTCGGCAGGCAGGACCTGCCCGAGCCCTTCTGCCTGATCGCCTCGCTGGTCAACCCCCACGATGTGCTCGGCTATCCGAGCTCCTATCTGGAGGGTGGCTACCGGGCCGAGGAGTTCCGCGATCTCGGCATCGAACTGCCGCCGACGGTCAACGAGGTGCTGACCAACAAGCCGGGCGTACAGGAGTTGATGCGGCTCGGGATGACGGCCTATCTGGGGCCGCTCCGCTCAGAGCAGGAGAAGCTCGACTACGTCAACTTCTACGCCCACCTACACCGGGTCGTCGATCGGCAGATCGGCCGCGTGCTGAGCGCCCTCGGCGACGCCGACGACCCGGCCTCGCTGCGATCGCGGACGGTGATCATGCGCTGCGCCGACCACGGTGAGATGGGCCTCTCGCATGGTGGCCTTCGCCAGAAGGCGTTCAACGCATACGAGGAGACGATCCACGTGCCGCTGGTCGTCAGCAACCCGATCCTCTTCCCCGAGCGTCGCGAGACCGATGCGCTCGCCTCGCTGGCCGACCTGACCCCGACGATGCTCGAGTTGGCCGGCGCCGAGCCCGACGCCGGTATCCAGGGCCGCAGGCTGACGCCGGTGCTGGCCAAGCACGCCGCGCCGAGCGCCGAGGGGCTGCGGCGCAGCGGCGTTGCCCTCGGTCCGATCGCTGAACATCCCGAGCCGGCCGAAAGCGTCCAGGAGGCCGTCCACTTCACATACGACGACCACCAGGCCGGGACCGCGATGACGAACGGGCCCGGCCAGCCGAATCGCGTCCGTGCGGTGCGCACCGCCTCAGCAACCTATGCCGAGTACCTCGATCCCGAGGGCAAGGCTGCGACCGAGTATGAGCTCTACGACCTCGACCGCGATCCCGACCAGGCAGACAACCTGCTCGATCACCGCAGTGGGATCGCACGCGCGGCGACCGACGCCAAGCTGATGACCGACCTGCGAGGGCTGCTCGCCGAGCTCAGCGAGCAGCTCGGCACGGGTTTATCGTCCAGCGATCGGATTCCGTGACCGCCTGAGAGCCGCGAGGGGGCCTGGCCGCGCCGGCGGTCTGCACATAGCCGACCCACGCTTCGACGACTGGGAGGTCGTGCGTGAGTTCGAGGATGTCGAGACCGGCCGCGCCTGGCTGCAGCAACTCGAGGAGGCCGGGATCGAGGCGGTGATCAGCAGCGATCACCCGCCCGACCGATTCGGCCGCGGCGACATCTACCTGCAGGTGCGGCCGGACCTGTGGAGCGAGACCGAGGAGTTCCTCGCCAACCTCGACCTCGAGGGGTAGGCTCGCTGCACCCGTGAGCCCTTCCGAGCCGCTCTCCCCGGCCGACATCTCCTCCCTGCACGCCGAGCAGGGCTCGATCCACGTGCATGTCGGCGGTACCGCCATATTCGACGGTAAGCCGCCCGGCTACGAGGAACTGCTGGCGCACGTCGATCAGCGGCTCAATTTGATTCCACGCTTCCGCCAGCGGGTCCGCCACGTGCCCGGGCAGGTTGCCCGCCCGGTCTGGGAGGACGATCCCGACTTCGACCTCCGCCGCCACGTCCGTCACTCATCCCTGCCGCAGCCCGGCAGCGATCAGCAGCTGCAGGAGCTGGTCGGCCGGATCATGTCCGAGCCGCTCGATCTCGAGCGCCCGCTCTGGCAGATCTACCTGATCGAGGGCCTCAACGGCAAGCGTTTCGCGGCGATCTCAAAGACCCACCACGCGCTCGTTGACGGCATCGCCGCGGTCGATGTCGGCGCCGTCATCCTCGACCCCGACCCAAAGGGCACGGACCTCGGCCTGCCTAGTGAACCCTGGAAGCCGAACACCGCTCGCACCGACGAGATGATCCTCTCGCGGATGACAAATACCCGGCAGCGAGCCCTGGGAATCTGGCGTGAGGGGGCGAAGCGGGCTCTCTCTCCGGCTGCGGCGACGGTTGAAGCCGGTAAGACAGCCCGTGGCTTCCTCGAGCTGGCGCGGAACAGCGAGCCGGTCAGGCCCACCTTCCTGAACGAGGAGATCGGTCGCGATCGCCGTGTCGCCTTCGCCCAGACCCCCCTCGAGGCGGTCAAGGAGGCCGGCAAGCGCGGCGGCGGCACCGTCAACGACGTCGTCCTATCGGTCTCGACGGGGGCGCTGCGACGCTACTTCGAGCACCGCGGCGAGCGGATCCCGAGCGAGTTCGTCGCGCTCGTCCCGATGAGCATCCGCAAGCTCGAGGAGGAGGGCGAGCTGGGAAACCGTTTGACGACGCTGCTGGTCCCCCTGCCCCTGAGCGAAACCGACCCGGCTCGCCGACTGCGGAAGCTGAACGAGACGACCACCAAGCTGAAGAACTCGGAGGGCGCCCGGGCGGCATCACTGATCATCGAGGCCGGCGGCTGGGTGCCTCCAACGGTCAACCGCGTACTCGGCCAGATGGGCAGCGCCCTCGGTCCGATGAACCGCGTGATGCCGCAGCGACTGCCGTGGAACCTGGCGATCTCGAACGTGCCGGGGCCACCGATGCCGGTCTACCTGCTCGGCCGCCGCCTCAACGCCATCTACCCCTTCGTGGCCCTCTCGCCACAGCGACGGGCACTCTCGATCGGAGTGATCAGCTACGACGCGAAGCTGATGTTCGGGCTGGTCGGCGACCGTGACCTCCTGCCCGACCTCGACCTGGTCTCCGGCTTCATCGACGAGGCGCTGGCCGAACAACTCAGCCGCTGACGAACACCGGGGCACCCAGGGGGATCGTGCGGGTCAGCTTCTCGACGTCATCGTTCGTCGCTCGCAGACATCCTGTCGAGGAGGCGGAGCCGACCTGGCTGGTGGTTCCATGGATCGCCACGCGGTCACCGCCGATCCAGCCCTGCGGCAGGTCCGGCTGATGAGCCGTCAGGGCGATCGCGCAGCAGCCGTAGACCGGGTCGAGGCCACCTACGATCAGGTCCGTGACCCCGAAGCGCCCGGTCGGCGTGTCGGTGCCGGGGGCGCCGATCGTTACCGGGAACCGCTGCTCGACCTCTCCGTCGCGCTGAACCTCGACGATCCGCTCGGAGAGACTGGCGTGGATCGAGACCTCGGTCGTCTCGAACCGCAGACGCTTCGGATCGGCGCGAATCCAGAGATCGCGGTTGTCGGGGGAGATCGAACTGGCGACCCGGAGCCACGCGCCGCGACGGGCGATCACCGAGAAGACCGTCGCGGAGCCGAACTCCGTCTTCGGACCGACCCGATCGATCGCCTCGCGCCCCGGACGCTCGTGGATCTCGACCTTGGCGCCACGACGGACCCCGGCGAGACGGAAGCCGTCGCCCCGCCAGAGCCGTCCGGGCCGCTCATTCCCGAGCTTCTGCCCGGGCGCCTCGCCGACAGCGGGGGCCGGCTCCACTCCGAGTCCGAGCGGTCCGGGAGATGCGGCATCGACAATCTCCGGGGCGGCGCCGCCGCGCTCGGTTTCGCCGCCGACCGTGAAGAGGACGACCGCCACGGCGGCGGCAATCAGCAGGACAGAGAACAGCGCCCAGCCGGGCTGGTCGCTCAAGGGGCGCCAGGTGCCCGATCGGTTGGGCCTGCGGTTTCTCACGGCTGCTCAGTTCTATTGTCGCTGACGGCGGCCGGCGGAACGGAGAGGGAGGGATTCGAACCCTCGAGAGAGCTTGCGCCCCCTACTCGCTTAGCAGGCGAGTGCCTTCAGCCACTCGGCCACCTCTCCGGGTCCTCCGCCCGGGAATCTATGTGACCGAGCGGAACGAGATGCGATTCTAGTGGCCGGTCGCCGAAGGTCTTGGGCGGACGACTGCGCCCTCTGGGGTCCGACCAGGGCGAAGGCATCGGGTACGCTCGCGCGGCTGTGGAAGCCGACCGGCCAGATCGCCTCTATGAGCGCTACGAGCGGATCTTCGAGGGGATCGAGGCCCCCTTCGCGTTTGCGGACCTCGACGCGCTCGAGTCGAATGCGCAGCAGATGCTCAACCGCGCGGCCGGCAAGCCGATCCGGGTGGCGAGCAAATCGGTGCGCTGTCGCCAGATCCTCGAGCGGGTGGCGGCTCTCGATGATCGCTTTCGCGGGCTCCTCTGCCTAACGCTTGGGGAGGCGCTGTTCCTCGCCGAATCAGGCTTCCGCGATCTCGTCATCGCCTACCCGACCGCCGACCGGCAGGCGATCTCGCGGCTCGGCCGGCTCGCGGCCGAAGACCCCGACGGCGCCCCCACCCTGATGGTCGACGACCCCGTCCAGCTCGACCTGATCGAGTCGGCTGTCGGCACCGGTGGCGTGCAGATCAAGGTCGCGATCGACATCGACATCGGCTGGCAGACGATGCGCGGGGCGATCCAGATCGGCCCCAAGCGCTCCCCGATCCGGGACGCCGTCGCCGCCCGCAGGTTCGCCGAGGAGATCGTCTCCCGGCCCGGGCTCGTGATCGACGGTCTGATGGCATACGAAGGGCAGATCGCCGGCGTCGGCGACGCGACACCAGGTGGCGGCCTCAAGAACGTCGCGATCCGACGCATGCAGGCGCGATCGCTCGCCGATATCCGCGTGCGCAGAGCCGAGATCGTCGAGGCGGTTGCCGCCGTGGCCCCACTGCGGTTCGTCAACGGTGGCGGCACCGGCAGCCTCGAGTTGACCGCCGTCGAGGAGGCGGTCACCGAGCTCGCCGCGGGCTCCGGCTTCTACGCGCCCGTCCTCTTCGACCACTACTCCCGCTTCACGCTGATGCCGGCGGCCGCCTTCGCGCTGCCGATCGTGCGCCGGCCGGCACCCGGGGTGGTTACCGCGCTCGGTGGCGGCTATCTCGCATCCGGCGCGCCCGGAGACGATCGCCTGCCGCTTCCCTTCCTGCCCGAGGGGCTGCACCTCGACCGCAACGAGGGGGCCGGCGAGGCCCAGACGCCGCTGCTTGGCGAGGCGGCGCTACGCCTGCGGATCGGCGACCGTGTCTACCTGCGCCACGCCAAGGCGGGTGAGCTCTGTGAGCGCTTCAACACTCTCTACTTGATCAAAGGCGAGGAAATCGTCTCCGAGGCGCCCACCTACCGGGGCGAGGGCCACGCCTTCCTCTGAGCCCGGGCCGGTCGCTGCGGGCGCGGTTCAACCAGGCGGGCCGAGAACGCGATCGGTGTAGGCGTTGGCGAAGCGGCCCGTGGGGTCGAGCCGCTTGCGAGCGGCCTGGAACTGCTTCCATCGCGGGTAGCGCTCGCAGAGCTGCAGATGGGTCTGCTCGTGACGCTTGCCCCAGTGGGGCCGGCCGCCGTAGTCGGCGAGGATCTCCTCAACCTCACGGAAGTAGATGGGCCAGTCGAGCTTGCGGTCCTGGTGGACGGCGATGTAGCAGCTGTCGCGCTCGTAGCTGGGGCTGAGCAGTGCGTCATCACCCTTGGCGAACCGAACCTCGATCGGGAACACACACTGCATTTCGGGCTTGGAGGCGACCTCCAGCACCCGCTCGACGGCCTCGCGGGCGTGCTCGCGAGGGATCCCATACTCCATCTCGGTGAACTTCAGGCGCCGCTCGGAGGCGAACACGCGGTGGCTGCTGTCGACCTTGCTGACGTTGGCGAACGAGCCCGCGGCCAGCCGCGCCAGACGCGGCCCGAGCGGTGGCGCCACCCTCGCGGCGGCGGTGAAGGCGCCGCTGAGCCAGTTTTCGATCACCACCTCGCGCAGGTAGCGGCCGGGCGGGCTGGGTGGCTGAGGCGGCTGGTCGGTTCGCGTGCTCTCCCGGCAGAGCGCCGTCTCGGTGTGCGGGAAGACGTAGAACTCGAAGTGATCGACGGCATCGACTTTCTCCTGCAGGCAGTCGAGCACCTCAGCCAACGGCAGCGGGTGATCGAGGCGGCTGACGGTGTAGGCAGGGACCGTCCGCAACGTCACCGAGTAGATCGCCCCAAGCGCGCCGAGCCCGATCCGCGCCGCGGCGAAGCCCTTGGGGTCGGAGCTCTCGCTCAGCTCCACGCTCGTGCCGTCGGCGAGGATCATCTCGATCGCCTCGATCTGGGCGGAGATGTTCTGGAAGCGGATTCCGGTTCCGTGGGTACCGGTCGAGATCGATCCGGCCAGCGTCTGCTTGTCGATGTCGCCGAGGTTCTCGAAGGCCAGGCCGAGGTCGTCCAAGGTCCTGTTGAGCTCACCCAGCACGGCACCGGCTTCGACCTTGACCAGGCCCGAGTCGGGGTCGGCGTCGAGCAGGCGGTCGAGTGCCTCGATTTGCAGCATGGTGCCGTCGGTGAGCGCCGCCTCGCTGAACGAGTGCCCCGAGCCGGCGACCTTGATCGGCCGCCCGGCCTCCGTGGCGGCGATGATCGCCCAGGCCAGCCCCTCGCGCGTCCACGGTCGCACGAGCTCCGCCGGATGGCAGACCTGCTCGCGCGCCCAGTTGCGCCAGGCGCGGGGCTCTTCGTCGTCGCTGGGGCCCATCGCCGCAAGCGTACCCCGAGGAGAGCCTGACTAATCTTCCTGCTCCCCGGAGGGGTGGCAGAGTCTGGCTGAATGCAGCTGCCTTGAAAGCAGCCGATCCTCTTCGAGGATCCGGGGGTTCGAATCCCTCCCCCTCCGCTCGGACGCCGAGCGCTCGACGACCGCGGCAGGGGTCAGGGCGGCCGGTCCCTACCATCCCGCCTCCGCATGGGCCCGAATACCGCCACCACACGAGACGATCTGCGCAATCTTGCGATCGTCGCCCACGTCGACCACGGCAAGACGACGCTGGTCGACGCGATGCTGCATCAGTCCGGCGCCTTCCGGGCGAACCAGGACGTTGCCGAGCGCGTCATGGACTCGATGGACCTCGAGCGCGAGAAGGGGATCACGATCCTCGCCAAGAACACCTCGCTGCGCTTCAACGGGGTCAAGCTGAACATCGTCGACACCCCCGGCCACGCCGACTTTGGCGGTGAGGTCGAGCGGGGGCTGACGATGGTTGACGGAGTGCTGCTCCTGGTTGATGCCTCGGAGGGACCCCTCCCCCAGACGCGGTTCGTGCTCCGCAAGGCGCTCGAAGCGCGCCTGCCGGTGATCCTCGTCGTCAACAAGGTCGATCGCCCCGACGCCCGGATCGCCGAGGTCGTCGACGAGGTCTATGAGCTCTTCCTCGACCTCGACGCGGACGAGTCGCAGATCGAGTTCCCGATCGTCTACACAAACGCCAGGGAGGGCTGGGCGGCGCTGAAGGAGGGGGAGGAGGGCACCGACCTGACACCGCTGCTCGAGCTGATCGTCTCCGAGATCCCCGGTCCAGCATACGAGCCGGACCACCCCTTCCAGGCGCACGTCACGAACCTCGATGCCGACAACTACATCGGCCGGCTGGCAATCTGCCGCATCTACAACGGCAGCGTCCGCAGCGGCCAGTCGATCTCCTGGTGCCGCGCCGACGGCGAGATCGAACGGGCCCAGATCTCGAACCTGTACGTGACCGACGCGCTGGAGCGGGTCGAGGCCGAGGAGGCGGGACCCGGGGAGATCATCGCGATCGCCGGGATCCCGGAGGTGACGATCGGCGAGACCCTGGCCGATCTCGATCAGCCGACGCCGCTGCCGGTGATCACCGTCGATGAGCCCTCGCTCTCGATGATCATCGGGATCAACACCTCCCCCCTGGCGGGACGGAGTGGCAGCAAGCTGACCGCGCGCCAGATCAAGGACCGCCTCGACCGCGAGCTGGTCGGTAACGTCTCGATCCGCGTCAAGGACACCGAGCGCCCCGATGCCTGGGAGGTCGAGGGGCGGGGCGAGCTGCAGCTGGTGATCCTGCTCGAGATGATGCGGCGCGAGGGCTACGAGTTGACCGCGGGCCAGCCGCGGGTGATCACCCGCGAGGTCGAGGGCCAGGTCTGCGAGCCGGTGGAGCGGCTGGCGATCGACATCCCCGAGGACTACGTCGGGGTCGTCACCCAGGCCCTTGCTGTGCGCAAGGGCAGGATGGAGCAGATGGTCAACCACTCGACCGGCTGGGTTCGGCTCGAGTTCCTCGTCCCGGCCCGTGGGCTGATCGGCTTCCGGACTGAGTTCCTCACCGAGACCCGGGGCACCGGGCTCCTGCACCACGTCTTCGACCGCTGGGAGCCGTGGTTCGGTGAGCTGCGCACGCGCCCGACCGGCTCCCTGGTCGCCGATCGCCACGGCAAGAGCGCCAGCTTCGCCCTGTTCAGCCTGCAGGAGCGTGGCACGATGTTCATCGGCCCCACCGAGGAGGTCTACGAGGGCATGGTGGTCGGCGAGAACTCGCGCCCCGACGACCTCGATGTCAACCCGACCAAGGAGAAGCAGCAGACCAATGTGCGCGCCGCCAGCGCTGACATCCTGATCCGGCTGATCCCGCCGAAGCTGCTCTCGCTGGAGCAGGCGATCGAGTTCCTGCGCGAGGACGAGTGTGTCGAGGTCACCCCCGACACCGTGCGCCTGCGCAAGACCGAGCTCGACGGTACCCAGCGCGCCAAGGCCGCCCGCAAGGTCAAGCGGGACATCGCCGACCGCTGAGCCGACGGCCGTCGCTAGCTCGGATCGTGGCCGAGCCGCGGCTGATCCGCGCGCGGAGGCGAGGGCGACGGGCCGCCACCGGTCCCGAGCAGATCTCTCAAGCTTCGGTACTTGAGCCGCAGAATCGGTCGCTCGACCAGGTAGTAGCTCGCGGCCGCGATCGGGATCGTCAGCCCGAGCGTGGCGAGCAGGAGCGGGCCGAATCCGAGCTCGCTGCCGCCGGCACCGAGCTGCAGCGCGATGGCGTAGTGCCAGAGAAAGATCCCATAGGAGATCAGGCCGACCCAGGCGACCCAGGGATGGGCGAGGAGGCGGCGAGGCAAGCCGCCCAGGTCGTCCCCAAAGACGGCTGGGAGCATCAGCAGCGCCGCAATCAGACCAAAGGTCAGATGTGCGACGAAAAGATCCCCCCGCTCGGCCAGGAAGGGCGTGATCGGGAGCCACAGGCTGAGCGCCAGATACAGAAAGATCGCCACCAGCCACGGAACCCCGGGGCGCCGCGCGAGAAGCCGCAGGGGCAGCGGAAGCGGGCGATCCCCGAGACCGACCGAGAGCACCGCGAAGGCCATCCCGAGACCGAACCAGAGCAGGTAGGCGAACGCCGTGCCCCCGACCCAGGACTGGGTGCCGGCACCAAGGAGGAAGAAGTACCCGACGACCGAGACAACCGCGAGCGCACCGAGCAGCAGCAACTCCGCCCGCATCCATGCGGCCACGCTGCGTCCCCGGGCGAGCCGGGCGGCGGCAACCACGTAGAGCGGCAGCAGGGCGTAGAAGGTCATCTCTACGGCGAGGCTCCAGGTCTGGGCCAGGCCGCAATCGAGGATCGCGCTCACGCAGCTGGAGTCGTCGCTGGGCAGCGGCACGGTGTGAAAGAGCCCGAACTGCCGGATCCACTCGCCGTCGACGACGCCGGTCTGCCCGGGCAGGATCACCAGCACGGTCAGCACCAGCCAGTAGGCCGGCAGGATCCGGAGCAGGCGCCGCTTCACGTAATCGAGGACCTGGGGGGCGGGTGGGCCCGCGGCGCGGTGGGCGATGAAGGGCCGGTAGAGCAGGAAACCGGAGATCAGGAAGAAGACCGTCACCCCGATGTTGAGGTGCGCCAGCGCCCGGCTCACGAGCGCCCCCTCCAGGGCCCCGCCGAACAGGGAAACATGGACGACCACGACGCTGAGAACAGCGACCGCTCGCATACCATCGAGGAGGGGAAAGCGCGGGTGCCGCAACGGCGTCGGGTACCTCGGACACGCGGCGATACTACGCCAGCGCCCGCGCCCGGTCCTCGCCCCGTCCTGCTCTCAGGCTGCGTCCTGCGCTCCTCTCAGCCGCTCCCAGCACTCGTTCCCCGCCGGAGCCCTGCGGCGGGTCCGCCCGGGGCTAGGCTCGGGCGAGGGGCGTTGATCCGGTATCCCGGGCGCAGGAGATAGGATCAACCGGGACAGGAGACAACACGGGAGGACGGTGAGGCGTATGGAGATGGGCACGCTAGAAACTCTGCGGAACTCGGTCGAGGGTGACGTGATTGTGCCGGGGGACCCCGGCTTCGGGGAAGCGCGGACGATCTGGAACGGGATGATCGATCGCGAGCCGGCGGCGGTCGTGCGGCCGCGCGATGCCAACGATGTCGCTGCGGCGATTGCCCTCGCCCGTAAGAACGACCTGCCGTTGGCAGTGCTCGGCGGCGGCCACAACGTCGCCGGAAACGCCGTCGTCGACGACGGCGGCGTTATCGACTTCTCCGATAAGCGCGCGATCGAGATCGACCCGGACGAGGGAATCGCCCGGGTCGAGGCGGGAGCGCTGCTCTCCGACCTCGACGCCGCCGCCGCCGAGCACGGAGTGCTGGTTCCCGGCGGCATCGTCTCGACCACGGGTGTCGCGGGCCTCACCCTGGGTGGCGGGTTCGGCTGGGCCTCCCGCAAGCTCGGACTCACGATCGACAGCCTCCGATCGGCTGAGGTCGTCACGGCGGAAGGCGAGCTGATCACAGCCTCCGAGGAGTCCCACCCGGACCTGTTCTGGGCGATCCGTGGTGGCGGCGGCAACTTCGGCGTCGTCACGTCGTTCGAGTTCGAGACCCACAAGCTCGGTCCCGAGTTTCTCTGTGGGCTGATCGTTCATCCGATCGCGTCGGCCCGGGAGTTCCTCCAGCACCACAGGGAGATGGCCGCCAAGGCGCCCGACGAGCTGTCCGCATGGGTGGTGATGCGGCTGGCGCCGCCGCTGCCGTTCCTGCCGGAGGAGGTCCACGGCCTTCCGGCCCTGGTCCTCGCGTTCGCTTACATAGGCGACCCGGAGGAAGGTGAGGCCTTGATCGCGGAGCGCTATGCCGGATTCGGTGAGCCCTATGGGAAGAACATCGGTGTGATGCCGTTCACCGATTGGCAGCAGGGATTCGACGCCCTCAACGCGGCGGGTGACCGCAACTACTGGAAGTCGCACAACCTCGCCGAACTGTCCGATCCGGCGATCGACGCTGCTATCGAGGCGATTGGAGACCTGCCCTCTCCGCACGCGGAGGTCTTCATCGCGCACCTCGGCGGGGCGATCTCCCGGATTCCCGAGGATCAGACCGCCTACGCCCATCGCGATGCGGAGTTCGTGGTCAACATCCACGGCCACTGGACCGATCCCGCCGACGACGAGGCCGGCGTTGCGTGGGCGCGCGGGCTGTTCGATGCACTGACGCCGCACGCTCAGGGTGGCGTCTACGTGAACTTCCTCAGCGATGAGGGCCCCGAGAGGGTCCAGGAAGCCTATTCGCCGGCTGCCTGGTCACGATTGGTTGAAGTAAAGCGTCGCTACGACCCTGACAACGTCTTCCGGCTCAACCAGAACATTCCGCCCGGCTGATCCCGGTCACATCCACGGGGCCCCC
>JAQBGG010000156.1:0-9069 GCA_032122625.1 Acidobacteriota bacterium
ACGTCCGCTGATGCGGCGCAGACGTCCGCTGATGCGGCCCAAGCGACGGCAGACGGCAAGTACGGCTCCGTGACCAACGTCGAGGGCACGACGAGCCCGACCAACAACGCTGACAAGGTCGTCGTCTTTGCCACTTGCACCGGTGGCAGGACCGCGGGGGGCGGCGGGTTCATCATCAACGGCGCCGGCGATGAGAACGCCCGGGTCACCTTCAACACGGGCTACGGCACGAGTTGGGGTGTGATTGCCGGGGATCAGGGCGCAGGTGGCACCTGGAACGTCACCCCGAGCGCCCGCTGCATCGGCCCGTAGGGCCCGCAGCGCTATAGACATTTGTTGGAGGGGCCGCCATCAGGCGGCCCCTCTACATTCTGGGCCATGAATCGGCCTCCCGCGCTGAATGACAACCGGCGGGGCGCGCCGTGGTGGTTGCTGCCCGTCCTGATCGCCCTCGTCGCCGTGGCGATCCGCGTGGTCGTCATCGTCGCCGACACCGGCTATCAGCCGTTCAACGACGCCTTCGACTATGACCGCCACGCCGCCTCGATCGCCGCCGGCGACGGATACCCCGGCTCCGAGTACGGCTCGGGCGTCGGGCCGACGGCGCTGCGGTCGCCGGGCTATCCGCTGGCGCTCGCCTCCGTCTACGCGGTCAGCGGCGACAGCGTCGATGCCGGTCGTCTGGCGGGGGCCGCGCTCGGAGGCGTGACCGTGCTGTTGGTCTTCTTGCTCGCCGCTCCCGTCTGGGGGCGCGGCGTCGGCCTGGTGGCGGCCGCGATGACGGCTGCCTTCCCGCCGTTGGTTCTGCTCAGCACCGAGCTCTTCAACGAGACGCTGTTCATCCCGCTGGCGCTCGGGGCGGTGCTCAGCGCGACCAGATATCGGGACAGCGGTCTGCTGCGCTGGACGGTGCTCACCGGGGTGCTTGCCGGTGCGGCGCTGCTGACGCGCAACGCCGGCCTGGCGCTGCTGTTGCCGCTGCTGGTGGCCCTGTGGTTCGCTGGCCGGCGCCGCAGCCGCCCGCTGCTCGCCCCGGGGGCAGCGCTGGTGGTCGTCGCCCTGCTGATCGCCCCCTGGACGGTCCGCAACGCGGTCGAGTTCGGGCGCTTCATCCCGATTGCGGCGAGCAGTGGGGTGACGCTCAGCGGTGTCTACAACCAGGTCTCGAAGTCCGATGAGGAGTTCCCGGCCGGATGGCGCAACCCGTCGATGGTCCCCGACTTCGAGCCGATCTTCGCGACTCCCGCGATCGACGAGGCGACTCTCGATGCCGAGTTGCGCGGGCGCGCGCTGGACTTCGCCGGGGCACACCCGGGGTACGTACTCGAGGTCGGCTTCCATAACCTGCTCCGCATGTTCCTGCTCGAGGGCGGCTCGGTCGTCGCCCCCGACGGAGAGGTGACAGTGGATGGAATCGGCAGCAAGAGCACAGCGAGTGAGAGGGTGGCGATGGCGATCATCGTGCCGCTGGCGCTGCTCGGGATCGCCGCGATCCTGGTACCTGGGCTGCGCCGATCGTGGTCGGGCGGCTCACCGCCGCGACCGACGCTGCTCCTGTGGCTCGTTCCGATCGCCCTCCTTGTGGCCACGGCACCGATCAACGGCCTTCCCCGTCACCGGCTCCCGATCGATCCGTTCATGCTGATGTACGCCGCGGTCGGGTCGGCATATCTATGGGGAGTCGTGGGCGCTCTGCGTACGCGGGTGGCCGCGTGAGGCGCTTTGCGACCGCAGGCCTCGCGGCGCTTGCCCTGTTGCTTGCGGCCTGCGGTGGCGACGATGCCGGGACTTCAACGGACACGTCGAAGGCCACCAAGGCGCCGGATCAACCCGTGGGCCGCGAGCCGATTCCGCAGGCAGAGTTCGTCAAGCGCGCCGATGCGATCTGCGCCGATGCCAGGCGCGAGGCTGAGCAGCTCAGTGAGCGCATCGCCACCGAGCCGCCCCCGGACGCCAACAGCGGCGCCGCGGTCCTCGCCAAGACCCTGGTCGAGCCAGGGCTCGAGATCCGCGAGCGGCAGGCTGCGCGCCTGCGCTCGCTGCCGCCACCGGTCGATGCCGGGACCGCCTATGAGACCTTCGTCGGCCTATTCGACGTGATGAACGAGCTGCTGCGTGAGCGACTCGCGATCGGGCTCGAAGGCGGGATCGCCGAGGCGCAGGATCTCGAGGCTCTGATCTTTCCGCTCGGTGATGAGCAGCGTCTTGCGGCCCGGGAGCTGGGGCTGAAGAACTGCGACCTCGATCAAGCGGCGATCATCCTCGAACCACCCCAGCCTTGAGACCGCAGCGCAGCTTTCCGCTCTCGGAGGGAGTGCGCGGGATGGCCGCGCTGGCGATCGTGATCGTCCACGTGTTACTCGTCACCACGGCCTACTCGGATGATCTGGCCTCGCGGATGGTGATCAGGCTCGACGTCTGCGTCTCGATCTTCTTCATGCTCTCGGCCTTCTTGCTCTACCGGCCAATGATCGCCCACCGGGCGGGTGGCCGCCCAGGCCCGGGCGTTGGCGATTACGCGCGACGGCGCTTCTTCCGGATCTTCCCCGTTTACTGGTTCGCGCTGACCTGCCTTGCGATCTTCCCCGGGCTCGCCGGCGTCTTCTCGGAGCAGTGGTGGGCCTTCTACACGCTCTGGTTCAACTACGACCCACAAGCGGTCGCCGCCGACTGCGCCGGCACCAATCAGCTCTGCGGGCTGCCGCAGACCTGGACGCTGGCGACCGAGCTGACCTTCTACGCCCTCCTGCCTCTCTACGCGTTTGCGGCGGCGCGCCTCGTTCGTAGTGTCGGGCGGCGCTGGCTCGGAGCGGAGACGCTCTTGATCGTCGGCCTGATCGCGGCCTCGCTGCTCGTCAACTTTCTTCCCGGTGACCTGCGCCACGAGCCCTGGGTTCGCTTCAGCTTCATCGGCCACTTCGATTGGCTGGGCCTCGGACTGCTGCTCGCGGTGCTCTCGGTGGCGCTCGAGCGGCGCGAGCGCTTGCCGCAGCCGCTGCTGCTGCTGAGCCGGCGGCCCGGAGTCAGCTACGGTCTCGCCTTCGCGCTGTACTTGGTGATGGTCGTCAGCCTGCCGCCGACGCCGTTCCCACTGACGCCGGATCTCGGCAACTACCTGGCGATGCACCTCGGGCATGCGGCGATGGCGGTCCTGATCATGGTCCCGGTCGTCTTCGGCAACCCGAACCGGGGCCGCTCCCGCCGCTTCCTCGGTCATCCGGTGATGGTCTGGCTGGGGCTCGTGTCCTACGGGGTGTATCTCTGGCATTTCTCGATCGCCTACGCGGTCGGGGAGGGCGGCGCGAACGAGTCGTTCTGGCCGACGCTGGTCTTCACCCTGGGCCTGGCGATCCCGCTCGGGGCCGTCAGTTGGTACCTGGTCGAGCGGCCGATGATGCGGTTCAAGTACCGACGTCGCAAGACAAGGGCCCCCGCCTGAGCGGTCGCCGTGCGATCCTCCAACGGTGTTCCAGGATCGGGCCAGAATCTATGTCGCGGGCGGCAACGGCGGCAACGGTGTCGTCAGCTTCCGCCGTGAGGCCCACGTCCCGCGGGGCGGGCCCGACGGTGGCGACGGCGGGCGTGGGGGGGACGTGCTCCTGATCGCCGACCGCTCTCGGCGCGATCTCGCCTCGATGCGGATCTCGCGTCACTACCGGGCGGAGCGTGGCGGCCACGGACAGGGGGCCAACAAGCACGGGGCTCGCGGCAAGGATCGGACCGTCGAGGTGCCGCCGGGGACGACGATCGAGGGGCTCGGTGGGGAGCGCTTCGACCTCGTCGCCGAGGGGCAGAGGGCTGTCGTCGCTCACGGCGGCCTCGGCGGGCACGGCAACAAGCGCTTTGCCAGCGCCACCCAGCGGGCGCCGCGGTTCGCCGAGAACGGGCTGCAAGGTGCCTCAGGATGGATCGAGCTGCACCTGAAGCTGCTCGCCGACGCCGGCTTGGTCGGACTCCCGAACGCGGGCAAGTCCTCGCTGCTGGCGGCGCTGACGCGAGCGGCACCGAAGGTGGCTGACTATCCGTTCACGACGCTGGAGCCGGTGCTCGGCACGATCGCCAGCGACGAGCGCCAGCTCGTTCTCGCCGACATCCCGGGCTTGATCGAGGGGGCGGCCGACGGGGCCGGCCTCGGGCACGAGTTCCTCGCCCACGTCGAGCGCTGCCGCCTGCTCGTCCACCTGCTCGACGTCGGGCCCGGCAGCGACCCGCAGCTCGCCTACCGCACCGTCCGCGAGGAGTTGGCGGCACATGGGGCCGGCCTCGATCGTCTTCCCGAACTGATCGCGCTGTCGAAATGCGACCTGCTGCCGGCCGAGGAACTGGAGGGGCTTGTCTCGGAGTGGCGCCAGGCGGCGCCGGGCGCGAGCACGGTGCTGGCGATCTCCTCCGCGACCGGCGCCGGGCTCGACGAGCTCGTGGCCTCGGTCTTCGCCGAGGCCGAAAAGCGGGAGGCTGAACCCCTTGGTGATGATCCTGAGGGGGACGGCTTCGAGACCGAGCACCGCGTCTACCGACCGGCCGCTGCCGATGGCTTCCGGGTGCACCGGCTCGAGCACGGCGGCTTTGAGGTCGCGGGGCGCGGGATCGAGATGCTGGTCGACCGCCATGACCTCGCCAACCCGGAGGCGGTCTCCTACCTGGAGCGGCGGCTGATCGAGATCGGGGTGGTCAAGGCGCTTCGCAAGGCGGGCTTCGAATCCGGCGACGAGGTCCGGATCGGCGAGCACGACTTCGAGTTCGACCCGGGCGAGTAGATCACGGATCCAGCTGCCTCAGCGTCCGGCTGGTCGATGCTTACACTGCGCCGACCATGACCCTGGTCGTAAAGCTCGGCTCCTCGATCGTCGCGGACGACAACGGTGCCCTGCGCGCCGACGTCCTCGATCAGGTCTGCACCCAGGTTGGCGTGCTGCACGCCGGTGGCGAAGAGGTGGTGATGGTGACCTCGGGAGCGATCGCCCGCGGGATCCGCCTGCTCGGCCTCGAGAGCCGGCCGGCTGCGATCGATGAGCTGCAGGCGGCCTCGGCGGTCGGCCAGGGCTCGCTGTTTCGTGCCTACGAGGATCGGCTCGCGAGCCACGAGGTTCGCAGCGCGCAGGTGTTGCTGACCGCTTTCGACATGTCGGAGCGGATCCACTACCTGAACGCGCGGCAGACGCTGCAACGTCTGCTCGCCTGGCACGTGGTCCCGGTGATCAACGAGAACGACACCACGGCGACCGACGAGATCACCTTCGGTGACAACGACTTCCTCTCGGCCCAGGTCGCGATCATGATCGAAGCCCGGCGGCTGATCCTGTTGACCAACACCGAGGGCCTGTTCAGCGCCGATCCTGCCGACGACCCGGCGGCACACCTGGTTACCGAGGTCGGCGACTTCTCCGAGCTCGACCACCTCGCGATCGGGATGCACACCTCGAAGTTCGGATCGGGTGGGATGCGGAGCAAGGTCGTTGCGGCGGAAATGGCGAGCGGCGCCGGTATTCCGGTGACGATCTGTGACGGGACGGGATCGGGAACGCTGGGCCGGGCCGCGGCTGGAGAGGCGATCGGCACGAGCTTCAAGCCACACAAGAGCAGAGCGCCGAGCTTCAAACTCTGGCTCCGGCATGCGGCGCCGGCTCGCGGCAGGATCGACGTCGATGCGGGAGCCGCGACGATGCTACGCGACGGTGGCGCCTCGCTGCTGCCGGTCGGCGTCATCGGCGTCGCGGGCGAGTTCGCCGCCGGCGATCCGGTCGAGGTCACCCACGATGGCGAGGTCGTCGGCAAGGGGGTTGCCGAGCACTCGGCGGCCGTGATCGATCGCCTCTGCGGCCTGCAGAGCAGCGAGGTCGCGGCGCTGATCGGCACCGGCGCCAAGGAGGCCGTGCACCGCGACCGGTTCGTGCTGCTCTAGAGCGATCGCGCGGGAAGGGTCGCTCGCGTCGTCTCGATCAGCGAAGCTGGCGCTACCCTTTCCGGGATGGCTGTAACGACGGAATCGATCCCTGATATCTGCGAGCGGGCCCACGCGGCTGCGCTGCGCCTCGCCGGTGCCGGCACCGAGGCCAAGGACGACGCCCTGCGCCGCGCCGCCACCCTCCTACGGGGGAGGATCGACGAGATCCTGGCGGCGAACGCGACCGATGTCGAGGCGGGGCGGGAGGCGGGCCTCGACCCGGCGCTGCTCGATCGGCTCAGCCTCGACCCGGAGCGAGTCGAAGCGATGGCCGCCGGCCTCGAGGCGATCGTCGCGCTCCCCGATCCGGTCGGCGAGAGCCTCGACCGCCGGACTCTCGAGAGCGGCGTCGAGCTCGAGCAGGTGCGGGTGCCGATCGGCGTTGTCGCGATCGTCTACGAAGCCCGCCCGAATGTCACGATCGACGCTGCGGCTCTCTGCTTGAAGAGCGGCAACGCGGCAGTTCTCCGCGGCTCACGCTCCGCGGCGGCATCGAATGCCGTGCTTGCCGGGATCTTTGCCGAGGCGGTTGAGGCGGCGGGTCTGCCAAGCGGCTCGATTGAGTTGGTCGCCGGCGGCGGCCGCGGCGAGCTCGCCGAACTCGCTCGACAGGAGGGCCTGGTGGACCTGATCATCCCCCGTGGCGGCGAGGGCTTGAAGGCGGCGCTGAAGGAGGTCGCCGAGGTGCCCGTGCTCTACGCCGCCGGCGGCAACTGCCATGTCTACGCGCACGAGGACGCGGATCTCGCGATGGCCGCTCGGATCGCGGTCAACGCCAAGGTCCAGCGACCCGGGGTCTGCAACTCGGCCGAGACTCTGCTCGTCCACGAGGCGATCGCCGCCGAGCTGCTGCCGCTCGTGCTCGCCGAGTTGAGCTCCGCCGGGGTGGAGATCGTCGGCGACGATCGGACCCGTGCCCTGGCCGGCGATACCGAGGTCGGCGTCGCAACCGAGGAGGACTGGGCGACCGAGTACCACGCGATGAAGATCGCCGTCGGCGTGGTCGACTCGCTCGAGCAGGCGATCGATCACATCAACCGGTATGGGACCGCCCACTCGGAGGCGATCGTTACCTCCTCAGGGGAAGCGGGCCGTATCTTCACCGGAGGCGTCGACGCCGCTTGCGTCTACGTCAATGCCTCGATCCGGTTCACGGATGGATACGTCTTCGGGATGGGGGCTGAGATCGGCAACTCGACACAGAAGCTGCACGCGCGCGGGCCGATCGGGCTGCGTGAACTGACCTCGACCAAGTACATCCTGGTCGGCACCGGCCAGATCCGCGAGTAGTGCTCTCGTGAGCCGCTCGGTCGGCGTTCTCGGCGGTGCCTTCAACCCGCCGCACGTCGGGCATCTGATTCTTGCCCAGGAGGCGATCTCGGCCCTCGACCTCGACGAGCTGATCCTCGTCCCGACCGGGCAGGCCGCCCACAAGCGGATCGAGCCCGAGCCCGGCCCGGAGGTGCGGCTGGCGTTGGTCGAGGCCGCGGTCACCGATTGTCCCGGCTTAGGGGTCTCCGACGTCGAGGTCGGCCGAGAGGGCCCGTCCTACGCCTACCGTACGCTTGAACTGCTTGCAGATGAGCTACCTGACAGCCAACTGATCTTCGTGATGGGCGCGGATGTCGCAGCGGGACTGGAGAGCTGGCGACGTCCCGAGCGGGTGCTTGAGATCGCCCGGGTAGCTATTGCCGGCCGGCCCGGGGTCGAGCCCGCAGCCGTGGACGCGGTGTTGGCGCGCCTCGGCGCCGACCGTGGGGCCGAGCGGCTGGAGATGCCCCGGATCGGGATCTCATCCTCGCTGGTGCGCGAGCGGGTGGCGTCGGGCAAGCCGGTTCGCTGGCTGGTGCCGCCACCGGTCGCGGATCTGATTGCCGAGCGCGGCCTCTATCGCCAGGGCGTGGTTGCGTGACCTCGTACGAGCTGGCCCGCCGGATTGCCGCGATCGCGGACGCCAAGCAGGCCGAGGACATCGTCGCCCTCGACGTTGCCGAGCTGGTCGGCTACACCGACGTGCTGATGATCTGCACCGCCCGAAACGAGCGGCTGGCGAAGGCGATCCACGATGAGGTTCACCTCGACCTCAAGCGCGAGGTCGGGATCCTCCCGAGCCACAGCGAAGGGGTGGGGGAGAACCGCTGGATCCTGCTCGACTACGTTGACTGCGTGCTGCATATCTTCGTTCCCGAGACGCGCGAGCGCTACCGGCTCGAACAACTATGGGGCGAGGCTCCAAAGCTAGACCTCGAGCTTGGCGCCACCGCCGGTAACGTCCGGCACCCAGCTTAATCTCGGGGGATCAAGCGGGAGTTGAGAAGAGCTCTACTGGGCTATCGCCGGGCCGATGTTGAGGCGGCCCTCGGTCAGGCCGAGGCTGAGGCCGGCCGCAGCGCCGAGCTCGTCCGAGCTCAGCAGGCGCGCACCGAGCAATTCGAGATCGCCCTCGAGCAGACCCGGCAGGCCTGCGTGGAGCGCGATCGCCGCATGGCCTATCTGGAGGCGGAACTCGACCTCGCCCGTTCAGACTCAGCCAGTCAGCTGCGCGGCTTGGCCGCTCTCGGCGCCGACCTTGAGGAGTTGAGGGTCACCGCCCGCGGCCAGGCAACCCGGATCCGCCTCGATGCGCTCCGGGAGGCGGCCGAGGTCAGCGTCCGCGCCAGGGCCCTGGTCGGGGCCCCGGAGGGCGTGGCCGAGTCCCTGCTCGGGGCTCTGGGGAGCGCCATCGAGCGGCTCGGCAGCGCCTGGGAAGAGGATGCGGAGCCAGACGCCGAGCCGGTCCCCGAGCTCGGTCTCGCAGCTGCTCCTGCCGAACCCGACGCGCTCGACGAACTCGAGGCGGCGCTCGACCGCCGAGCCGACCCGGTCGCCGATCCCGTCGACGATCGCTGCGTGCTCGTCAACATCGGTCCCTTTCATGACTTCTCCCAGCTCGTCAGCTTCGAGGACGCGGCGAACTCGATCGAGGCCACCAGCGAGATCTCGATCCGCCGTTTCTCCGAGGGCCGGGCCAGCATCGACGTCTCCCTGCGTGAGCCGGTCGACCTGCTGCGCGAACTCGAGTCCCGCTGGGATCTCGGCTTCGAGGTCCGCAGCAACGGCAGCGGCGAGCTGATCCTCGACCTGAC
>JAQBGG010000157.1:0-14466 GCA_032122625.1 Acidobacteriota bacterium
GCCATGGCCTCCGTTGCCGTTGTCTCCGTCGTCCTCGTCGTCTCCGTCCTGACCGTGGCCGGAGCCGTCGCCGTGGAGCAGCGAACGGTCGTTGCCGGGATCGTCGTCGCCGTAGTCGTCATCGGTTCCTCGACAGCCGCAACGGATTCTCGTCTCGTCGGTGACCAGACCGGAGACCGTGTCGCCACCGAAGAGGTTGATGACCAGCTCACCGGTGCCGGGGTCGTAGCTGACGATCTTGCCGGCGCCCTCGTCGCCGTCGTCGGTCCCGTCGTCGTCGCTGTCGGAGCTTCGCGGGCTCGTCTTCGCGCGGTACTCGGCGCGATTCCTAAGCCCGTCTCGATCCTGATCACGACGGCCCTGCTTCTTCTGCAGTGAGAGGTCGTACTTCTTCTCCCAACGGTCGGGGATCTTGTCCTTGTTGCGGTCCTTGGCGGTCGCCGGAGCGGCAACCGTGAGGACGGCCACGCTCAGCGCCAGTAGCGCCACAATCAGCCTTCGTGCCTTCATCGTTCCTCCTTGAGGGGCGCCACGCGGTGCGCGGGCCTTGGGTTCTTCAACGTCATCAGGCAAATAACCCGGAGGAGTGGCGAAGATCACGCATCATTCAGCCCAGTGGGTGGGATTGTCGGGATCGAGGTCGCCGGATCCGGACTGCTCCTCGGGCTCGGCGCCGCCTTTTCCGGAGCTGCCACCATCGCTCTTGCCCGAGCCGCTGCTGCCGCCCTCCTCCTCGGGCTCGCCGCTGCCGGAGCCGGAGTGGCCACCATCTTCCTCCTCGGGCTCGCCGCTGCCGGGCCCCGAGTGGCCGCCGCCACCTGGGCCGCTGCTGCCGCCCTCCTCCTCGGGCTCGCCGCTGCCGGAGCCGGAGTGGCCGCCGCCACCGTCTTCGTGCTTTTCGCCGCCTGGCCCTGAGCTCCCACCGTCGTCCTCGGACTGGCTGCCGCCTGGGCCCGAGTTGTCGTCACCGCCGCCGCCGGATCCGCTGGAGTGATCACCGTCGCCGGAGCCGTCCTTCGCAGCCTGGGAGCCGGCCCCCGAGCGCAGGCCGTCGGAGCCGGCTGGGGCAGCGGAGGTCGCCGCGCGGGCCGCCTTCGATGCGGGGGCAACCGCGGGCCCCTCAAGGGGGGCTTCGTCGGCGGCGCGGGCCTGATTCGAGCGCTCCCCTCCGCCGTGCTGAATCGCCACGCCTCCCCCGACAGCGAGGACCGCCGCCGAGATCGCCGCAGCCAGCTTGGTGCCGCCGCCCAGGGTCGCCCCACCGATACCCGCCCCGATGCCGGCTCCGACGGCCGGGGCCTCGACCAACAACAAGCGAAGTATCGGCAGCGGAATCGCGGCGCCGAGGGTGTTTCTGAGTGCCGTTCGCGCCCTGAAGATCAGGCCCCGGACCGCCGTCGATGTGGTCCCGAGCTGCGCGGCGAGCTCAGCGTGTCCCTCGCCCTCGATCTCGCGGCCGACGAGGGCCGTGCGCTGCGCCTCGGGCAGCGCGCAGATCGCCGTGACGAGCGCCTTTAGCTCCTCGTTCTGCTCGGCGATTGCCGGCGGTTGCGGGACGCCGGCGTAGCTGGGGTCGAGCTCCTGCCAGTCGGGCTCGTCACGAATCACATTCAGCGCTCCGTTGCGGACGATCGTGAACAGCCAGGCGCGCAGCGAGACGTCGCGGTCGTCGGCGAGCAGCGCCTCGTGCGCTTTGAACAGCGAGCCCTGGACGACGTCCTCGGCGCGATGGAAGGGGACGATCGCCGCCGCGAAGGCGACCAGGGGGTGCTGGTAGCGCCGGACGATCTCTTCGAAGGCGGGTGCATATCCCTCCCGAAGCAGCCGCACCAGGCGCTCGTCGCTCTGAGCGGCCAAGGCGCGGCGCGCGATCGGTCTCGTTCGGGTTGGGGCCGGCATGCTGTCCCCTTGATCATCGGTCGTTGGCCCAGCTTGCTGAAGCGGGGTTTCTACGTGAACCCCCGAGAGCACCGAAGATCACGCGCCAAGCCGAATACGATCCGGTAATGGACCGGGGCCTGGCCGTCATCCTAACCGCCGCCGTCGGCGGTCTGATCGCTATGCAGCCGGCGATCAACTCGGGTCTCGGGCGTGAGACCGGCAGCCTGCCGGCGGCGCTGATCAGCTTTCTGGTCGGCACGATCGCGCTGACCGCGATCGTCTCGCTCTCGGGCCAGATCGGCAACGTCCGCTTCGCCTTCGACGCGGGGCCGGTCTACCTGCTCGGCGGCCTGCTGGGAGCGCTGTACGTGACGATGGCGCTGATCGCCGTCCGTGAGGTCGGGGCCGGCGGCGTCGCCGCCGCGACGATCACCGGTCAGCTCACCTTCAGCGTGATCCTCGATCGCCTCGGCGTTCTCGGACTCGAGCAGACGCCGATCACGGTCGATCGGATGGCAGGCGTCGTGCTCCTGCTGCTCGGTACCTGGCTGATCGTGCGCTAGCCCACGAGGGGTCACAAAGCCCGGAATAGTTCCGAGGAACGTGACCCCTCGCCGCCGAGGGGTCAGCCCAGGAAGCCGTCGCAAGACCCCCGCGACCCGGATGACGCCCCGCGCACACGCGGGCCGTGAGAGGACTGCTCAGGCGGCAACCGGCTCGTGATCGATCGCAGCCGCGTCTCGCCGCACGGCGTACGACGGGTGAGCGATGTTCAGATAGTGCTCGAACGACCAGCGCACGAAGGCCTCGCTGCTCATCGCCCTCAGCGCCGGTGCGAGCAGCCGGGGTGGGACCTTCGGGATCAGCTTCTGCATCCGCAGCATCCACTCGAAGTGCCAGCGGTGGCGGGCGTTGAATGCCGCGTAGCGTTGCAACGCGGTCGCCCGGTCGGTTTCTCCGTCGACGACTTGGCGCAGTTCCCGCCCAACGGCGATCCCGAAGTAGAAGGCGGTGCGGATACCCTCGGCCGTGAGTGGCAAGCAGTGGCCGGCCGAGTCGCCGCAGAAGAAGATCCCGCCCTCGGTCCCTTCGCGGAGGCGATGGGGAATCCAGTTGCCTTGGTATCCGTCGGCCGGCAGGTCGAGTCGCTCGGCGAGCTCGACGGTCGGCAGCTTGACGTGAAAGCCGGAGTCGAAACTGCCGACGCCGACCCGCAGCTCGTCGTCGGCGGGGAAGCTCCAGCCGTAACCGGCCGGGACGACATCGCGCTCGATCCACACCTCCATCCGGTCGTTGCTGCCCGCGGGGTGTACTTCAAGCCCACGTGAGAGGGGCCCGTCAGGGGGCTGGTAGCCGTCGCGACCAAGCACCCTCCGCCAGCCGAGGCAGTCAACGACGAGCGGCGCGCTGACGACACCGCGGTCGGTCTCGATCCTGAACACGCGACCTGGATCCAACCGCGCGCCCGGGGGCGGCAATGGATCGACGAGTCCCTCGATCTTGGCGGTCTCGAACTCGGCCTCCCCGCATTGCTCCCAGAGCAGCCTGCAGAGCTCGGGATAGTCGAAGACGGAGAGGGACCAGGGAAGGCGCATCACCGCATCGGTGTGCGGGGTGTGGAAGTCGAGCTCGTCGAAGGTCTGCCTGATCGAGTCGGCGACCCCCATATTGTTCAGCCACTCCGTCGGCGCACCGCAGGCCGACGTCTGGCGCTCCCCGATCTCGTAGCGGTCGACGATCAGCACTCTGGCCCCCGAGCCGGCGAGCTCGCGGGCGACCGTAAGGCCGGCGAAGCTGGCGCCGCAGATGACGACGTCCCAAGAGCCCTCGAGCGGAGTGCGCTCAGCGCCGCGTTTGGTCTTACGGACCGGCATCGGGCGGCAGATTAGACGGGCTCAGGCCTCGGCTTTCGTGCTCTGCCCGCAGGCGGCCACCGACGGAGCCGAGCGCGAGGCCGCCGAGCGCGGCGATCAGAGGGAACAGGATCATCAAGGGCGTGTCGACCACCGGCGGGGCCGCCGTGACTGCATCGGCGACAACGATGCCGGTGCCGAACGCGATCCCCGCGATCGCACCGCGGATGCCGCCGGAGCGGGCGGTCTCATGCTCATAGCCGCCGGCGACCCCGCCGAGCGCGGCGATTGCGTTTGCGATCCACCAGCCGGCCGAGGTCTCGGAGACCAGGAAGCCGCATACGGCCCCGAACAGCAAAGGCACGACGACCACCAGGGTCACTCGGGTCGGGCCGGGCAGGGATGAAAGGAGGGGCGGCGGATCGGCTGCGATTTGGCAACGATAGGGGACCGTCGAGGCGCCGGGCGGGACACGGCTGGGCCCCGGCGTCTGCATTTGCCTATCATCCCGGCCCTTGTCTGCCGTCGAAACAGCGGGCGGCGCCACCCTGGCGCCCGAAGGTGCTACCCCCGTCGAGGGATCCGACGGCCTGCTCCTGCAGCTGAACGGCGAGATCTTCCCGAATTACGACGCGACGATTACCCATTTCGAGGAGGGTGAGGTAGTCAGCGGCGAGGTCGTCCGGATCGACAAGGACGAGGTTCTCGTCGACATCGGCTGGAAGTCGGAGGGCGTGATTCCCTCCCATGAGCTCTCGATCCGTCGATCCGTCGACCCCGCCGATGAGGTCAGCATCGGTGAGCAGGTCGACGCGCTGGTCCTCACCAAGGAGGATCAAGAGGGCCGCCTGATCCTCTCCAAGAAACGCGCCCGCTTCGAGAAGGCCTGGCGGAAGATCGAGGCTGCCGCCGAATCCGGCGAGGTGGTCGAGGGCAGCGTGATCGAGGTCGTCAAGGGTGGTCTCATCCTCGACCTCGGCGTCCGCGGCTTCCTGCCCGCCTCACTCGTGGACATTCGGCGCGTTCACAACCTCGAGGAGTTCACCGGGCAGACGCTCGAGTGCAAGGTGATCGAGCTGAACCGCAGTCGTAACAACGTCGTCCTCTCCCGGCGCGCGATCCTCGAGGACGAGCGCAAGGAGCAGCGCGAGCAGATCCTCGGGCGCCTCGAGCCCGGCCAGGTCGTCGACGGTCAGATTTCAAACATCGTCGACTTCGGGGCCTTCGTCGATCTCGAGGGCATCGACGGTCTGATTCACATCTCCGAGATCAGCTGGAGCCACGTAAACCATCCTTCCGAGATCCTCTCGATCGGTGAGACCGTCCGGGTCAAGGTCCTTGATATCGATCGCGACCGCCAGCGCATCTCCCTCGGTCTCAAGCAGACCCAGGAAGATCCGTGGCAGACGGTGCTCAACTCCTACGGCCCCGACTCTTCCCTCTCGGGCAAGGTGACCAAGGTCGTCGCCTTCGGAGCTTTCGTCGAGATCGTTCCCGGCGTCGAGGGCCTCGTCCACATATCCGAGCTTGCCGAGCACCACGTTGAGACCCCCGGCGAGATCGTCACTCCGGGCGAGGAAGTCCGGGTAAAGATTCTCGAGATCGACGAAGAGCGTCGCCGGATCAGTCTTTCGATCAAGCGCGTCGGCGAGGGCGGCATGCCGCTTCGCGGCGCCTTCGAAGACGCCCAGGCTGCGGCCACACCGGTGGACGGCGAGGCGCTCGTCGCGGTCGAGCAGGAGCCCGCCGCTGCGGCCGAGGTTGCCGAGGCGCCTGAAGCCGTCGAGGCCGCCCCCGAGGTGCCTGAGGCCGCCGAGGTGCCCGAGCCCGAGGCTGTCCCGGAGGCTGCCGAGGCCCCTGAGGCGGCAGCGGTTGAGCCGGAGCCGGAGCCGGAGGTTCCCGAGCTTGGGCTCTCCGAAGAGGTCTTCTCCGAGCAGGCTGCCGGCCCGCCGGCCGAAGAGCCCGCAGAGGACGACCCCGCGACCGACGCCTAAGGGGCCTGGGCGTTGCCCGGGCCCTCTCTGATCGGGCTGACCGGGGGGATCGCCGCCGGCAAGTCCGAGGTCCTACGGATCCTCGACGAGCTCGGCGCTGAGACGCTCTCAACCGACGTCGTCGTCCACGAGCTGCTTGGGACCGAGGAGGTCCGCGGGCTGCTGGTCGGACGCTGGGGCGAGCGGGTAGCGCCCGAGGGGGCCCTCGATCGCGGCCGGATCGCCGGCGTGGTCTTCGAGGAGCCCGAGGAGCTGAGCTGGCTGGAGTCGATCCTCCACCCTCGGGTTGGAGCCCGGGTGCTCGAGTGGCGTCGGGCGCTGGCCGCCGATGTCGAGGTGGCAGTCGTCGAGGTGCCGCTGCTGTTCGAGGGGCGGATGGCGGAGATGTTCGACGCGACGATCGCCGTGATCGCCGAGGATGGTCTGCGGGAGCAACGCGCCTCTGAGCGCGGCACGGGCGAGCTCGACGGCCGCTCATCCAGGCAACTGAGTCAGGCGGAGAAAGCCGAGCGGGCAACCTTTGTCGTCCACAACAATGGCACCGTGGCCGAGCTGCAGGCCGAGCTGCAAGCGCTGTTCGGGGAGCTGGCCGCGGCGTCAGGCTGAGCGGCGGGATTCCCGGCTGGGCACCGCGCTATCTTGAGCCGGTGCCCGCTTCGGCCAGGAAACCCGGGCGAGCGCCAGCTCGCGCCAAGAAGCGGCCCGCCAAGCCGGGGCCGGCGACGTGGTCGGCCCGCAGGAGCCGAGGCGGCCCGAGCACAGCCCGCAGCGCGGCGAACGGAAAGCGGCTACGGCGTGGCGGCTGGGCAGTCCTCGCGGCGGCGATCGTCCTCACGATCGGTGTCGGCTATGGAATCTCCCGGCTCAATGTTGACGACACGCTCCGCGAGCTGACGCTGCCGCTGCGCCACGACGACATCATTCGCCAGCAGGCCGGGGAGAAGGGGGTGGAGGCGGACCTGATCGCGGCGGTGATCTACGCCGAGTCGCGTTTTGTCGATCAGACCTCGGATGCGGGAGCGCGGGGACTGATGCAGATCACCCCGGACACCGCGGATACGATCGAGAGGCTCTCTGGCGGCGAGACTTTCGAGTACGACGATCTTGCCGATCCGGATCTGAACATCCGCTACGGCACCTTTTTCCTCCACCACCTACTCGACCGATACGAGGGCAATGAGGTGGCGGCCCTGGCCGGCTACAACGCCGGAATCGGCAACGCCGATGCCTGGGGCGGCGCCGAGATGGAGGAGTCCGACGTTGGCTTCGCCGAGACCCGCGAGTACGTCGAGCAGGTCCTCGACAAGCGCGACGAGTACGCGAAGACCTACAAGGACGAACTCGGCCTCTAACTCGGCTCTAGGCGTCCGGAACCGTGCTCTCGGCGGGCTTGGCCGTCGCCCGCCAGGCCCACCAGGCAGCGACGAACTGCAGCGGCAGGCGCGCCCACAATGCCGGCTCCGGGATCTTCTTGTAGCGCTCGGGATTGAGCGCCATGTGGATGTTCGCGGGGTAAACCGCCGCCAGGACGCCGAGGATCCACCAGCGAGCAAACGGGTTCCGCGTCCGCTTCGGGATCACGGCGAGGCCGCCGATCACCTCGGCGACACCGCTCCAGAGCACCATCTGGGGGTGGGCGGGGATCTGATCGGGCATGATCGCCAGATAGACCTTCGGGTTGACGAGGTGGTTGACGCCGGCGACAATCCAGAAGACCGAGAGGAGGCGCTGTGAGGTGGTCATCGCGGAGCACCGTACCGGTTCGACTGTGCCGACATGGCAAATCCGCGGTCCGACTCATGGGACGAGGTCGATCTCGCGCTAACTTTGGACAATGATCGCAAACGGCAAGATCGCCCCGGTCCTCTTCGACGAGGGCCATTCCGAAGCCTGGACCATCGACCCGGAGCGGGCAGCGAGGATGCAGCCCTCACATCCCGCCGACTCCTCGCTGGCGCGGGCGGCCGATCTGCTCCGCTCGCGAGACTTCTCGGTCGCCTCTACCGACGGTACGCCCCTGGCCGAGCGGCTGGCCGATTCCGCCGTGCTCGTCATCGCCCACCCCTCCGACCCGAAGTGGGAGGCGACGACCGGCGAGGGCGAGCCGCGTTTCTCGACTGAGGAGATCGACGCGATTGAGGCCTTCGTCGACGCCGGTGGCGGGCTCGTGGTTCTCGGGGAGACCGAGCAGGAGAAGTACGGCAACAACGTCAACGAGCTCGTCGGTCGCTTCGGGCTGGAGATCGAGAACTCCACGGTGCAGGACTACGAGCACCACCACGACGGGGCACCCTCCTGGGTTCTCGCCGAGCTCGTCCGCGACGGCGACGTCGATCTGCTCGCCCGGGTCGAGCAGGCCTGCTTCTACCGCGCCGGCACGCTCGCGGTGCAGAACGGCTCCCGGGTCATCGCCCGGACGACGCAGAGCGCATCGCCGCCCGGGGCCGCGCTCGCCGCGGTCGCCGAGCGCGGAGAGGGGCGGATCGTCGTTCTCGCGGACTCCGATCTCTTCGGCGATGACTGCATCACCGCTCTCGACCACGAGGCGCTCTGGCTGAACCTGATCTATTGGGCCGCCGGGTCCTCCTTCGCGGACGCGGCTGAACTGCCCCCATCGGCGGCCGCTGCCGATCCAGCCTGGACCGAGCTCAAGGGGGCCGTCGCCGAGTTGCGGCTCGAGCAGGAGCCGGACGGATCGATCGACACCGATGGCCGCGATGCCGCCCACCTGACCGAGTTGACCGAGACCATCGCCGCCGCGGCGGAGCGGTTGGCTCCCTACTTCCCCCACCAGGCCGAGTATCTTCAGGCATTGCCCCGGGACCTGCGCGAGTGGGCCGCCGGTGGCTTCGCAAAGCCCGACTTCATCCGCTCGGTTGAGGCATTCCGGCCCGAGCGGGACCGGCGTGATCGGGTCGAGCACCTGGCGGTCTTCCCGATGTACAAGCAGAACGCCTCCACCGCCACCTGCCTGGAGGCCTTGATCGTCCGCGTTCCCTGGCCCGAGTGGATCGCCGAGCTCGAGGCGGAGCGCTACGACAACGCCAAGTTCGTCCCGGTCGAGCTGGTCGACTATACGGACGGCTATGACTCCGAGTGCGCGGTCCTCTTCCCTGAGACCTTCGCGACGGCTGAACGGCCACCGAGCTACTTCGGTGCGATCTTTTGCGACCGCGAGGTGGAGCGCTTTCGCCGTGTTTGCGGTGGCGCGGCCCGCATCCTGCACCTGAACCTGCCGCCGGACGCGGAGGCGCTGCTGCGCTCGCCACGGCTCTCGCAGGAGTCCTACATGTGCTGGGACCTGATCCACGACCGCACCCACATGCGCGGCGACCTGCCCTTCGACCCGTTCATGATCCGCCAGCGCAGCCCGTACTGGATGTATTCGCTGGAGGAGCTGCGCTGCGATCTGACGACCTTCGGCGAGGCGGTAAAGCTCGAGGCCGAGGGTTTCGCCCTGGCTCGCCACGTGCAGTACGCAATCCTCTTCGACCGCCTCTTCCGCTTCCCGGTGACGGGGTCGCGGGTCCGCAACTACGACGGGCTCGGCGGTCAGTTCCTGTTCGCCTTCCTGCACCGAGAGGGCTATATCCACTGGACCGACAACCATTTGCTGATCGAGTGGGAACGGGTCGCGGACGGGGTCGAGCGCCTACGCGTCGCCGTCGCCGATCTCTATCGCTCGGGAATCGATCGCTCGAAGCTGGGCCAGTGGATCGCGGCCCACGACCTCGTCGCTACATACGTGCCCGCGACCGAGAGCTCGGCCTGGGCGAAGGATCGTCGCGAGTTGCCGGAGGTCGAGGAGCCGAAGCAGCTCGTCGACCTCGTTCGCGACGACGAGTTCCCGCTCAGCCTCTTCTACAGCCAGCTTCAGCCGAAGCTGGAGCCGGTGCTCGCGGCCCGGCCGCGGTAGGTTGCGCGGGTGAGCGATCGAGACAAACTCGAGGGGCGGGTGATCGCGATCGCCGGCGCCGGCGGTGGCCTCGGCCCGGTTGTCGCCAAGCGCCTCGCCGCCGACGGCGCCTCGCTGGCCCTGACCGACGTTCGCCAGGAGGCGCTGGACCCCGTGGTTGAGGAGCTTGGGCTGCCTGAGGAGCGGATCGACGCCCGTGTGGTCGATCTGCTCGACGAGCAGGCCGCGAGCGGTTGGGCTGCTGATCTTCAGGAGAAGTTCGGCCGGATCGACGGGCTCGTCCACCTGGTCGGCGGCTGGCGTGGGGGGGAGCCGATCGAGACGGCTTCGCTGGAGGACTACGAATGGCTCCACGATCTGCTCGTCCGCACCGTGCAGCGTGCCAGCCGCGCTTTCTACAGGCCGCTGACCGAGAGCGGGCACGGATGCTTCATCCTGATCAGCTCCTCGCAGGCGCAGGCGCCCGAGGGCACCAACGCCGCCTACGCCGCCGCGAAGGCCGCCTCTGAGAGCTGGACGATGGCGCTCGCCGATGCGTTCGCGAAAGACGAAGGAGGGGCGACGGCGAACATCATCGTGGTCAACGCGATCCTCACCCCGGCGATGCGCGAGAAGAACCCGGACAAGGAGTATCCGAGCTTCACATCGGCCGAGGACATCGCCGAGGCGTGTGCGTTCCTCTGCTCGGACTCCGGCGCCCGGATGAACGGCAAGCGACTGCCACTGCACCCGTGAGCCGCCTCGAAGCTCCCCGCTCGGAGGTGACTGCCCAGCGCGAGTTCGCCTCTGACAACCGCGCCGGCGCGCATCCCGAGGTGCTCGAGGCGATTGCCGCGGCCAACCCCGGTCACGCCGACTCCTATGGAGCCGACCCGTGGACCGCGCGCCTGCAGGAGACCTTCCGCCGCCACTTTGGCGCCCGCGCCCGCGCCCACCCGGTCTTCAACGGAACCGGCGCAAACGTCCTCTGCCTCGAGCTCCTCGACCGCCGCCACGAGGCTGTGATCTGCACCTCCGATGCCCACATCAACGTCGATGAGTGCGGCGCGCCCGAGCGGATCGCCGGCCTGAAGCTGCTCGCGGTCGAGACCGAGCACGGCAAGCTCAGCGCCGCCGACATCGGCCGCTGGGACGCCAAGCGAGGCGACGAGCACCATGTGCAGCCGCGGATCGTCTCGATCACCCAGAGCACCGAGCTCGGCACCTTATATGCGCCCGATGAGATTGCCGCGATCGCCGACGCCGCTCACGAGCGGGGTATGTACGTGCACGTCGACGGCGCCCGGCTCGCGAACGCGGCGGCGTCTCTGGGGCTGCCCTTCGCCGCCTTCACGACCGACGTCGGCGTCGACGCCGTCTCCTTCGGCGGCACCAAGAACGGCCTGCTGTTCGGCGAGGTCGCTGTCTTTCTCAGCGACGCCGCCGACGACGAGCTGATCCCCTTCGCCCGTAAGCAGCTGATGCAGCTCGCCTCGAAGATGCGCTTCGTCAGCGCCCAGTTCGAGGCCCTGCTCGGCGAGGATGAGCTCTGGCTGCGGAGCGCCCGGCACGCGAACGAGATGGCGGCCCTGCTGGCCGACGGGGTCGGGGCCCTGGAAGGGGCCGAAATCGTCCAGCCCTCGGAGGCCAACGGGGTCTTCGTCCGCTTGCCGAAGCCGGCGATCGAGACCTTGCTCACCGAGCTCCCCGGCGAGCACCCGTTCTACGTCTGGGACGAGGAGGACGGCGAGCGCAGCGTCGTCCGCTGGATGTGCTCCTGGGATACCACGCCCGACGACATCAAGCAGCTGCTCGCCACTGCCCAAGCCGCACTCAACAGCCTCTAGGAGTCCCTCGCCGACCTGCGGGCGCCCACCGCGCTGGTGGCGCCGGGTGGGGGTCCCCGGCGACAGGACCCACGCGTCTCGGGCGCTCGTCAGCTACCCAGCGCCTCCAGGTGGCGGACGTAGAAGTCGATCGCCGCCGCGCGTTGATCGTCGGCCTCGAGCAGCTCGGCGTATCCGAGCTCGGCGCCACCGAACGCGGCCGCGTTCCAGATGCCGCCATCGGGCTGCTCGACCCAGGGGCCGACATAGATGTAGGGCTCGGGGTGCTCCTCGTCGCCCGGCGAGGCACCGAAGTTGGCGCGGGAGCCGCCGGCCTCATCGCCGAGGACGGCGGCGACGTCGAAGTGCTCGGGCCAGAGACGGATCGGCTCGGGGTCGAGCTCCGGGTGACGCTCGATCAGGCCGGCGAGGGCGACGGTGCCGAGCGCAAACCAGTCGGCGACGGCGGCGGCTGCTGCCGGATCGATCTTGGTCGGCGTCCGCATCTCGTCCGCTCCGGCGTCGATCACGATCTCCGTCCCCTCGACCCGGGCCGAGCCGGGAAGCCCGCTCTCGACGCCCTGCTGCCAGCGCGGCGTCCCGAAGCCGCCGGGGGTGAAGCGCAGCGCGATCTCGTTGCCGGTCTCCAGAATCCGCTTCGGCTTCAGCACCTCCTCCGCGATCCGGTGTAGCTCGGCACGCCCCGCCGCGAACGCCGCGGGCAGCGCCGCGAGCGGCTCGCGGGCAAGCAGCGAAATGTGCTCCTTGGCGTCGGCGAGGGCGTCATCGTGCTCGTTGATCTCGCTCATCAGATCAGCTCCGCGTCGGTTACGACCTCGACCATAGCCGGACCGTCGTGAGCGAGCGCGCGGGCGATCGCCCCGTCAAGGTCCGCCCGGTCGGTGACCCGGATCCCCAGCGCCCCGCAGAGCTCGGCATATTCGGCGAAGTTGGGGTTGTGGAGGTCGGTTGCCCAGACGTCCCATTCGCCGGCCCGCTGCTCCTTGCTGATCTTGCCCAGCTGGCTGTTGTTGAGCAGCACGTGGGTGATGTTCATCCCGTACTTGACGGCGGTGAGGATCTCACCCATGTACTGGCCGAAGCCGCCGTCGCCGGTCACGGCGACGATCGGTCGCTCGCCCTCGGTCGCCGCCCAGGCGCCGATCGCCGCCGGGAAGCCGAAGCCGATCGAGCCCAGGTAGCCGCTCATCAGCACCCGCTGCCCCGCTTTCGACTCGAAGTAGCGACCGAAGGAGTAGGTGTTGTTGCCGACGTCGACGGCGATCACCGCGTCTTCGGGGACGAGGCGCGTCATCGACTCGAACACCGAGGCGGAGTTGACTCCGTTACCGCGGTCGTCCTCCAGCCGGGTCAGTTTCTCGGCGGCCCAGATCTCCTTGCGGGCGGCGACGTCGGTGCGCTGATCGGTGGCCGCAAGCCGGCGGCCGTCGAGCTGCTCGGAAAACAGCTTTGCAGTCGTCGCGATCTCGCCCCACACCGGCAGCGTCACCTCGTGGAACTTGCCGAGCTGCATGCGCTCGAAGTCGACCTGGATGATCGGGTGCCCCGGGTAGATTCCGGTGTGGTTGGAGAACGAGGCACCGAGCACGAGCAGCAGGTCGGCCTCGTTCATCACCCAGCTTGCCACCGGGGTGCCGCTGCGGCCAAGGACGCCGCAGGCCAGCGGATGGTCGTCGGCGATCTGTCCCTTCGCCTTGAAAGTCGTGATCACGGGAGCGCCGAGCTGCTCGGCCAGAGCCGTGACCTCCTCCATCACATCCCGCGCTCCGTATCCGGCGATGATTACCGGCCGCTTCGCTCCGGCGAGCATCTCCACAGCGCTGTCTACGGCCTCGGCGGCGGGGGTGATCCGCTCGTCACCGACCCGCCCTTCCGGGCCGGAGGGCTCGGCGCCCTCAGCCGGGATCGTCTGCACGTTGTCGGGGAAGATCAGGTGGGCGACGTTGCGCTCGAGCAGGGCGTTCTTGCAGGCGAGGCTCATCAGTTCGGCGTGCTTGGAGCTCGGCAGCACCGTCTGGCTCCACTCGGCGACGGCCTCGAACGCGGAGGCAAGGTCGACCTCCTGGAACGCGCCCGGCCCGAGCACCTGGTTGTCAACCTGGCCCGTCAGGGCCAGCACCGGGGCGCGATCCACCTTCGCGTCCCACATCCCGGTCATCAGGTTCGTCGCGCCGGGCCCGGCGATCGTCAGGCACGCGGCGGGACGGCCGGTGAGCTTGCCGTAGGCCGAAGCGGCGAACGCGGCGGCGCCCTCGTGGCGGATGCCGATGTAGGTGATCTCACCATCGCTCTCACGGCGCCGGATCGCGTCGGCGAGGCCGAGGTTGGAGTGACCGACCATGCCGAAGACGTGCTTGATGCCCCAGTTGACCATCGTCCGCGCCATCACGTCGGTGACCGTCTCGACGTGGGGCGGGGGCTGCTCGACGCCGACGAAGACCTCGCCGTCGCGGATCTCGAGCGCGTAGGTGGTCGCCTCGTCGTCGAATCCCGGCGACTTGCCGGTCAGCGGGCAGTAGTCGTAGCCGTGCCAGGGGCAGCGCAGCATTCCGTCCTCGATCGAGCCCTCGCCGAGCGGGCCGCCCTGGTGGGGGCAATGGTTGTCCAGGGCGCTGAACTTGCCGTCGTAGTGGACCAGCGCGACGCTCTTCAGGCCCGCAGCAACGGTGGTGACGCGGCCCTCAGGCAGTTCGTCCTCGGCCAGCACCCGGTGCCACTCGAGCTTCTCGGTCGAATCGGTCCCCTCGGTCCCCTCCGCCGTGTCGGTCATCTGCTCACTCCTCGCGGGTCGTTCGATCGCTGCTAGGTCTCGGCAAACCGAGACCCGTTACAAGCTCCCTGGCGAGACCGGATCACCCGCCGGCCCCCTCAACCACGAACTCCATCATCAGGCTGTCGTGCCAGCCTTTGCCGTCCGGGTCACGCTCGGCCGCGCGCATCACTCCCACAGCCCTAAAGCCCGCCTTCTCGTAGCAGCGGATCGCGGCGCGATTCGA
>JAQBGG010000158.1:0-11965 GCA_032122625.1 Acidobacteriota bacterium
CACTTCCTCACCGGTCACGAGCTCTCTGAGGGTGAGCTCGCCGCTCTGCTCGAGCGCGCCGCGGAGCTGAAGCGCGATCGGCCTCGCGCCGGCGCGACCGCGCTGGTCGGAAGGTCCGTCGCTCTCGTCTTCGAAAAGCCCTCCACGCGGACCCGGGTCTCCTTCGAGGTGGGAGTCTCCGAACTCGGCGGCACACCGATCGTGCTGCGTGGGGACGAGCTGCAACTCTCCCGCGGCGAGTCGATCGCCGATACCGGTCGCGTTCTCTCCCGCTACGTCGCCGCGATCGCGGTTCGCTCCGGCTCCGATGAGGCGATCGAAGCGCTGGCCGGCGCCGCCGCTGTGCCGATCGTCAACGCGCTCACTCCAGGCCATCACCCTTGCCAAGCGCTCGCTGATCTGCTCACCCTCGAGGAACGCTTCGACACCCTGGAAGGTCTCCGCGTCGCCTACGTCGGTGACGGCAACAACGTCGCCCGCTCGTTGGCGCTACTGGGTGGCGTGGCAGCGGTCGATGTGGTCGTCTCATCCCCGCCCGGCTATGAGCTCAGCGACGCTCCCGAGGGCACCGAGTTGATCACCGACCCGGCCGAAGCGGTCGCCGGCGCCGACGCGATCTACACGGACGTCTGGGTCAGCATGGGGGATGAAGGCGACGCCGAGGCCCGCCGCGCCGCCCTCGCTCCCTACAGGGTGGACGCCGACCTGCTCGCCGCCGCCTCCGAGGGCGCGATCGTCCTCCACTGCCTGCCGGCCCACCCCGGTGAGGAGATCACCGCAGATCTCCTCTACGGGCCCGCCTCCGCCGTCTGGGACCAGGCCGAGAACCGCCTCCACACGCAGAAGGCCCTGCTCGAGTTGCTGGTGGGCGGCTAGGCTAGGCGGCGGCTGGGCCAGCGGCCCTCGCAGGTCCGCAGTCGAGCCATTCCGGCTCCTCGCATCCAGCGTATTCCTGGATTGCACCAAACACGTGCTGCACGAGTTTCGTTGAGTGGATGCGCAACGTGCAGACCCCGTGCGGGAGCTTGTTTCGACGCCGGCCGCTGCTTGACGTAGGGAAGTGGTTGATCGAGTGGGCTCTGAGACAGGTCTTTGGCAGGCCGAGCAGGTCGAGCCAGAACCCTTCGATCTGCTCGACTGTCAGCCCGTTGTTGGTGTAGACGTTCAGCCGAAGAGTCAGCTGAGAGTCGGGGACGCCAAGCGACTCGCGCAGAAATGTCGTGAAGAAGCGGATCTTGTGCACATCCGAGTTCGCAAACGTCAGCGAGTTCCTGTCCTTGGCACCCTCTGCCCAATACAGCATGCATCCGGCTTGGTGGAGTGCGTCGCCCCGCCTGGCTCTCGCTCGACCCTCCTCCTGGTATGCGCGCCGCTTGTCGCGACAATGGGCCGACCAGGCTTCGACCCGCGCGGCCACGACCCGGCGCCACTCCTGCTCTATCGCCGAGCGCTGGACATTGGTGAGTTCGATATCGCAGGTCCAGCGATGAACCGTGCCGGGGCTGACTCCGAGCTCCCTCGCGATCTGCTTCATCGGCCGCCCCGCCGATCGCAACTCGCGGGCTCGTCGGTGCTTTTCGAGTAGGTAAGGACGGTGCTTGCAACCAGCGAACATATGTTCGCTAGACTAGCCGGCGATCCGGCCGGACACCGATCTGTAGCTGCCCCCGCCCTAAAATCGAACCGCGGCCCCGTGGTGTAGCGGTTTAGCACGCTGCCCTTTCACGGCAGTAGCGCGAGTTCGAGTCTCGTCGGGGCTATGAGGCGAGATACCGAATCCCGGCTCGGCCTTCCGGGTCTGATGGAATGACGAGACCCGCGGAGCGCGGTGGGACCGCGCCCGCCCCTTTCGTATGTACCCAGAGATCAACATCGGACCGCTGACGCTGCAGACCTTCGGGCTCTGCTTCGGTCTCGGCTTCGTCGTCGCCGGGGCCGTGATCGCACGGCGCTTGGTGGAGTGGAAGAAGCCCCCCGATTGGGCCTATGAGGTCGCCTTCGCCGCGCTTGTCGGCGGCCTCGTCGGGGCCCGGCTCTACTACGTCCTCGACAACCTCGACACGACTGGGGACGATCTCTTCGGCAGCCTATTCTCGGGCACCGGGCTGACCTGGTACGGCGGCGCGATCGGCGGCGCGATCGGCGTTGTCGGATGGGCGCGGTGGCGCGGGATGCTCAGCCTCCGGCTTCTCGATCTGTGCGCGGTTCCTCTGGCGATCGGCTACGCGATCGGCCGCGTCGGCTGCCAACTTTCCGGCGACGGCGACTACGGCGAGCCCTGGGACGGGCCCTGGGCGATGGCCTACCCCGAGGGCACCGTCGCCACCGACGTGCCGGTTCATCCGACGCCCGTCTACGAGACGCTGGCGATGGGCACGGCTGCGATCTTCCTCTGGGGCTTGCGTGACCGCTTCCGGCCCGGAGTGCTGTTCGCGCTCTACCTTCTGTTCGCGGGCATCGAGCGGTTCCTGGTCGAGTTCGTCCGGCGCAACCCCGACGTCGCCCTCGGTCTGACCCAGGCGCAGTGGCTGAGCGTGGCGATGGTCGCCGTCGGCGGGGTCTGGTTCTTCAGCCAGTGGCGCCGGGGCCCGGGGCCCAGGCAGCGCCCCCTGCCCGCGAGCTAACCGTTGGGGTCAGCGGATCACAAGCCGCTAGGCGGAGCGCAGCAGGCCACCGTCGAGCGGGATCACGGTGCCGGTCAGGTATCCGGCCCGCTCAGAGCAGACGAAGGCGACCAGGTCCCCGTACTCCTCTGGCGTGCCGAGCCGGCCCGCCGGAACGTCCTTGACGGCGTGCTCCTCGGCCGCGGCGAGGCTGCCGTACATCTGCGCGAGGCGGTCGGTTGCGAACTTGCCGGTTCCGATCGTGTTGACCGTGACGCCGTCGCCGGCGATCTCGGTCGCCAGCGTCTTGAACAGGCCGACGGTCGCCATCCGGTGGGCATTGGAGAGGGCCAGCCCGGCGATCGGCTCCCGGACGGATGAGGAGGCGACGTTGACGATCCGTCCCCAGCCCCGCGCCCGCATGCCCACGACCGTTGCCTCGATCAGCGCCTTCGGCGCCAGCACCAGGTCGTTGTAGGCCGCCTTCCATTGCTCCTCGCGGTTGTCGAGCGCGCCGCCCGCTGGTGGGCCGCCGGTGTTGACCACGAGGATGTCGAGCGGCCCCAGCGCGGCCTCGACCTCGGCCGGCAACTGCGCCAGACGGGCCAGGTTCGCCGAGTCCGCGGCGAAGCAGGCCGTCTCGGTGTCGAGCTCAGCCGCTACCGCCTCGAGCGCCTCGAGCGTGCGGGACGCGAGCGCGATCCGCGCCCCCTCCCGCGAGAGCGCCTCGGCGATCCCGCGCCCGATCCCGCGGCTGGAGCCCATTACCAGCGCCGTCCGGCCCTCGATCCCGAGATCCACCGGTCCTCCTTTCGACGGGCCCGGCTGGTTAAGCGGCCAGCCCGAACAGCAGCAGCCCGTTGCGGTCGTCGGGGTCCGCCTTGGCGTCGAAAGCGACACCCGGCTGGTAGCTCGGCAGCGCCTCGTCGGTCAGGTACTGATTGATCGTGGCGTCGTAGGTTTCGCCGTTGCCCTCGACGGTGACCGCGATCGCATACTCCTTGTTGACCACGTCGACGACGCCGGTCGGGGTGATCGAGTTGATCGTCGCCTTGCAGGGGATGCCCCTCGCGGCGATCTTGTTGGCCAGCTGCGCGTAGTCGGCCTGCGCCTGGGTCGGCATCCCCGCCCCGGCCACCCCGCCGGCGTCCACCCCGGCCTGCTTTGCCAGCTCCTGCCCCTGCGCCATCTGATCCTTGAACTTGTCCATGAATCCCATTGCGGATCTCCTTCTGAGTCTCTTGCCTCTCCCCGACTCCGAGACTACTGCGGCACCACCCAATCCCGCCGATCGGCTCCGTCGCCGGTCCGCTACCTTCTCCTCGGCCCGGGCGGTTAGCTCAGTTGGGAGAGCACCTGCCTTACAAGCAGGGGGTCACTGGTTCGAGCCCAGTACCGCCCATCGCCCGGACGCCGTCCGTGCCACCGGATCAGCTGCCGAACGCCTCAGCGGCCGCAGCAGCCGCCCCGGTCCCTAGCTTGACGGGGGTGAGGCGCCACCCTTCCTACTACCTCGTCGCAGGGATCGACCTCAGAGGGGAGATGGACCGCTTGCGGGGCCTCCGGGTGTTCTCGGAGGGGCCGCTGACGGGGCTGCGGCCCGGGCTCAAGGTGCGGCGAGCGCAGGGAAGGCCGCAGCGGCTCGGCTTCGCCGTGCCCGGCGAGTGGCGTTTGTCGGTGACGGCCTATCCAGGGATCAGCGCCGGGGATGTGCTGGAGACGCTGCTGCACGAGCTCGTCCACCTGCATGTCGGGCGGCAGCCGGGGGCCCGCGCCTGGCACGGACGGGCGTTCAAAGGGACGCTGGCGGTGGCGATGGCTGAGGCCTATGGGGTCGCGCCTGCGCCCGTCCGGACCACGGTGCACGGAACCTACGCCGCCGCGATCGAGCAGCGGCGCCAGATCGTCAACGGCCAGCTCGAGCTGTCGCTGACGGGCTGAGGAGCTTCGCGTGGTTGCGCCGTGGGCTCCAAAGCGGGAAGATCCGCTCGGGGGGCTGACGGAGACCCCCGACGAGAGGATCTGAGCGATGGCTGACTACACCCCCGTCGAACGCGAGGGTGCGTTCGACTTCATGGCGGAGCACTCCGGTTTCGGGGAGATGCGTTCCTACACCGAGGCGCTCGGCACAGAGCAGATGGCGTTCACCTGGCGGCAGATGCCCGCCGGGACCGGTGGGCGCGGCAGCTACGGCCACAAGCACAAGACCCAGGAGGAGGTCTACTTCATCGTCTCCGGAACAGTCACCTTCAAGGTCGGTGATGACGTCTTTGAGGCCGGCCCCCAGACCGCCGTCCGGGTCGCCCCCGGCGAGGTGCGATCGGTCCACAACGACACCGAGGTCGAGGTCGAGCTCGTGATCTGCTCGCCGCGGGTGGACGATGTCCGCGCCGAGGCGGTGATGGAGGAGGGCTTCTGGCCCGAGTGAGTCCGAGGGCGTGCTCGCCGGGGCGGTAGCCTGCCCGCATGCGCGCCACAGTCATGTATGGAGCCGGGGATGTCCGCGTCGAGGAGGTTCCCGACGCGTCGATCTCGGAGCCGACCGACGCCCTGCTGCGGATCACGCGCGCCTGCATCTGCGGCAGCGATCTCTGGCCCTACAAGCAGATGCCTGCCGATCCCGAGGGGGCGCCGATGGGGCATGAGTTCATCGGCGTCGTCGAGGATGTCGGCGTCGAGGTGAGCACCGTCGCAGCCGGCGACGTCGTTGTCGCCCCGTTCATGTTCAGCGACGGAACCTGCGACTTCTGCGGCGAGGGTCTGCACACCTCCTGCCGCAAGGGCGGCATGTGGGGACGCTCCGGCACCGGCGGTGGACAGGCCGAGGCGGTGCGTGTTCCGTATGCCGACGGCACGCTGGTCAAGCTCCCGGTCGCTGAGGATGACGCCCTGATGCCAGGCCTGTTGACGCTCTCCGATGTCTTCTGCACCGGCCATCACGCCGCGGTCTGCGCCCGCGTTCGGCCGGGGCAAACCGTCGCTGTCGTCGGCGACGGAGCCGTTGGGCTCTGCGGCGTGATCGCCGCCAAGCGGCTCGGCGCCGAGCGGGTCCTGATCCTCGGCCGGCACACGGATCGCACCGATCTAGCGCTTGAGCTGGGCGCCGCCGACGTCGTCGCCGAGCGCGGCAAGGAGGGGGTCGAGCGGGTTCGCGATCTGACCGGCGGCGAGGGCGTCCATGCGGTGCTCGAATGCGTCGGCCTCGAGCAGGCATTTCAGACAGCGATCGGGATCACGCGGCCCGGTGGGGCCGTCGGCAGGGTTGGTGTCCCGCAGTTCGACTCGTTGCCTGGGGCGGGGCTCTCGTTCTTCCACAACATCACGGTCAGCGGCGGTGTTGCCCCGGCCCGCGCCTACATCGAGGAGCTGATGCCGGAGGTGCTGGAGGGCGATCTGCAGCCGGGCCGCGTCTTCGACAGCGAGATCGGTCTCGCCGATGTCCCCGGCGGCTACAAGGCGATGGATGAACGCGACTCGATCAAGGTCATGATCAGGCCCTGACCCGCGAGTCATTGGACTAGATTGCCGGGTGTGAGTGAGCAGCCCCAGGGACCGAAAGCCGTCACCGGCGGCGAGCTCAAGGAGCAGATCGAGGCGGAACGTGAGGGGCGGCCGTTTCTCGTCCACCGCAACGCCGACGGCGTCCAGCAGATCCTGATCGTCGATCAGGGCCGTCGTGAGCTCTGGATCGGGCGGGCCACCTCAGCCGACATCACGATCGACTGGGATCGCGAGGTGTCGAGCCTGCATTCCCAGCTCGAGATCATCGGTGACGAGTGCACGCTGGTCGATGACGGGCTCTCCACCAACGGCTCCTACGTGAACGAGGAGCGGATCTCGGGGCGCTGCCGGCTCAACGACGGCGACATCATCCGGGTCGGGCGTACCGGGGTCCTGTTCCGAGCGCCGGGAGCCGTTCAGGAGTCGACCGTGATCGCAACCGACGCGATCAGCGCCGCCGGCGTCTCGCCTGCTCAGAAACGTGTGCTCGTCGCACTCTGCCGGCCGTTCAAGGATGCTGCGGCTTTCGCCACGCCGGCCGGCAACCAGGAGATCGCCGCCGAGCTGCACCTCAGCGTCGATGCGGTCAAGACCCATCTGCGGGCACTGTTCGAGAAGTTCGAGCTCGGCGAGGTGCCGCAGAATCAGAAGCGGGTGACCCTGGTTCAGCGGGCGATGCAGAGCGGGCTGATCAGCGCCCGCGACCTCTAGCCCGCCGGCGCGGCCGGACTCCGACCCGCGTTCAGGCGACCCGTTCGGCGGCCGAGATCTTCACCCCGTCGGCTGATCCGCCGCTCGCCGCGAGCAGAACCCTGGTGATCAGTTCGGGGTCGTCCCAGTTCGGGGTGTGGCCGCAGCCCTCGAGCACGATGAAGTTGCTGCCCAGCGGTCGCCGGTGCGCCTTCGGTGGGGCGACGAGCCGATCCAGTTCCCCCCAGGCGATCGTCACCGGCACCGTCACATCCTCGGGATCCTCAAAGACGTGGCGGCGCATCGCCTCGTTCGACGCCGCGTACCCCGGCGCCTCGATCCAGTCGCGGATCATCTGCCTGGCGTCCTCGACGGGGACGTTCTCAGGCCGGCCGACGACCGTCCGCAGCATCCCCTCGCGGGTCCCCTGGCGCCGGGTGAGGGCCATGATTCCGGGCTTCAGGAGCTTGGCCACGCCGCGGGTGTTGATCGAGCGTGGGCCGAGCGGGCTCTGCCAGAGGCCGGCCGGGGAAATCAGGCAGGCCGAGGCGGCGCGGTCGGCCTTCGCCATCTCGAGAGCAACCCAGCCGCCGAGCGAGTTGCCGGCCACGTGCGGGCGCTCGAGTCCGAGCCCGGCGAGAAACTCCGAGATCGCCGCGGCGAGCGCGACGGCGGTCGGCGCTTGACCGCGCGGGAGCCTCGGGGAACGCCCAAAGCCGGGCATGTCGAGCGCGATCACGTCACGCTCCGCTGCCAGGCCCTCGATCTGCGGCTTCCAGACCCTGCGCGTCGCCCCGAGCCCATGGATCAGGACGAGCGGCTCGCCCGATCCGGAACGGTCGTGTGAGATCGCGACCGGCTCAGCCATCGGTGACCTCGAACTCGGCGCTGAGGTCGCCTGTATCGGGCACGTCGAGGGCGACGATCACCCGCCACGTGCCTGGCTTCGCATTACCGGGGACCTCCACCGTCACGGGCGGTCCGGTGCCGCCTGGATCGGCGACGTAGGCGATCTGGATCACGGCGCGGTCGCCGAGATCGACGGGCTCGAAGGTGCCGTTGACCTCGCGCTCCAGCTCGTAGGCGGCGCCGTAGGTGAACTCGCTGTCGGTGTTGTTGACGACGGAAGCGCCGAGGACGCCTCCGGTCGGCACCGAGCTCGGGTCGACGACGACCGAGAGCGCGGGCTGGCTCGTCACCGTCGCGCTTGGCTCGTCGTCGCCGCAGCCCGCGAGCAGCGAGACGCACAGGAGTATCCCTGCAGCGATCGCGGTCGCTCTGATCCCGCTGGGGCGCATTGGCCGATTATGGCGCCCCGAGGCGGCTGAACCGGGGGACAGGCCTCGGCCGGACGATCGGGACGGCGATCGCGGCGGCCGGCTGCACTAGCTTGCCGGGGATGGCTCTGCGCAGACTTGCCCCGTTCGCGGCCGCCTTCGCGCTGCTCACGCTGGGCCCCCCCGCGCCGGCGCTGGGAGCAGAGAACCCGGCCGGCCAGCCGCCTTTCGGAGCGGAGCCGCTCGCGCCGCTGGTCGAGGTCGATCGACTGGATAGCCGCCCCGGGGGGTTCGAGCTGACCGCCGCCGAGGCGATCGCGATCGCCGATCGCGCGCCGGAGGTCGTCGAGGAACGGCAGCAGGACAGCCCGGGTATGCGACCGCAGGCATTCACCCGCGGCTCCGACCGCTGGCAGATCAGCTACTTCGACGCCGGCGCCGAGGTCGCTCAGGCGGTGATCGACGACCGGACAGGCGATGTGATCGAGGCATGGCGCGATCACCAGGTCGAGGTCAAGCTCGCCCGCGGCTACGAGGACGCCGTCGCAGGCAACGTCAGCGAGGGCTGGATCTGGATTCCCCTCTGCGTGATCTTCTTCCTCCCCTTCTTCGACCCGAAGCGGCCATTCCGGCTGCTGCACCTCGATCTGATCGTGCTGCTCGGCTTCAGCGCTTCGCAGTTCTTCTTCAACAAGGGCGAGATTGTGGCCTCGGTGCCGCTCGTCTATCCCGTGCTCGCCTATCTGTTCGTGCGGATGCTGCTCGCGGGGACCCTGCCGCGTCAACGTCAGGGTCCCCTGATCCCGCTGATCCCGGTCCGTTGGCTGGCCTATGGCGCCGTCGCGCTCGCAGCCTTCCGGATCGGCCTCAACATCATCGACTCGCAGGTCATCGACATCGGCTTCGCCGGCGTCGTCGGCGCCGATCGGCTCGCCGGCGGCGAGGGGATCTATGACGGCCAGTTCACCCCGTTGGTCGATCGAGGCGACTCTTACGGGCCACTCAACTACCTCCTCTACGTGCCCTTCGAGCAGCTCTTCCCCTGGGCCGGCGGCCTCGAGACCCTGCCCGCGGCGCACGCGTTCACGATTTTCTTCGACCTGTTGGTCGTCGGTCTGCTCGTCGTCCTCGGCCGGCGCCTGCGCGGCGGGGCGGAGGGGCGCGCTCTGGGAGTCGCCCTCGCCTTCGCCTGGCTCGCCTACCCCTACACGCTGTATGCGCTCAACGTCAACGGCAACGACGAGGTCGTCGCCGCGGCCCTGGTCGCCGCCCTCCTGCTGATTCATTCGCCGGCGGGGCGGGGTTTCGTGATCGCCTGTGGAGCAGCGGCGAAGTTCGGGCCGCTGGCCCTGGCGCCGATGTTCGCCGCTGGGACCGGCGAACGCCGCTGGCGCTCGGCCGCGATCTTCGGGGCTGTCTTCATCGCGGTCTGGGCGCTCGTCCTGCTGCCCCTGCTGCCGGACGGTGGCCTGCGTGAGTTCTACGACCGCAGCTTCGGCTACCAGGCCTCGCGGGGCTCCCCGTTCAGCGTCTGGGGCCTGGAGCCCTCGCTCGATTGGCTGCAGAAGCACGCGCGCCTGGCGCCGGTGGTGCTTGGGATCGCGCTGTTCTTCGTGCCCGGCAAGCGGACCGTGACCCAGATCGCCGCGCTTGGGGCAGCCCTGCTGATCCTCACCCAGGTCGGCTCCACCCACTGGTTCTACTTCTTCATCCTCTGGTGGGCGCCGTATGTGTTGGTCACCCTGTTCGCCGGCCAGGAGCGGATCGCAGCCCGGACCCGTGACCTCAACGCCGACGTCAGCGGGCGAGCGTCGTCCGCAGCTCACCCAGCGTCGGCGAGCTGACGACGACCTCATCGCCGGCGTCGAGCCAGACCCTCGGCGTCCGGGTGCTGCCGACGCCGGCCGGCGTCCCTGTCGAGATGATGTCGCCGGGTTCGAGGGTCATCAGGGTAGAGAGGTGGGCGAGGAGCTCGGCGACGCCGAAGACGAGATCGCCGGTATCCGAGCTCTGCATGCGCTCGCCGTTGAGGTCGAGCGCGATCCCGATTGCATCGGGGGGGCCTGCCTCTTCTGGGGTGACCAGCCAGGGACCGCAGGGAGCGGAGCCGTCGAAGACCTTGCCGGGAATCCACTGCGGGGTCGCGAACTGCAGGTCCCGAGCGGAGAGATCGTTCAGCAACGTGTAGCCGGCTATGTGGTCCAGCGCCACGGCTGCGTCCACCTCCTTGGCGCGCCGGCCGACGACGAACGCGACCTCGGCCTCGTAGTCCACCTTCTCGCTCGCGCTCGGCAGCGTCACGGTCCCGCCGGGCGCGGCCAGGGCGTTGGCGAACTTGGCAAAGAAGGTCGGGACAGGTGGCGGCTCCAGGCCCGCCTCCTCGGCGTGAGCGCGGTAGTTGAGCCCGATGCAGATGATCTTCTGGGGGTCGGGGATCGGGGGGAGCAGGGTCTGAGCGGTGAGCGTCTTGGTCGCTCCCCGCCCTTCGATCGCCGTCGCGATTCGTTCGGTGGTCACGGTCTCCAACGCGGCCCGCAGACCGCCGGGTGTGGCATGAAGGCGACCGCTGTGATCCGCTGCGGTCTCGCCGCCGATCGCATCCCAGATGTCAACGATCCCGTCGGCGATGATTACGCCGGCGCGGGGCCCCCTTGGCGAGGAGTAGGTGACGAGCTTCATTCTCGGGAGCCTAACTGGCCCGCCGTGCCATAATCGCCGCCCCCCGGGCCGTCAGGCCCGACTCGCTTGGGGGCGTAGCTCAGTTGGTTAGAGCGCCGGCCTGTCACGCCGGAGGCCGCGGGTTCGAGTCCCGTCGCTCCCGTCATACATACGCGCACGTCCTCCGCTTCGCGTCCGGGCGTGCGCGCCGTGGGGCGGGAGCACGGCACCGCTGACACACGCCGCATCTCCTCGGGCTTCGCCCCGCGGGGATGCGGGGGATCGTGCGGTGCCTATGGGTGGGTGGGGACGTGAGCTACGTCGAGCTGCATGCGCATTCGGCGTTCTCGTTCTTTGGATGGGGCTTCGCGTCCGGGGCGGGTGGGCGGGCGCGCCGAGTCGGCGCCGGTGGGGGAAGTATGAAAGGATCGGCTTACGCGATTTCTGTACCGCTGAGCCGAGGAGAGACCATGCCTGAGAGAACTAGTTACGAGCACGGGACGCCGTCCTGGATCGATGTCGCCGCACCCGACGTCGACGCCGCGGTTGAGTTCTACGAGCAGCTGTTCGGCTGGAAGGCCGGCCAGGCCGGGGACCCAGAGGAGACCGGTGGCTACCGGATGTTCATGCAGGGCGACAAGGCGGTGGCCGGTGCGATGCCGATCCAGAACGAGGGCCAGCCGCCCTCCTGGACGACGTACGTCACCGTCGATGACGCCGACGCGACCGCCGCCAAGGTGAAGGTCGCGGGTGGCTCGGTGCTGGTGGAGCCGATGGACGTGATGAGCGCCGGCCGCATGGCGGTCTTCATGGATCCCGCCGGCGCGGCGTTCGCCGTCTGGCAGGCCGGCGAGCACGTCGGCTCGCAGTTGGTCAACGAGCCCAACTCGCTCGCCTGGAACGAACTGCGGACCCGGGATCCGGAGGGCGCAAAGAAGTTCTATTCCGAGGTCTTCGGATGGGATCCGATGGCCTTCGAGGGGATGGACGGCTACACGATCTGGACGGTCGGCGGGCACGCGCCGGAGAACGGTAAGGGCGGCATGCTCGACATGGCGGCGACCCCGATTCCGGACGAGGTGCCGCCCCACTGGGACGTCAACATCGCCGTCGAGGACGCCGATGCGATGGCGGCCAAATGCACGGAGCTCGGGGGTGCCGTGACCGTGCCCCCGATGGATATCCCCGTTGGCCGCATGGCCGGCCTGCAGGACCCGGCCGGGGCGATGTTCACGG
>JAQBGG010000159.1:0-16452 GCA_032122625.1 Acidobacteriota bacterium
ATCAGGTTCGAGCGGACCGTATTGGCGATCCCACCGGCGGTATCGATCCGGACACCGCTCAACGTGTTGCCCGAGACCAGGTTCGGCGCGCCGGGCTCGCCGAGGCTGGTGCCCAGATCGCCGGGCTCGAAGTTCGACGGCACGATGACCAGCCCCCACTGACCATTCGGCTTGGCCGTCGTGCCATCCTCGTCGGTCCCCACGTAGTTGCCGAGCAGCCGGGTATTGACCGCGCGGCCGACGAGCACCACTCCGTCGTCGCCGTTGCCGGAGATCAGGTTGCAGTCGCCGTCGCAGGCGCCGCCCGGGGTCGGATCGAAGCTGCCCCCGATGATCGTGTTCGAGATCGGGCTGCGGATCAGGCTCGGGTTGAACAGCGTCGACTCCAAACGAATGCCACCGCATTCGTTCGGGAGCGACGTCGCCCGGTCGCTCGCGAGCCCGACCACGTTGCCGGCGATCGTCGTGTTCTGGGGAGCGACATCGGAGTTGCCGCCGGCCACCGTGCCGAGCACGATCCCGTTCGCCGGGTTGCCGGAAACCAGGTTGCCGCTGATCTCCGCCGCCTCGGTCTGACCGTGCAGGCCGATCCCCGAGGATCCAATGCTGCAGGTTCCCACCGCCGGGTCGAGATCGCCGAGCCCGTTCAGCGTGGTCCCGATGTAGTTGCCGGAGACGACGATGCCGCCGGCCCGCTGGACCCCGGTGCCGATCACGGCGATCTCAACCTCGTCGTCGCCGTTGGCGGCGATCAGGTTGCAGTCGCCGTCGCAGTCGCCGGCGATCGGGTCGGCGCCGCCGATGGTTAGGTCGTCACCCGGCGGCCCGCCGGTGAGATATTGGACGTGGACCCCGTCCTCGTCGTTGCCGAGCGCTGCGTTGCCGTTCTTGCTGACGCCGATCCGGTTGCCCGTGAGCGTGTTGCCGGACCCGGTCGCGCCCAGCTGAAACGCCGAGATGTTGATTCCGTGGCCGACGTTGCCCGAGAAGACGCTGCGGCTGATGGCGTTGGCATCGCTCTCGAGGTGCAGACCGTCGCCGCCGTTCCCAAGGTCGGTGGCACCCGCGGCGTCGGTGCCGGAGAGCAGACGGTCGACTGTGTGGCCCCCGCTGATCATGAAGATGCCGTCGTCGGGTATGTCGTAGATGGCCAGGTGGTGCAGCTCGCTGCCCTGGCTGCCGGCGGAGAAAACGATTCCGTCGGCGCCGGCGTCGAGCAGGGACCCGTCAATCTCGATGTTGACCCCGTTGGCACCGCCGTTCTGGCCATCGATCTCGACCGGCGCCGAGAGCGCCAACAACTGCGGCCCGACCGGCGAGATCGTCTGCTGAGAGCCGGCGACGCCGATCGCGAAGTCGATTACGTCGCGCGTACCGAGGTTGGCGACCGGAGCGCAGGCGTCGGAGACCCCGATCTGGCTGATCGTGAGAAACGCGTCGCGAAGCTCACAATCGCCGTTGGCGCTTCCCAGGTCGGTCGCTGAATCGACGGTGATCGTATCGGCGGCCTGAGCGCCGGCCGGGATCGCCGCCAACAGCAGCACACAGCCAAGCAGCAGCTTGAGAAGAACGGCTCGATGTGCTTGTCGAAGACCAACTCCCATTTATGCGCAATCCACTTCCCCGTCCCGTCAACAGCCTACCGCCCGGAAAGTCGCGCGGGCGAGCCCCCCAGAGAGATCGGTGGCCTCTTTGACCGCTGGTCTAGAGTGGGTGCTCGAGGGACCGACCGAGGAGGAAGAGTGCAGATCGAAGTTGTGCGCGCGCGCACGCAGTGGGTTGCGATCGGGCTGTTGTGCGCGGCCGTGCTGATCTCGATGGCGGCCGCGAGCAGCGCCCACGCGGCAAAGACCGGCCCCGCCGGCAACGCCTTCTACGAGCCGCCGACCAAGCTCCCCAAGGGGCACGGCAAACTGATCTGGAAGCGCGGCGCGAGCAAGGACGTCCGCCTCGCGGGCGCGGCCTACACGAAGAATGTCCTCTACACCTCGAAGTCGCCGCAGCGCGACCGGATCGCCGTCTCGGGCTCGATCAGCGTTCCCGAAGGCAAGGCCCCGAAGGCCGGCTGGCCGGTGATCAGCTGGGCACATGGAACGACCGGCGCGGCCGACGTTTGCGCGCCGTCGAAGGCAAGCCCGAAGAACCCCGCCCTCCCTTACTTCAACTACGTCTACCCCCAACTCGAGGACTGGCTCGAGGCCGGCTACGCGGTCCTTCGCAGCGACTATCCGGGCCTCGGCACGCCGGGCCCGCACCCGTACCTGGTCGGCAAGTCCGAGGCGCGCGGCGTGCTCGACATCGTCCGCGCAGCCCGCGACTTCGACGGCAAGATCGGCAAGCGTTTCCTGATCGCCGGTCACTCCCAGGGTGGTCAGTCGGCGCTGTTCTCCGCCCGCTACGCTGAAGGCTGGACACCTGAGCTGGACCTTCGCGGCACGGTCTCCTACGCCCCCGGCTCGCACTTTCTAGAGCAGGCGAACGCACTGTCCGTCCTGACCAGCCCGGGCGGTCTCTCCGCCCTGGCGACGATGGTCCTCTCGGGCGCAACGACGGCCAACCCCGGGGTGGTCGCCGAACAGGTGATGAAGCCGGATCCGTACGCGCTCTACCCGCTGCTCGAGGAGAAGTGCCTCCCCGAGCTCGGGCAGAGCAACCTGCTCGGGCAGTTTCCCCCCTCCGAGTTGTTCGAGAGCGGGCAGCCTGATGCAACCCTGAGCACGGTGCTGGCGAAGATGAACCCCGACATCGAGACGGAGGCGCCGATCTTCCTCGCTCAAGGCAGCGCCGACGGGACCGTCTTCCCGGTGTTCACCGATCAGCTCGACAATGAGCTCGTGGCGGGTGGCAACGACGTCTCCTACAACGTCTACCCAGGGGTCGACCACGGCGCCATCGTCGCCGCGGCCGAGGCCGACGTGCTTCCCTGGATGGAGCAGATGCTGCCACCGGGCTGACGGCTGAGGTAGGGCCCGGCTGTGGGGTTCGGCCGATCCTCCGATAGGGAATCAACGAATGCCGCTGAACTCGGCGAGCTTGGTCGGAGGAGCCGATCCATGGATAGTCCCTGACAACTCGCCGGCCCAGCCGTTCCCCCCTTGAGAAAACGTGAAATCGACTCCACCAAGGTGGAATGAGCGGAGCAACGAGATGGAGAACATAACGGCAACGGACGGCGTGGTTTCCCCGCTCAGGGCGTTGGTGGCGGCCGATGGTGACGCGCGGGGCGAACGCGGCGGGCGATTTTCGATCGGTGGCCCGGCCGGAACCGCACGGGTACCCGTCGAAACCGGGCAGCTCGCCGAGGTCGTGCAGCTCGCCGACCGGCGCAGGCACGCGGCCCGGGGTCGGCGGATCGATCCGCCGGAGCTGCAGGCGCGGAATCTCCTGATGCAAATCCTCCAGGAGCGCGAACCGAGCCTCGAGAACCACGTGCGTAGCGTCTCCCGTATGGCCGGCGCCCTCGGCCTGGCAGCCGGACTGCAGGGCGAAGAGCTCAATCAGGTGGTTCGCTGTGCGGAGCTTCACGACATCGGCAAGGTGGCGATTCCCGACGCGATCATCGATCACCCGGGGCCGCTGGGCGAGGAGGAGTGGGCGCTGATCCGGCAGCACACCGTGATCGGCGAGCGAATCCTCTCGGTGACACCCGCATTGCGCCAGGTCGCCCGTCTGGTCCGCTCCTCGCACGAACGCTGGGACGGGGATGGATACCCCGACAAGATCGCCGGCGAGCAGATCCCGATCGGTTCGCGAATCACGCTGATCTGCGACGCCTTTGACTCAATGACCAGCGAGCGGCCCTACGACCCACCCCGGACTCCCGCCGCTGCGATCGAGGAGCTGAAGCGGAACGCAGGCACGCAGTTCGATCCGGCCCTGGTCGAGCTGTTCTGCGAATTCGTCGTGCCCACGCTCGAGCCGGACCCCGATACGCCAGTCCTCGAGATGGCGGAACCGCGACGAGTGAGATCGATGCGGCCGGCAACCAGGCGGGGTTCGCGCCCACGTCTACCTGTACCGCAGACGCTGAGCTTGAACTAGAAGGAGTCGCTCGCCGCTTGCCGCGGCCGGCACTCAGCCCCGGCCCGAGAGCTTGTCCCAAGCGCGCCGAAGCTTGCGCTCCAAATCGCTCCCATCGGCATCGGCCGGGTCGGCTTTCATCGCTGCCGGATTCGGCTCCGGAGTCGGAAGCTCCTGCGCCTCGGCAGCGCTGATCTTCAGCATCACGCCACGCTCGAAGATCTCGGCGACGTCGGGGGCATCGACGAAGCGGCGCCCACCGGGCAGCCGGCTGCGGTCGATCACGATGCCGTCGAAGATGTCGACCTCCGGCTCGGCCAGCACGTGCTCGACCAGGCCAAGCTCCTGCTCATCGCTCGAGTAGACCGGCGCGCCGGGCTGCAGAGCCAGATAGGAGGATGGGGCGCCGAGATCCAAGACGCGCGGGAGCATATCTGTCAGTCGCCGGCGAACCGCTGGTCAACGGCGTCGCTGGAGGAAGCGAACAGCCTGTCGCCCAGCCTCACAAGGCGTCCTATTCCGGTCGCGGCACGATCTCTGTATCGACCGGCCGCAGGTTGGCGAAACCGGCGATCGCGACGAACGCCGCCAGCACGAGGAATCCGAGCTCGCCCTCGCCCTCGTTGAGGACCGCCCCAAGCACCGGGATTGCTCCGATCGCGACGGCGCTGCCTGCCATCGTCAGCAGAGCCGTGGGCTGGGCGGGCTCAGGCGGGAACAACCGCTGGGCCTCAATCATCATTCGCGCGTAGGGCAGGGCGAAGCCGCAGGCCATGAGCACGACCGCAACTGAGACGACGCCCGGGGAGCGGTCGATCGCGATCGCCGCCAGCCCGACGGCGGCGAACCAGGGCATGACGCCCGTCAGCAGTGCAGCGGAGACGCCGCGGCCGGCGAGCTTGCCGCCGACCTCGCGCATCAAGGCCGAGACCCCGAAGAGCACGAAGGCGAGGCCGCCGGCGAGGGCGACACGCAAGCCACCGTCCTCGCTTACGTAGTGCACGAACCAGGCACCGAGGGTGAGCGGAACGGCGAACATCGCCATGAACAGGAGGCTGAGCCGGATAACCGCCGGATCGCGGATCGCGGCGCGCAGGAAGCCGCGCTGACCGCCCTGCAGCTCGACGGCGACGTTCTCGGTCCAGAGAAGGGGAATCGCCGCGATCGCGACGACGGCCGAGACCACAAAGCCAACCCGCCAGTCAACGCCGCCGTCGGCGAGCACGCTGCCGACTCCGAGCCCACCGGCGATTCCGAGCTGGAAGGAGCCTCCGAAGATCCCGACCCTGGCGACGCCGCCGGTGGCCCGTGCGAAGACCGGCCCGAGAACACCGGCAAAGCCGAGCGCGACCCCAGCCAGCACCCGGCCGAGCGCCAGCAGGGCAACGTTGGGGCTGAGCGCAAAGATCAGACAGCCGACTCCGCCGAGCGCGCAAGCGAGCAGCATTCCGTGGATCAGGCCGAGCCGCTCGGCGACCCTCGGTGCGATGCCGATACCGGCGACCATCGCGCTGTAGAAAAGCGTGCCGGAAAGAACCCCGACGGCTGTCAGGGAGATCCCGAACTCGTCCCGCAACTCGCCGACGACGGGGCCGACGTTGCCGGCGCTCCAGGCGAGCCCGACGCCGAGCAGGAAGATCGCTATCGCGCCCTGCAGATCACGCGCTCGGGCCGGCGTCTCCCCCGGCCTCACGTTTCCGGCATGCGCATCCATGGCCGCAACAGTATTGGCCGCCTGCGCCGGTCGAGTAGCGGCGTCCCGCCACGGGCGGGCGCCGGCTCAGCAGCCGGAGGGGCTGGTGCCGCGGGCGGCGGCGAGAACACAGAAGACGGGCTTCTCGGTGCCGTTGCTGCGCTGCAGCCCGAAGCCGGTCTCGGCCGAGAGCACGCCGGAGGCGCTCGCGTCGTCCCTCCAGCGATGAGCGACCACTGCCGGGATCCCGGGGATCCGGCGGAACTGCTTGTAGATCGCCGCCACCGCCTGAGCCTGCTGGGCCTCGGTGTAGGGCTTGTTGCCGGCGTTGGAGGCCCCGGTCTCGGTGATCCAGATCGGCTTGTCCTGGTCGCCGAAGTCGAGCATCACGTCCTTGAGGTCGGCGATCTGTACGCGAATCGACTGCTGGTAGTCGCCCGTCGGTCCGCTCCCGGGGTAGGCGTGGTGGGCGATCCCATCGCTGTAGCCCTTGGTCCCCTGCCCGTAGACGTCACGGAGGAAATCGTCGTAGCGCTGCTGACCCGGACCGGAACTGGCAAATGGCGCCAACCCCGTCGTCAGGACCGGCATCGAAGGGTCCTCCGCCTTGATCGAGCCGTGTGCCGTCTTCAGGAGCTTCGAGTACTTGATCGGCCGGGGCGCGTTCCGGAAGAAGAGATCCGCGTTGGCCTCGTTCCAGACCTCGATCGCCCGGGCTTGTGGATACCGCTCGGCGACGGCCGCCGCGAAGTCACCCCAATCGGCGAGGTGCCCATCGTCGGGCGGGTAGCCGGAGTCGTAGGGGTTACACGAGGCGACGCCCGTGGCCCAGCAGGGCGCGGACTGAATGATCAGGATCGGCCTGATCCCGTAGCCGACCATGGCGTCGTACGCCGTGTCGGGCTGAGTCCAGTCATAGCTCGGACCCCCGGTCGGCGACGGTGGATTCGGCTGAACGCCAGTCCAGTTGACAATAAAGCGCGCCGTGTCGGCACCGAGCTGACTGAGTCTGCCGATCTGCCCCGGGATCGACGCCCAGGTGTCGTTGATACCGAAGAACGGGTGCGGGCCGAGCGCCGGGGTCAGCGGCGCTTCGTCCGGAGCGTGCAGATCACAGGGATCGACGCTGAACGGACCCTCAGGCTTCTGCGCGGTGGCCCCGCCCTCGCAGTAGTAGGTCCATCCCCCCGACCGCTGCGAAGCCTCGTATGTGCACTTGATCGGACTGCCCGGACGGCAGTTGATCTGCCCCGCAGTCAGGCCGAGGGCGGCGAGCGCATCCTTGACCGACGACTGAGCCGCAGCCGCGATCTCGTCGGTTGCGCAGCCCTTCACGGTGATCGTCGCCTTCTTGTCCTGGCTGCGGGCCGCGCCCCAGCAGTCCTCGATCACGTCGGCCTTGAAACTCAGAGCCTCCCACTTGCATTTGTAGCCATAGCCGAGGGTCGTGTAACAGAAGACGAACGTCGCCTCGTAGCCCTGCTTGGCGAGCTTCGCCGGAAGCAGTTCGGCGACCGCCTTCGCCCCCTTGTCCGCCTTGCAGCCCGATTGCTTGAACTTGAGCTTGCCCTTCTTCCTCTTCAGCAGACCGAGGCCCTTGCAGTTCTTGACCGAGGAGCCGCCGGCCGGCTTGGCGAAGGTCCACTTGCATTTGGCGCCATCGCGGCCTCTCTTGCCCTTGACCCGACAGGAGATCTTCACCGGCTGCGCGCCGAGGCTCTTGATCTTCGCCTTCGTCGCCTTCTTTGCCTGTCCTTTGATGCCCGCGTCGGCGATGGCGGGGGCCCAGCCGAGCGCGAGAGTCAGGCAGGCGAGCACGGCCGCTGCGATTGCAGCGGCCGCTGCGAACGGGTTCAGCTCCACGGCGCGGCGGAGCCCTGTTGCTCCCGGGCCCATGCCACCTACATCGTTAGGGGCAGGTCCCGGCTTGAGCGACGGTGGGCGGACTGGCCAGATCGCGCGGCGCCCAGCCGGCCAAGGGCCTATTGTGCCCGCCCCGATGGCCACTGGTGAGTACATATTCTCGATGCAGGGCGTGTCCCGCCTGCACCCGCCCGACAAACAGGTGCTGACCGACATCTCGCTGAGCTTCTTTCCGGGCGCCAAGATCGGCGTGCTCGGCTACAACGGAGCCGGCAAATCCACCCTGCTGAGGATCATGGCCGGGATCGACAACGAGTACAGGGGCGAGGCGCAGCTCCACCCCAACGCCTCGGTGGGCATGCTCGAACAGGAGCCGCAACTCGATCCGGACAAGGACGTAAAGGGGAACGTCGAGGATGGCGTCGGCGAGCTGCGTGAGATGGTCGACCGCTTCAACGAGCTCGCCGCGAACTACTCGGACGAGACCGCCGAGGAGTTCGCCCGCCTCCAGGATCGGATCGACGCCGCTGATGCGTGGAACCTCGACGCGATCCTCGAGACGGCGATGGACGCGCTGCGCCTGCCGCCCGGCGACGCAGACGTAGGCACCCTCTCCGGCGGCGAGCGACGGCGGGTCGCGCTCTGCCGGCTGCTGCTGGCGGCACCGGACCTGCTGCTCCTCGACGAGCCCACCAACCACCTCGACGCCGAATCGGTCGCCTGGCTGGAGAAGTACCTCGAGGACTACAAGGGCACCGTCGTCGCCGTCACCCACGACCGTTACTTCCTCGACAACGTCGCCGGCTGGATCCTCGAGCTCGACCGCGGCCGCGGAATCCCGTTCAAGGGGAACTACAGCGCCTGGCTCGAACAGAAGCAGGAGCGCCTCAGCCAGGAGAAGAGCAAGGACAAAGCGCGGGCCAAGACCCTCGCCGCCGAGCTCGACTGGGTGCGCGAGAACCCGAAGGGGCGGCGCAAGAAGTCGAAGGCGCGGCTGGCCCGCTACGAGGCACTGTTCGCCGAGGAGCAGAGCGTCAAGCTCGACGAGGTGCAGATCCATATCCCGCCCGGTCCGCGGCTGGGCGACCTCGTGCTCGAGGCCGAGAGCCTGCGCAAGGGCTTCGGCGACAAACTCCTGATCGAGGACCTCTCCTTCGCCCTGCCCCCGGCCGGGATCGTCGGCGTGATCGGCCCCAACGGCGCCGGCAAGACGACGCTCTTCCGGATGATCGTCGGCGACGAGCAGCCCGACGCCGGCGCCCTGCGCCTGGGCGAGACCGTGAAGTTCGCCTACGTCGATCAGTCGCGTGACGCGCTGGAGGCGGAGAAGACCGTCTGGGAAGAGATCTCCGGCGGCCTGGACGAGATCGAGGTCGGCGATCGGAAGATGAACTCCCGGGCCTACACCTCCGGCTTCAACTTCAAGGGCTCCGACCAGCAGCGGGCCGTCGGCACGCTCTCCGGCGGCGAGCGCAACCGCGTCCACCTGGCGAAGCTGCTGCGCGCCGGAGGCAACCTGCTGCTGCTCGATGAGCCGACGAACGACCTCGACGTCGACACGCTGCGGGCGCTCGAAGAGGCGCTGCTTGCCTTCGCGGGCTGCGCCGTGGTGATCTCCCACGACCGCTGGTTCTTGGACCGGGTCGCGACCCACATCCTCGCCTTCGAAGGCAACTCGCAGGTGCGCTGGTTCGAGGGCAACGTCGACGCCTACGAGGAGGACCGCCACGAGCGGCTCGGAATCGAGGCCGATCGCCCGCACCGGATCACCTACAAGAGACTGAGCCGCAGCTGACGGTCAGAGCGGGGGGAGCGTTTAGGCGTCGCGTCTCTCGAGCAGGACCACCGGGATCCTGCGGTCCGTCTTCGCCTGATAGTCGTCGTAGTCAGGCCAGACCTCGTTCATCAGGGGCCAGAGTCGCTCGCGCTCGGCATCGTCGGCCCGGCGAGCGTGAACCGCCCACTTCTCGGCGTCGATCTGAACGCTGGCGTCCGGGTTCGCTCGAAGGTTGAGCCACCAGGCCGGATGCGAGGGCGCGCCGCCCTTCGAGGCGACGACCACTACCGCGTCGCCATCACGGATGTAGATCAGCGGCGTGGTCCGCGCCTGTCCACTCTTGCGACCGATGTGATCGACGAGGCAGACCGGCGCCCCCTTGAAGAACTTGCGCCCGACCCGTCCTCCGGTCGCCCGGTAGGCGGCAACGTGGGCCTTGGTGAACAGGTCGAAGAGCTTCCACTGGAGCTTCTCCATGCTGTCACTATCTCACGATCGCGGCGACATGACGCGCGCGGTTGGGCTCCGGCTCAGCGGACGGTGAACCCGGTGAACTGGCCGCCCTTGTAGTGGCCCGGAAGGTTGCAGATCAAGGCATACTTGCCAGCGTCCAGCGAGAGGGTCAGATCCTCCGTGGCCCCGACCTTCACGCTTGGGATCTCGCCGGGAACCTCTCCGGCGGCCTCCTCGTCGACGTCACCATCGACCACGGGTAGGTCCGCGGGCGGGGTGTCGGTCTTGATCACCACGAACTCGTGCTCCAGCGCGCCATCGTTGCTCACCGTGAAGGCGATGTTGCCGGCGTCCGCGGAGCTCTCGTCCAACTTGATGAAGAACTCGCCGAGGCTCACTGTCACGGTTGAATCAGCCTGGCCGGCCGGCACCTCCGCGCCGCCCTCCGCCCCCTCGGCCGCCTCGCTCTCCGTGGCCGCGTCGCTCGCCGCCGTCGTCCCGTCGCCGTCGTCGCTGTCACCGCAAGAGGCCAAGGCAAAGGCAAGCGTCAGGCCTGCCAGGACGAGTACAAGTCTCGGGAGCAGCTTCATTCGGAGGGATCCTCTCGTTGGTTGCGGCGGGGCGGAGGACATCATCGTGCCTCTGATGGGGGGCTATCCCCGTAGTTAGCCGCAGACCAGCGGGAATAACCCCACGGTGCCTCCTCAGCGGCAGTCGGCGCCGCTGCAGCTCTGCAGCCGGGAGGCCTCGGCCTCGAGGCGGGCGACCAGCCCGGCATGGGCGGGATCGGCTGCGAGATTGACGAGCTCATCGGGGTCCCTCCGCAGGTCGTAGAGCTCGCTCTCGTCGAAGGACCAATGGATGTACTTGTAGCGGTCGGTCCTGACCCCGTAGTAAGGCAAATCGAATGCGGTGATCGGCGTGTAGAACCTGAACAATGGCCGCAGCGCCTCCAGCGGCACGTCGCGGCGGGGCAGCCGCTGGTCCCCGCGGGCGGCCGGCAGCAGCGAGATCCCGTCCATCACCCGACCCGGCTCCACGTCGGCGATGTCGAGGATCGTTGGCGCGAGATCGACGTCGATCGTGCTGCGCCCGAGTCGTCGGTCCTTGCGCACACCGGGGCCGCTGATCACGGTCGGCGTTCGAATCGAACCCTCGTAGGGGAGGAACTTCGAACTGCGGATCCGGTGCTCACCCTGCAGATAGCCATTGTCGGAGTTGAAGATCACGTAAGTGTTGTGAAGCTCGCGGGCGCGCCGCAGTTGTTTGAGGATGCGTCCAACCTGGTCATCGACGGCCCGGACAGCGCCGAGTCGACCGCGGTAATTGGCCTCGATCGTCTCGATCTGCGCTCCGGTCAGCAACGGCTGCGAGCTGATGTTGCTCAGCTTGTCGGAGACATCCGCCTCGTTGAACGATGGCGGTCGAGGCAGGGGCACGTCGTCGAAGGTGTGGCGGTAGCGGGCCGGCGGGCGTGGGTCGGGCTCCGGTGCCCCGGGGCGCAGCCCCTGCGCGTGGTTCGTGTCCTCCGCGTGGGGGCCCGGCGGAGAGTAGTAGAGGAAAAACGGTTGCTTCGAGGGCGCCGCGCGACGGACGAAGCGGGCCGCATAGCCGCCCCCGACGTCCATCGTGTAGTCGCGGTTGCGCTGGGCCCCGAAGCTGTCGTAGGGGACGAACGCCTCCTGGAAGAGGGCGAGCAGCTCCTGGAAGTTGGTCGGCGGCCTCTCGTACGCGATCCGCGCCAGCTTCAGCTGTTGTTTGGCGTAGTCGCGATCGCCATAGAAGCGGACCTTGCCGTTGACGTTCATGGCGTAGTTGAAGTAGTCATAGGTGGAGTTGTCGAGAAGCCCCGCCCACTGATCCCACCCCGGCGGTACCTCGCGCCGGTCCCGGGCGCCGTACTCGTTCAGGAACTTGCCGACCATCGCCGTCCGATAGCCACCCTTCTGCAGCCAGGGGCCCAGCGAGTTGCGCTGGTTGAGCTTGCCCGGCAGCGAGTCGAACGTGTAATAGCCGCCGTCGTTGGAGAAGAAGTTGCTCAGCACCCCGTGGTTGTGGGAGAACTGCCCGGTGAGCAGGGTCGTCCGCGCCGGGCAGCAGAGCGGATAGGAGTTGAAGAACTTGCCGAAGTCGGTGCCGCGGCGGAGCAACTGCCGGCGCACCGTGGGCATGTACTTGAGGTCACCGATCGTCGCATCGTCGGCCTGGATCAGGACGATGTTCGGGCGGCCCCGATCCTTGGACGCCGGTTTCGCCTCAGCCGGACCGGAGAATGCGAGTAGTCCGGAGATCGCGAGCATCACAGCCGCGCCGATTGCGATCGAGCGCGCTTGAATCCAGGTCTGTCCCCTCAGGCCGTGCTTGCTCATCGAGCCTCCTCTCAGCCGGCCGATCGTGACCTCACGACCAACCTGCGGCAATCTACTAGACCCCCACCGCCCATAAAGTTGCGTGCGCACTCTCCTTCGATACGGCCGATACACTGAATTCTCTCTTTGTTTGCAGGGGGAAAGGTCGGGGGAGAGAATGATCCGCAGGGGCATGGTTCTGGGTGGCACCGTCGCGCCGGCAATGCTGGCACTTGCCGTTGGCCTCGTCGCGACCGCGTCGAGCGATGTCGAGCAGCGCGCCGAGGCGAGCAAGTCCAAGTTCAAGCCGAAGAAAGTCACCGGTAAGTGGAGGGGCGAGTGGGTCAACCACACCTTCGATACCGACGGCCCCGCAACGATGAAGCTCAAGGTCAAGGGCAAGGGGAAGAAGCAGAAGTTCATCGGGACCTTCGATCTCGGCGGCAACGCGTTTGGATGCCCGAACCCCGCTCCGCGCAAGGTGACGATGAAGAAGGGCAAGGGCCCGAACAGCTGGAACAGCAAGGGCTTCAAAGCCAATTGGGAGAACGCCCAGGGCCCGGCGGAGCTGACCTTCAAGCAGAAAGGCATGAAGTTCACCGGTGCCGGTCTCTCCCCTTGCACTCCCGACATCGCTTACAGCTACAGCGGCAAGATGACCACGAAGAAGGTCAGGGCCGCGGTCGATATCACCCTCAACGACGAGCCGTTTGCGAACTCCTCACTGACGATGAAGAAGAAGTAGACGGACCGCTGCTCCGCGGCTGCTGATCAGGTCCGGTCGCGCGATCGCCAGATCGAGCGCAACGAGGCCGCCCATCGAGGCGCCGACCAAGACGCACCCCCACATGCCGCTGTCGCAGATCCCGGCGTGGAGCATCATCACCGCGGGACCTGAGCCGGCGACCTCATGCCAGATCGTCACGCTCGTGAGCAAATCTTTGGGGCGCCGCTGAGAAGATTGGCCACTTGCACACCTCAGATCCTCCAATCGATCCCGACCTCCTCGAGGTCGAAAGCGACCCGGCGTTGCGGCTTGTCGAGGAGGGGTTGCCTGCCGCCGCCCCGAGGAGCACGTGGCTGCGGCGCCACTCGAAGGGCGTCAGCATCGCCTTCGGAGTGTCGGTCACCGCCGCTCTGGTCATCGGCCTCTACGGCAAGCGGCAGGACTTCGTCGAGGCGCTCGGATCCGCTTCGCTCTGGGTGCTCACCGGAGCCGTGGCGTTGCAGGTCATCTGGCTGATCGCGCGCAGCGAAGCCTGGCACGTCTGCGTTGTCGCAGCCGGCGGTGACTGCGGCCGCCGCCCGCTCTACCGCGCCGCGGCGATCGGCTACCTCGGCAACCTCCTGAACAGCAGCTTCGGCCTCGCCGTGCGGATCGCCGAGCTGCGCCGCACCGCGCCCAGCACCGCGCCCCGAGCCGGAGCCCTGGTCGCGGCCGAGTTGCCGATCGTCGTGATCGAGATTGCCCTGGCGGCGATCTGCTCGTTCACCCTGATCGGGCCGCTCGGGATTCCCTGGTGGACGCCGCTGATCGCACTCGCGGTCGCGTTTGGCTTCGTCGCCGGTCTGAGCCGCCTCGCGAATCGCAAGCGCGAGGGATTCTGGTCGGGGATCGCGGTGATGCGCGGCCTCCGCCACCGCAACCAGATCATCGCCCTGACGATCTTTGCGGTGCTGGCCCAGGTCTTCCGCAACTGGCTCGTCCTGAAGGGCATCGGGGTCGACGTGACGATCCTCGACTCGGTCGCGCTGCTGGTCGCTGCCGCCGCGATCGGACTGCTGCCGGTCGGTCCCAGCCTCGGCATCACCAGCTCGGTCCTGATCCTCGGCTCCAAGGGAGTCGCCGCCGTCGCCGCGGCAGGCGCTCTGTTGACGGCCACGGGAGCTGTCGGCGCAGTCTGCTTCGCCTCCTGGGCCATGGCCGACCGCTTCCGCGAGCGGGGCGACGGGGCCTGAGCGTCGGTCAGTCGGCGCAGGAACCGGGCCGCCCGCGCTTAGCGGACAACCCGGACCCGGCAGCGCTTGGTCCTCGCGTTGCCGACCTTGTCGACCGCCTTGACCTTGATCTTGCGGACCCCGGGGCGTTTCGTCTTAACCCTGATCGTGCCGCTCGGATCCCTGCGCAGGCCAACGCCCCGGTCCTTGGCACTGACGCGGATGAAGACCCGTGAGCCAACCACGACCTTGCGTTTGCACCTGAGCTTCAGCTTCGGCTTCGTGCGGTCCACCGTGGTCTCCGTCGACGACTCCGAGAACGGGGTTTCGACCACGTGCTCGGCCTCGACGACGTTCTCAGGAATCACCGTGGCTGAGCGCACGCGGTAGATCCAGGTGCCGTCGGCCTCGGCCTTGCCTTCACCCCGGAACTTGAACAGCGACTCCGTCAACGCGCGCGCGCCCTTGACTGCGTTCCAGGTGCTTCCCCCGTCGCCTGAGTGCTCGAGCCTGAAGCTCGTGTCGGGGGCCGTGGTGCCACGCCAGTTCAGTGTGAACTTGCCGCGAGTCTGAGCGGTGCCGCCGCGCCGCTCGGGGACGGTCGGCCGAAGGGTTGGGATCTGCCTGTGTTGCTCGATCAGGCGCAGCACATCCTGCTGGAGGATGAATCCGTCGTTCGCCACCTTCTGGGCGGCCGGCCGGACCTGGTCGATGTAGTCACCCCAGTCCGCGTAGAGATCCAGCAGCAGCTGTTCGGAGAAGTCCGCGGAGCTTCCCAGCAGAAAGCAGAACACCGAGAGCGGCGGGCCCCCGGGGCTTGGCGCGTTCGATCCTGAGTTGAGCCGGGCGGGGACCGTCACCTCGGGCAGCCGGATCGCGCCCTTGGCAAGGCCGAGGTCATCAACCGCGAGCGTGCTCGGGTCGACATACTCGCCGCGCGGCGCGATCGGCGGCGCGGCGCCTCCGTCGGTCCAGGTGACCAGGTGCTCGATCGCCGAGTTGACGACGTACGGCCACTGCACCTGCGAGAGCGGGAACTTCTCGCATTCGACGTCCAGGATGCCGATATCCCGCGTAATAGGCACCTGCCAGTTATCGAAAGCCATCCGCGGCAGGTGCGAGGCGGCGGCGACCTCCCAGTGGCGATAGCTGGCGTCGTCAGGCTCGGTGCGCTGCACTCGGTTCTCGGTCTCGCTGATCACCCGGACAACCTTCTCTGGGCGATCATCGCGGACCGGACCGTTGGAGACGGTCAGCAGGAAGCCGTCGATGATCTCGTGCAACGGCTCGATCTTGTTGTAGTAGGTGCTGAGGCGACTGCCCGACTGCGACTCGCCGGAAGCGAGCACGGTCTCCGGCGCTGCCAGCGGGCCAAGCGGGTCGGCACCGGCAGCACCATCGAGCAGGGCTTTGACCCCGGCGGAAAAGATCTCATAGGAGAGGGCATCGGATGGGGAGACTGAGCCACCCGCCGTAACGTCGAGGTCGCCGTAGCGGGGGCCGTCCCAGCCCTTGAGGAAGTCGACTCCGACGCGCTGGGCGGAGATGCCGACCCAGGCGTACCCGTTCTTGAGCAGATACTCGGGATCCCCATACCAGTTCGCCTCGAGCTCAAAGCCCGCGGTCACGTTGAGCCACTCGACGACGACCGTGCCGTTGAAGTTCGCGTTGTCCGTTGGCCGGCGAACGATCATTCGCGTCCGGTAGGGGAACTTGCCGTCGTTGAGCGCTCCGCCGGTGGTGATCTTGGTGCCATCGGCGTCGATCGCGCCCGACGTGTCGTAGCCGAAGGCGTTCCCCGCGTACTCGAACTCCTCCTCCACGTAGCCGTAGCTGGAGAGGTCGGCGTCGGTCGCGAGGAATGGGTGGGAGCCGCCAACCGTCGGCTGCGGTCCGAAGACGGTCGGCGTCTCGACGTCGGACAGAGCGCCCATCGCGGGCATCGCACCGAGGACCAGCGTCCCGGCAGCAGCGGCCAGCAGCGCGATGAGCATTCTCCTCAGCATCTCTCTCCTCTCACGGCGGTCACCGAGGCACCGGCGACACAACTCCGCCCCCTGCCAGCAGCCTAGCGAAGCAATCCGCCAGGCCAGTCAGCGTGGCTGTGCGGCCCTGGAGATGATCGCGTCCGCCAGCCGGTCCGCGGCGGCGGGGGTCTGATTGAAATAGAGATTGGGCTCGATCGACTCGAGCTCGAGCAGTAGTGGGCTGCCAGAGAGGCCGGCGAGCATGTCGACGCGCGCGACCAACGGCGTCGTCCCGAATCGCCGATCGATCGCGGCCAGGGTCTGCTCGGCAAGCCTGATCTCGCCAGGTTCGGCCCGCCCCGGAGAGACCAGATCTGGGTCATACATCGACTC
>JAQBGG010000160.1:0-2750 GCA_032122625.1 Acidobacteriota bacterium
CGCGAGCTGAACATAGTCGTCCGCGAGGTGCAGATGACCGGCGAGTATCCCGACACGAGAATCCGCATCCGCCGCTACGAGCAGGGAAGAGATCGCGAGGGCTGGCATGAGCACGCCTTCTGGAAGGATCCGAGCTTCCGCGGCGCCGACGGCGAGATTCGGTCTCCTGAGCGTGTGGCGGGCGACATCCTGATAATCGCGCGCGGCGGATAGACGCCCGCGAACCATTCGGCGGTCGCGGCCGAGGTTGAAATTTGGGCCGTCTCGAACCTCAATTTCAAGCCGTCGGCGGGACGCGAGTGGTAGATTTGGCCACCCGTCGCGAACCGGAACTGGAGATCTGATGGCCCGCCTCGCCGCCCTGATGCTGCTCGCGGCCGCCGCGGTGCTTGCGGCGGTGGCCGTCGGATCCGGTGCCGGCCCCGTCGAAGCGGAGGCTGTCCCAGCATCCCAGGCCAAGTCGGACGTGAGCAAGAAGGCTGGGCGCAGGGTCGTGGTCTGGGCCGTGGGCGACGCGGCCAACGGCAGCAGCGTGGCCCGAGCGGTTGGGCGGATGATCGCCTCCGACCACCCCGACCGCGTGCTCTACCTCGGCGACGTCTATCCGGATGGAACCGCGGACGACTTCAAGCGCAACTACGACCCGTTTCTTGGCGTTTTGAAGCGGATCACCCTGCCAACTCCCGGGAACCACGACTGGCCTCAGCACCAGCAGGGCTATGACCCGTACTGGGACGGGCTGGCCGGTGGACGCCTTCCTGGCGATCACTATGCGGTCCGCATGGCCGGCTGGGATTTGATCTCACTCAATAGTGAGTCGTCGCACGACCCCCGCTCAGAGCAGGTGCGATGGCTGAGAAAGCGGCTCGCCGCTGGCGGCGATTGCAGGATCGCGTTCTGGCATCGGCCTCGCTACAGCGCCTCGACCGTCCACGGCGATCAGCCTGACATCGCCCCACTGTGGGAGGCGCTGGCCGGACGCGCACGGCTCGTCATCAACGGGCACGAGCACGACATGCAGAGGCTCCGTCGCGTGGGTCGGATCGTCCCCTTGATCTCGGGCGCCGGTGGAGGGGGCCACTACGGCATTGATCGGAGCGACCCGCGGCTGGCTTTCGCCGACGACGAGAGCAACGGCGCGCTGCGGTTGGTTCTGAAGCGTCGCCAGGTCCGCTGGAAGTTCGTCGAGATCGGGGGCAAGGTTCTGGACAGGGGCCGGCTCGGGTGCAGGCGCGGCAGCCGCTGAGCGGGCCGCGAAGAACGCTTCGGTAGAGCGCCCTGGCCTGCGGCTGGAGCTTCATCCGGAGGCCTCCTCGGAGGGTCAGTCCAACACCCCCACCCTCCAAGGAGGTCCGGGTGAAATCTGGTTAGCCGAGTTCGGCGGCCGCCTTCTGGTACTGGCCCGTCGCGCGCGCGATCCCTTCGTTGATCACGGCGTCGACCACCCCCTGGTTGTCGACGATCATGTCGACGTGGCTCGTGCGCTGCTGGAACTCCTCGTCGTCGCGCAGCGCGGCGATCTGCTCAGCGCTGCCTCGCAACAGCGCGAAGCCTGCGAGGTCGCCACCGTGTGGGGAGAGCAGGACGGTTTCGAAGTCCTCGATCTTGCCACCGCCCTGCAGGCCTCCCCAGTATTCGACGCTCTCGTTGAACACCTTGAGCGCCCGCTCCTCGCGGCCGCGAACGACCTGACCCCAGCCAATGAATAGTGCGGCGTCAGCCATTTGCACTCCTTCCGTTGGATTGGTCTCAGCCTAGTCCTCTGGAGAGGAGGGATCAAGCTCGAATGTCGCGCCGGTCGGTCATCGCGTTGCCGCGCCGTCGACGGGGCTCAAGGTCGTTGGCCGACGGCCGGTAGGGAAGCGGCACCGTGCATCGGGCCCGATCCCGTGGGAGAAGACCACGGGGGGCTCGGGGAAGATCAAAGATCAGCAACGCGATCCTCAACCGTCAGGCCGAACTGACTCTTGTCACAGTTCTGGCGCTTGGCGCCGTGATCGCCGCCCGGTTCCTCTTTGCGGACGCCGTGGGCGTGATGCTGCTGGCGATCCTCCCGATAGCCCTGCTCGGAATGATGCACGGCTTCAGGGTCGGACTGCTCTCCGCGGTCGCGGCCAGCGCGGGCGAGCGGCGGATCCCGCTCGAGCAGATACGGCTCGAGGTGACGGAGAGCAGCTTGATCAACAATGGCTCCGTCGCGGCCAAGGCCCTCGGCTCGATCCGCCGGCAAGGGGCAGCAGTCGCGCTCGACGACTTCGGGACCGGCTTTTCCTCCCTCGCGGAGCTCGGCGAGCTGCCGGTCAACGCGCTGAAGCTCGATCGCAACCTGCGCCACGAGCGAGCCGGAGAGATGAGCGGCATGATCGCGCCGCTGATCGTCCTCGCTCACGAACTGGGGCTCAGCGTGGTCGCCGAGCAGGTCGAGACCGCGCACGTCCGCGACGAGCTGGTGCGGCTCGGAGCCGACGAGCTTCAGGGTTTCATCTTCAGCAAGCCGCTCCCGATCGACGAGCTGGGCGAGCATCTGGACGTTGCGAGCGAGGGGCGCCCGCTCGAGCCGCCGGGAGAGGTCCCGGTCGCTTGACGGCGACTGGGAGAGGTGGCAGAAGCGGAGAGGCGGCAGGGCGGTAGGGTGGGCCGACCCCTGCTTCCACCGAGAGGATCGACCATGGCCGACGCCGTCAACCACCGACTACTCCTGAAGTCGCGGCCCGCCGACCGGGTCTCGCTCGACAACTTCACCGTCGATC
>JAQBGG010000161.1:0-6233 GCA_032122625.1 Acidobacteriota bacterium
CTCCGACGGTGGCTCCTCCGACACCTCCTCCAAGGACTCGAAGGGCGACAGCAAGTCCTCCGACTCGAGCTCGAGGTCCTCGGAGACGGCCGGCACGGGCTCGACCTCAAAGAGCTCCGACTAGCCCGAGTCCTGCGCCCCCGAGTCCGCGTCCGTTCGGGTTCGGCTCAGCCGGCCGGTGAGCAGATCGGATCCCGTGGCCCGCTCTTGCCGAGGAACTTCTTCACCGCGCGCTCGCACTCCTCGAGGGGAATCTGCAGGTTGCCGGCGGGCGTCACGGTGGCGTCCCGGCCGAGAATCTTCGAGCCGGGCTTGCCCCCGATCGCCACGCCGATCGCAAGCTGTGGGAGGGTGAAGCCCCCCATGTCGGAAACCATTGCCTTCGGCGCGCTCCAGCCGATCCATGGTCCCCTGATGAAGTTGATCGGCGCCCGCCAGGGGCTCGTCAGCCGGTCCTTGATCCCTGAGAGCACCTGCTGCTGACGCTCGGCGCGCTCGATGTCACCCTCGGTGGGGTTGCGCTGGTTCTTCCGTGTGCGAGCGAAGGCCAGCGCCTCCTGGCCGTTGAGGGTGTGCTCCCCACGGTCGAGTTCGAGCGTGATCCCGCCCTGTCCCGCGCCACCGTCGATCTTCGACTTGAGCCGATCGGTGAGGTTCACGGTGACCCCGCCAATCGCGTCGATGAAGTCGGCGAAGCCCTCGAAGTCGAGGATGATCGTGTGGTCGATGTCGAGTCCGAGGAAGGCCTCGACGGTCTCGATCTGCAGTGCGGCGCCGCCGCTCGCGTAGGCCGAGTTGATCTTCTCCGCGCCCACCCCCGGAACCTCTGCCAGGGTGTCGCGTGGAATCGAGAGCTTTTCAAAGGCGCCGCCGCCGATGCGGACAAGCAGCAGTGTGTCGGCCCGGGTCGGGAGGCAGTCGTCCGGGTGCGGATCTCCACTCGCCGCAGCATCGGTGCATTTCTTCCGCGTTGGGTTCCCGTTCTCGTCCGGCACCCCACGCGGTCTCACGTCGGTGCCCATCACCAGGATCGTCTGCGGCGAGATCGCCAGGAACGGGTTGCCGCCGAGTTCGTCCGCCGCCTGGCCGTTGAGCTTGCCCTTCTGAATCTGGGCGCTGACCATGAAGAGGACGACGCTGAGCAGAAACCAGAATGCGGCGCCGATAAGGACGAAGCGGAGGACCTTGCGCCATCGCGGCTTGTGGCCCGGCTCGCCCTCGACCTCGCGGCGGCGGGACGCCTTGCGCCGTTCCCCAAGCTTGCTGCGAACGGCGCCGAGGTCGGCTTCGCGCAGCCGCGCGAAGGGGTTGCGGCGCGAGCGGTAGACGCTGTATTCGGGCGCGTCGCTGGGGCGCTTGCCGCCCTTGGCCGCGCGCTTGTCGTTTGGCTGGCCGCCCCCACCCTTGCGCCCGCGGCCGGATCCGGCTTTGTAGACGTTGTACTCGGGAGGGTCGCGGCGTTCGTCGTCGCCTGCTGCCATCAGCCGGTAATACTGCCCTATGGCCTCCCGGATTCAGCTCGCACCTCTCCGCAGCTCTTGAGCGGGCCGAAGACGATAGGCCTCGATCTCGGGGGCACGAAGCTGCTCGTTGGGGTGGTTGGTGACGGACCTGCCGTGCTGTACCGCGATCTCGCCGCCTCCCAGGGGCGCACCCAGGACGAGCTGCTCGAGCTTCTCGAGCGCGTGCTCGGCGAGGCAATCGCCGCCTACCCGGAGACCGCGGCGATTGGCCTTGGGGTGCCCTGCACGATCGATCGTTCCCGCGGCCTCTGCATCGATGCCGTCCACCTGCCGCTCGCCGGTGTACCGCTGCGCGATCTCGTCGCCGAGCGACTCGGCCTGCCTACCTCGCTCGACAACGACGCCAACCTCGCCGCCCTCGCCGAGCACCGCTTCGGCGCTGCGCGGGGGGCCACCAACGTGGTGATGCTCACGATCGGGACGGGGATCGGCGGTGGCCTGATCATCGACGGCCGGCCCTACAGCGGCTCGAGTGGCGCCGGCGGCGAGATGGGCCATATCGTGATCGACCAGGACGGCCCACCCTGCAACGGCAACTGCCCGAATCGCGGCTGCGTCGAGGCGCTCGCCTCCGGCACAGCCCTCGCCCGTGAGGGCCGGGCCACTGCGGAGCGCGAGCCGGACTCGGTGCTTGGCCGGGCGCGGGCCGAGGGGCGCGAGATCGGTGGTCCCGAGATCGTCGCCGCCGCCCGGGCGGGGGATCGCGCCTCAGTCGAGGTGCTCGCGCTCGTCGGGCGACGGCTCGGTGTCGCTCTGGCCGGACTCGCGAACACCTTCGATCCCGACGTGATCGTGCTTGGCGGCGGGGTCATGGACGCCGGCGATCTGCTGCTCGACCCGGCCCGGGCTGAGCTCCAGCGGCGGGCCCTCTCGCCACAGAACGAGGTCCCGGTCCGCGCTGCGGCCCTCGGCCCGGAGGCGGGGATGATCGGGGCTGCGATGCTGGCCAGAGATGAGATCCAACGCGGTGCCGGGGTGAGTCACTGATGGCCGGCCGTCTGGTCGTCTGCCCGACGCCGATCGGCAACATGGGTGACCTCAGCGATCGGGCCAGGCAGGCGCTGGCGGAGGCCGACGTGGTTGCCTGCGAAGACACCCGGCGCGCCGGTCGCCTCTATGAGCGGCTGGAGCTCGAGACCCCGCGGTTCGTCTCCAACCACGAGGCCAACGAGGACGAGCGGGCCGTGCAGTTGGCCCAGGCGATCGAGCGCGGCGCCAAGGTCGTGCTGATCAGCGACGCCGGCACACCGATGATCTCCGACCCCGGCTACCCCCTGATCCGGACCTGCATCGAGCGCAGCATCGAGATCGAGGTGCTACCGGGGCCGAGCGCGGTCACGACCGCATTGGTCGCCTCCGGCCTGCCGCCGGCGCGGTGGCGCTTCGAGGGCTTCCTGCCGCGTCGCGCCGGCGAGTTGGAGCGGGTGTTGCAGTCGACCGACACCGTCGTTGCCTTCGAGTCGCCCCGCCGCCTGCCCGCGTCCCTGCGAGCGCTCGCCGCCCTCGCACCCGACCGCCCGGCCGCCGTCTGCCGGGAGCTGACCAAGCTCCACGAGGAGATTGCGCGCGGCACCCTGGGAGAGCTCTCGCGTCGCTTTCGGGGTGACGTAAAGGGGGAGATCGTGGTGGTCATCGCGCCCTCGAGCAAGCGCGCCGCCGCTCCCGACACGGCCTTCGCCGTCGACGCCCTGCGCCGCCTGGTCCAGGCCGGAGCGCGGCCGCGGGCTGCAGCCGGCGTCGTCGCGGCCCTGACCGGGACGAAGCCGAACGAGCTCTATCGCGAGTTGACCGGGCGCGAGCCCCGACGGTGAGCGCGCCTACGCAGGCACCGGCTGCGCTTGGGCGCGGCGTGATCGTCGAGCCCGGCGCCGCCCCGCCGGGGAGCTGGGCGGATGCCCCGCGAGTGCTGATCGGGCAGCAGCAGCTCGCTGATCGCGCTCAGGCTTCGGCCCTGGCTGAGCTGTTGCGACGGAGCTGGGCTATCAGGGAGCCAATCATGATCGAGCTGGACGTCGATCCGAGTGCCTTCCGGGGGCCCGAGTCAATCGCCGACGCCCCCTATGCGCTGCCGGCGGACCTCGACCTGCCGTTCGATCGCATCCACCACTTCCTCTGGGCCAACAACTACGACGCCCGCGAGGGCACTCCGATCTGGTGGTGGTCGCGCAAGGCCGAGCCGCTCGGGGCCGGGCCCACAGATGACGCCGACGTACTCGGACCGGACGGCCGCCCCGCATGGATCGACGGCGGGCCACGGTGGAGCTCTCCGGGGATTCCCGGCGTTTCCGTGATCCACAGCAGCACCGTCGAGGCGGGACTGCTCGATCCGATCAGCGGCGCCGGTGCCGCTCCGGCGATCGACATGGCCCCCGATCAGCGGGCCGCCGTTGAGCACCATGGCGGCCCCGTACGGGTGATCGCCCCCGCGGGATCGGGCAAGACGCGGGTACTGACCGAGCGGGTCCGGCACCTGCTGGGGCAGCGCGGTTACGACCGCGAGACCGTGCTCGCAGTCGCCTACAACAAGGAGGCCCAGCGCGAGCTCGAGGCTCGTCTCGTCAAGCTGCAGCCCCGTACCCGGACCTTGAACTCGCTCGGCTACCGAATCGTCTCCGAGTTTCGCGGCGCCCGCCCGCCGGTGCTCGATGAGATCGAGGTCCGGACCCTGATCGACGAGGCCTTCCCGATCCCTCGCCGTCGCCTGACCAACACCGATCCGATCGGGCCCTACCTGGAGGCCCTGACGGCCGTCCGCCTCGGCCTGCGAGACCCGCTGGAGGTCGAGGAGTCACGCGATGACGTTCCTGGTTTCGCCGAGGGCTTCGACGCCTTTCGCGGGCGCCTCGCAGGGCGGCGCGCGGTTGATTTCGATGAGCAGGTGTACGGCTCCCTCGAGGCGCTGCTCAGTGACGGGGAGTTCCGCCGACGGATGCAGGTCGAGCATCGCCACATGCTGGTCGACGAGTTCCAGGATCTCACCCCGGCGCACGTGCTCTTGATCCGCCTGCTGGCGATGCCGGCTCTCGACGTATTCGGAGTCGGCGACGACGATCAGACGATCTACGACCATGCCGGGGCCGACCCGCGGTTCCTGGTCGACTACGTCGATTTCTTCCCCGGGGCGGAGGCGACGGCGCTCGAGGTCAACTACCGCAGCGCCGAGGGCATCGTCTCGGCCGCGGCGACGCTGCTCGGCTACAACCGGGTTCGGGTCGAGAAGCGGATCCGCGCGGCCGACGGCGCGGACCCGAATCCGTCCGCCGTCGAGATCCGCCGGCACGCGGCCGGCGACGCGGCGACCGAGATTGCCGCCCTGATCTCCGCCTGGCGGGTCGATGACGGGGTGCAGGACGCGGAGATCGCGATCCTGACCCGGGTCAACTCGTTGTTGCTCGCGCCGCAGATCGCCCTCTGGAGCGCCGGCGTCCCACTGCGCTCGTCGGTTGGGCCGGAGGTGCTCGAGCGGGCGGGCGTCGCCGCCGCCCTCGCCTGGCTGCGCCTGGCGCTGGACCCGGAGGCGATGGTTCCTTCCGATCTGGAGACGATCCGCCGCCGCCCGAGTCGGGGCTTTCCACGCTGGATCAGCAAGTGGTTCGTCAACTGCAGCTCGCTTGCCGACCTGCGCCGCGCCGCGCAGACGATCGACGACGCAAAGATCGGCGGCAAGGTCGAGGACCTGGCCGACGACATCGAGTTACTCGCCGGAGCCGCGCGCGGCGGGGCGTCGACCCGTGGTTTGCTGGAGATCGTCCGTGACCGGATCGGACTCGGTGGAGCGATGGAGATGCTCGACGGCTCGAAGGGCGGTCAGGGCGCTGCCTCCCACCTCGACGACCTCGAAGGGCTGATTCAGGTGTCGGACCTGAACAGCGATCCCGGCACCTTCGAGCCCTGGTTGCGGGCCTCGCTGGCCGAATCGGCCGGCAACGAGGGCGTGGTGCTCTCCACGGTCCATCGCGTCAAGGGCAGAGAGTGGGACCGGGTCGCGGTCTTCGGCGCCAATCAGGGGTTGCTCCCTCACCGGCTGAGTGACAACTGGGAGGGCGAGCGGCGGGTGCTGCATGTAGCGATCACCAGGGCGCGGGAGCGGTGCGTCTTGCTCGCCGACGCGGAGCGGCCTTCGCCGTTTCTGGCGGAGCTGACCGGCGAGGCGGAGCGGCCCGCAACTGCGCCCGCCTCGGCGCCGGCTGCCGGGCCCGCCAAGGCCCGGCGCAAGCCCGAGCCGATCGATATCGAGCCGCAGCCGGAGTCGCCCGCCGCCGCCGAGGCGCTGCGGAAATGGCGCACCGAGCGCTCCAGCGGTGATCGGGTTCCGGCCTACGTCGTGCTGACGAATCGGCAGCTCGACGGGATCGCGGCGACGATGCCGTCCGACGCGCGGGAGCTGCTCGCCTGCGAGGGCATCGGGCCCGCTCGCCTCGAGCGCTACGGCGATGAGATCCTCAGCCTGCTCGACTCAGTTCGCGGCTGACTGCCTGCCAGCCGCCGCCAATCAGTCTGCGGTGGGGGTGGGTCGCCCGCGCGCCAGCCCGATCAGGCTCCAGGCCGAGACCAGGGCCCAGACCCCCTCGAGGAGAAGGAAGCCCCAGTCGGAGTGGCGGGCGGCGAGCACCGCGAGCAGCGCCGAGCCGATCAGATTGAGCCACAGGTAGATCAGCGACTGCGGCGACATCACCCCGCGCTGCGCCGCGATGAAGGCAATCAGGATCA
>JAQBGG010000162.1:0-4469 GCA_032122625.1 Acidobacteriota bacterium
CCCGCCGCCCGCAGCGTCGCAACCTCCACCGAGCGCTCGGAGATGTTCGAGTTCATCGAGTTGAACATCAGCGCGAAGGCCATCGCCCCGCCAAAGACGAGCATCATCCCGACGAACGCGTAGTAGAGGCCGAGGTACTGATCGACCGTATCGAGCAGCGCCTGAGAGTCCTCATAGGCGACGACTCCGGGCAGGCCACTGAGCCGCTGCCGCAGGCGGCCACGATCGGCGCCGGGGGTGAAGCTGACCAGCGCCGAGTTGCCGGCGCCGATCCTCGGCCCACCGACGGCGCGGATCGCGTCCAGCGACGCATACACGTATGTCCCCAGCGGCTCGGAGACGAACCCCTCGACCGGAGCCCGGGCCCGCACGTCGGTGCCGGGCACGCTGATCCCGACCTGATCGCCGGCTCTGATATTGAGCTCGTCGGCCAGCGCCTGGCCCGCCAACAGCCCGGCCGCCGGCAGGGTCGTGGTCCCCCCTCCCTCGGCGAGGAACTCGTGCATCTGCGTTTCGCGCTCGAACCCGATCAGGGCGGTCTGGTACCGGTTGCCGTTGGCCGCGAGCGAAGCCGGGGCCTCGAGCGCCGGCTCAACCCGGTCAACGCCCTCGACCGAGTCAATCCGCTCGACCTCCTGCCTGGAGACGCGGCCCTCGAAGAACAGCTGAGCGTCCTGGCGCTCGATCTCCTTGAACTGGCGATCGACGAGGATCTGCGCGGTGTCCACCATCCCCCAGGAGACGAGGACGAGGACCAGCGCCAGAACCACGCCGAACGCGGTCGAAAACGTCCTGCGCCGGTTGCGACCGATCGAGCGGAAGGTCATCCGCCAGCGGACCGGTAGCCGACCCAGGGGCGGGATCAACCGCTCGATCAGGCTCCGACCTCCCCCTCCCACCGGGGCGAAGCGGCGCATCGCCTCGGCCGGCGGGGTCCGCGCTGCCGAAGCTGCCGGCGCCCAGGCCGCGAGCACTCCGGTGAGCAGCCCAAAGGCGAGCCCCAGCAGCGGCGTGGTCGGATGCAGCTCAGCGAGCGAGACCGGGATCGAGAGCTCCTGCGTATAGAGCTTCGTCACCTCGCCCGCGAGCAGGGCCCCGGCGAGCGCGCCGAGCACCGCCCCGAGCAAACCGCAGACGATCCCGTAGGCGAGGTAATGGCGGATGATCTCGCCGCGCCCGTAGCCGGAAGCGCGCAGCATGCCGATGATCGGCCGCTGCGAGGTGACCAGGCGGCGCATCAGCACGCCGGTGGCGAGCGCGGCCGCGGTGAGGAAGAGCAGGGGGAACATCACCGCCAGGTCCTGGAAGCCCTTGACGTCCTCCTGCAGGGCGCTGTTGGACGGCTGCAGATCTCGGGTCAATACGTCGGACGCTGCGGCGCTCTCGGCCGCCCCGCTGAGTCGATCGGTCAGCGCCTCGCTCGCGTTGCCGGCGTCGTAGTAGACGAGCGCCTGGTTGGGACCCGCGGCCCCGGCGAGCTTGGCGGCGAGCGGTGCGGGCGCGAAGATGACGCCGAAGTCGTCGGGCGCGGGCAGGAGGTCCTGGCGGCTGCGGGCAGGCCAGAAGTACTCTGGTGAGGCGGCGACGCCGACGATCTCAACCCGTACGGCTTTGCCGGCCGGTCCAACCGCATTCAGCGAGTCGCCGGGGGCGAGATCGAAGTTGTCGGCCATGTGTTGCTCAACGAGCACGCCGTTCGGCCGGCCGGGTTCGAGATACCGGCCTTCTTCGATCTGAACCTGATTGACACTCGGCTGGCCCGAGGCGGGCATACCGATTACCCGGCCGAGCAGCTTCGTCTCGCCGACCTGCAGCGGTAGGTCCGCTTCGATCCGCGTGGTGACGAACTCGACGCCGGGGCTCGACTTCGCCTCGGAGGCGATCCGCTCGGTGCGGCCCCCGGACACGGTGAGGTTGGCGAGGCGAAAGTCCTCGTAGGCCTGCTGGTAGGAGGCATCGAGGTTGCGGTAGGCGTCGTAGCTGGCGCCGAACAGCGTCACGCCGAGGAAGATCGTCAGCACGATCGCCCCGAACTGCCCGGACTGGCGACGCAGGTCGCGCCGAAGCTTGGTGCGCATGGTCTTCATCCGTCGCTCACCTCGCAACGGCGGGATCCCTCCCGGGGATAACTGCGACTGCTTGGAGGTTGGCTCACCACTCGAGCTGCTCGGCGTCGAGCGGCTCGGGGTTGCGCTCGTCGGAGACGATCCTCCCGTCGCGCATCCGCAGCACGCGATCGGCCATCTGTGCGATCGCGGCGTTGTGGGTGACGAGCAGCACGGTCTGGTTCAGCTCGTGGCTGACGGCATGAAGCAGCGAGAGAACCCGGCGCCCTGTCTCGAGGTCGAGGGCACCGGTCGGCTCATCCCCGAGCAGGATCCGCGGGCCGCCGGCCAACGCTCGTGCGACCGCGACCCGCTGCTGCTCGCCGCCGGAGAGCTGCGCCGGGAAGTGATCGAAGCGATCCCCGAGCCCGACGCGCTGGAGCATCTCCTCGGCGCGCTCCTCAGCGCCGACCAACTCGGCGATCAGCTGCACGTTCTCGAGCGCGGTCAGGGTCGGGATCAGGTTGAAGAACTGAAAGATGAAGCCCACGGTCTCGCGGCGGAACCGCGTCCGGCCCTCCTCGTCGAGGTCGGAGACATCCCGGCCGCCGACCGTGATCGAGCCGGAGCTGGGGGGCTCGATCCCACCGATTACGTTGAGCATCGTCGTCTTTCCCGAGCCGCTCGGTCCCAGCAGCACGACGAACTCCTCAGGCCGAATATCGAGGTCCAGCTCTCGGAGCGCGTGAACAGCCAGCTCCCGCTCGCCGTACGTCTTGGTCACGGCTTGGAGGTGGACCGCCATGTCGGTCTGAACCTCGGTGGAGACGCTCACGAAGTCAGCCACGGTCTGCATCCCCCTCATCTTGACGACGTCCGAGCTCAGCCTACACCGCTCTGCAGGCTCAGCTGATCGGGCCTATCCTCAGCTCAGTGGCCGAGACCCATTCGATGTCGAGCGCCGATGCTGCCTGGCTCCACATGGACCAGCCCACGAACCTAATGGTGATTACCGGGGCGTTGTGGTTCGAGGAGCCGGTCGACTGGGAGCGCGCCCGCGAGGTGCTCCGCACCCGGCTGGTCGAGCCCTTTCCCCGCTTTCGCCAGCGCGTCGTGGAGGGCTCGACCCCTCTCTCGGGACCACACTGGGAGGACGACGAGCGGTTCGACCTCGATCTCCACATCCATCGGGTGGCGTTGCCGGCTCCCGGCGACCGAACCGCCCTGCAGGAGCTCGTCGCCGACCTGATGGCCGAACCGCTGGACCCCTCGAAACCTCTGTGGCACTTCCACTTCGTCGAGGGGCTGGAGCAAGGCGCCGCGATCGTCACCCGGATGCACCACTGCATCGCCGACGGAATCGCGCTTGCTCGGGTGCTGCTCTCGCTCACCGATGAGGCGCCCGACGAGGTCGGAATCGACCCCCCGGCTGAGGGCGACCGACGCGGCGGGCCGCTGGGGCCGCTGCTCTCGCCCGTCGGCAAGGCACTGTCGCTGGCCCGCGGTGCCGCCGGCACGGTTGCCCATGAGGCGGTCGAGGTCGCTCGCAATCCCTCCGAGCTCGTGGATCTCGCCGGCACCGCCCGCGGCGACGCCGAGGTCCTCGCCAAGCAGCTGGTCGGAGCGCCAGATCCCCCATCACCTCTGAAGGGCGAGCTCGGCGTCGCCCAGAAGGCCACCTGGTCCCGCCCGATCCCGCTGGAGCGCGTAAAGGAGGTGGGCCACGCGGCGGGGGCCACGGTCAACGACGTAGTCCTCTGCGCGATCAGCGGCGCATTGCGCATCCACCTCCGGGACCGGGGGGCTGAGGTCGAGGAGCTGACCGCCTTCGTCCCCTTCAACCTGCGGCCGCTCGACCGTCCCCTGCCCGCCGACCTCGGCAACCGATTCGGCCTGGTATTTCTGCGGCTGCCGGTCGGAGTTGAGGATCGCGCCCTGCGCCTGGCCGAGGTGCACGAGCGGATGGAGGCGATCAAGGACTCCCCCGAGGGCCCGATCTCCTACGGGCTGCTAGAGGTGATCGGCCGCACCCCCGCAGCAGTCGAACACCGCATCGTCGAGATGTTCACGGGCCGCGCAACGGCGGTGGTGACCAACGTCCCGGGACCACAGCAGCCGGTCTATTTCGCGGGCTCCCCCGTCCGCGGCGTCCTCGTCTGGGCGCCGCGTTCGGGAAGCGTCGGCATGAGCGTCTCGATCTTCAGCTACGCAGGTGAGATCACGGTCGGGTTGATGGTCGACGCGGGCCTCGTGCCCGACCCGGGCTCGATCATCGCCGACGTCGAGCGCGAGATGGAGGCACTCGGCGCTCCGGCGCGGGACGACTAGACCGTCGGCGGGTTCGTGCCCGGGCTTCTGCCCAACACGTTCCGAGCACCAACCGGCCGACCTTCCAGCAGGTGCTCGAACTGCAGCGCAGGCCCA
>JAQBGG010000163.1:0-29632 GCA_032122625.1 Acidobacteriota bacterium
GCGCTTCGCGCCTACGATCGCTTCGATGGCGAGAACCCACGGGCATGGGTGCTGGCGATCGCCAGGCGCAAGGCGATCGACGCCGGTCGGGCGCGGCAGCGGCGCCCGCCGCCCTCCCCCGAAGCGGACAGCGTTGAGGCCCCCGCTGCGGACGGGGCCGCTCTTGACGCCGAGGTCTGGACCGAGGTCGCGGCGTTGCCGGAGCGGCAGCGGGCGACGCTCGTGCTGCGTTACGCCCTCGACCTCCGATACAGGGAGATCGGCTTCGTGCTCGGCTGTAGCGAGGAAGCGGCACGGCGCAACGCCCACGAGGGAATCAGCAAGCTGAGGCAGACACGAATACAGGAGGTGGCGTGATGGCAGATGGGACGACAGGTACGGCGCTTGGGGAGGCGCGGATCCGCTCTGTGATCCGGGCGGCCTCGCCGACGGATGTGGACGCACCGGAGCTTGCGGCGGCGCTCGCTGCCCGCGCCGACCGAGAGGGCTTGATCGAGGTCGCCTACAGCTCCGTCGACTCGCCGGTTGGCACTCTGATGGTCGCCGCCACCGACGCCGGCCTGGTCCGGCTCGGCCTCGCCGGTACCGACCACGGGTTGATGCTCGAGCAGCTCGCGGGTACGGTCGGCCCGCGGGTGATCGAAACGTCGGCGCGTTTCGATCCCCTGCGGCGTGAGCTCGAGGAGTACTTCGAGGGTCGCCGCCGGCGCTTCGAGTATCCGCTCGACTGGCGGCTGACTTCGGGCTTCGTCCGCACGGTGCTCGAGCGCACCGCCGAGATCCCCTTCGGATCGACCCGGACCTACGCGGAGATGGCCACCCTGGCCGGGAGCCCCCGTGCCTTCCGCGCCGCGGGCAGCGCCCTGGGGGCGAACCCGATTCCGATCCTCGTCCCCTGCCACCGGGTCTTGCGAAAGGGCGGTGGCCTTGGCGGCTACGCCGGCGGCCTCGACACGAAGCGGACCCTGCTGCGGATCGAGGGAGCGCTCGAGTAGCGCTCGAGCGGCGTCACCGCCCTGACTCCGCGTTTGCCGTAAGCCATCGCTTACTATAGGCCGGATGATCGACGCCGATGCCACGCTGAAGGCCCTGGCTGAGCCCCGCCGGAGGGAGATCCTGCGGCTCGTCGGCGAGCGCGAGTTGAGCGCGGGGCAGGTCGCGACTCACTTCGATGTTTCGCGCCCGGCGATCTCTCAGCACCTGGGAGTGCTCCGGCAGGCCGGCCTGATCAGCGAGCGCCGCGAGGGGGCGAGGCGGATCTATGCGGCGATTCCGGGGCGCATCGAGGAGCTGAACGAGTACCTGACGGGCTTCTGGGGAGAGGGCCTCGCCGCGCTCAAGGTGGCCGCTGAGGCCGAGCAACGGAGGCCGAGCCACAGCGCCGACTGAGCCGCCGAACCTCGCACCGGTCGAATGCAGCGTCACGATCGAGCCCGAGCCCGAGATCGTCTTTCCCTACCTCACCGATCCGAGCAAGATCGTCAGCTGGATGGGGGCGCGAGCGACGCTGAGCCCCGAGCCCGGCGGCATCTATCGGGTCGAGCTACCGGTCGGCTTTACTGCGCGGGGGGAGTTCGTCGAGGTCGACCCGCCGCACCGGGTGGTCTTCAGCTGGGGATGGGAGCACGACGACGCCCTCGTCCCCCCCGGAGCGAGCACGGTCGAGGTCGAACTGGAGCCGGTTGCCGACGGCACCCGGGTGCTGCTTCGCCACCACAAGCTCGGCGGCGAGTCGGCCGAGCAACACACGGTCGGCTGGATCCACTACCTCGAGCGCTTGCGGGTCGCCGCCGGCGGCGGAGTTCCGGGTCCGGACGAGGGTCCGGTCGTCAGCGAGGATCGCGGCCAGAGGCCGTAAAGGGACCCCGACGCACTCCGCCGGCGCCTCCGACCCGCGGCGGCGATGATCTAGCCTCAACGGGGCATGATTGCTCTCGAGGCGCTCGGGGCGGCGGGCCTCGCCGTCGTCGGCGTGGCATACGCGATCCGGGCTACACGCCTGGCCGAAGCGGGCCGCCCGTTGCCGCACTGGAGGCTGGCCTGCTTCGCCGGCGGCATCGCCGTGCTCGCGGTGGCGATCGCCTCCCCGCTGGAGGGGCTCGCCGAGGAGCTGATCGTCGGGCACATGGTCCAGCACCTGCTGATCATCGATATCGCCGCGCTGCTGATCGTGCTCGGCCTGACCGGGCCGATGTTGCAGCCGCTGCTCGCGATCCGCTGGTTGCGCTGGCTGCAGGCCCTGGCGCATCCGGTCGTCTCGTTCGTGCTCTGGGCCGGGATCCTCTACGTCTGGCACATCCCGGCGCTCTATCAGGCGGCAACCTTCGATTCACCGCTCCTGCACTCGATCGAGCATGCCAGCTTCCTCTTCGCCGGCCTCGGGATCTGGCTCTCGCTACTGGGCCCGTTGCCGAAGCCCGCCTGGTTCGGGAACGGCGCCAAGGTGATCTACGTGATCGCCGTGCGCCTGGTCGGAACGGTGCTTGCCAACGTGATGATGTGGTCCGGCACGCCGCTCTATCCCGAGTACGAGCCGTTCCAGATCGCCCGCGGCGTCGAACCGCTCTCCGATCAGGGCTGGGCGGGGATCGTGATGATGTTCGAGAGCACCGCGATCACCCTGGCGACGCTGACCTGGCTCTTCTTCCTCTGGGCCCGCCAAGACACCGAGCGACAGGAGTTGATCGACTACGCGACCGACCGGGGCGTCGAACTCGATCCAGCCCGGGCGGGGAGGGCCGTGGCCGCCGGCCAGGGTGAGCGGCTGCGGGAGCGGATCGGGACCGCGCAGCGGCGATGAGCGACGCCCGGCCCATCAACCCCAGGTTTCTCTACCTGTTCATGTTCGTGGTCGGTTCGGCCTCGCTCGGCACGGAGATCGCCGCGGCCCGGCTGATGGCCCCCTTCTTCGGCGCCTCGACCCTGGTCTGGGCGAACACGATCGGGGTCGTGCTGCTCGCTCTGAGCATCGGTTACTGGTTCGGGGGCCGGCTCGCCGACCGCAACCCGCGGCTGGAGGGGATGTGCCGGATGGTGCTGATCGCCGCCGTGCTGCTGGCGGTCGTCCCGTTCATCGCCCAGCCTCTGTTCACCGTCTCCGTCGAGGCGCTCGATCAGGTCTCCGCCGGGGCATTCATCGGCTCGCTGTTCGGGGTCTTGCTGCTGGTCGCGGTCCCGGTGACGCTACTCGGCGCCGCCTCGCCCTATGCGATCCGGCTCTCGGTCGAAAACGTCGCTGAATCGGGCCGGGTCGCCGGCCGGCTTTACGCTGTCTCGACGATCGGATCGCTGCTAGGCACCTGGCTTTCGGCCCTGCTCCTGATCCCCTTCGTCGGCACCCAGCGAACCTTCCTGATCTTCGCCGCCGCGGTTGCGCTGGTCGCGGTCGCCGGCCTCGGCCTGCGTTACGTGGCTGTCCCGGCTGTCCTCGCCCTGGCCCTCGCGCTTCCCGTCGGCACGCTGCGCGCGGCCGGCAGCGGCACCGTGCTGCTCGAAAGGGAGACCGAGCAGCAGTTCGTCCAGGTGATCGAGGAGCCGGACGGTGACCGCATCCTCGAGCTCAACGAGGGCCAGGCGATCCACTCGCTCTACAAGCCTGGCAGCTTCCTCACCGGGCGCTACTGGGACGGGTTGATCGTGCTGCCGTTTGCCGCCCTGCAGAAGCCGCCCGAGCGGGTCGCGATTCTCGGTAACGCGGCGGGGACCGCGGCGCGGATGTACGGGCGCTACTTCCCCGAGGCGCGCGTGGACGGGGTCGAGATCGATCCGGAGCTGACCGAGATTGGCTACGACTACTTCGAGATGAGCGGACCTGACCTGCACACCCACGCCGCCGATGCGAGGCCCTGGCTGCGGCGCTCGGCGGGCAACTTCGACGTGATCGTCGTCGACGCCTACCGGCAGCCCTACATTCCCTTCTACCTCGCTACCCGCGAGTTCTTCGACCTCACCGCCGAGAAGCTCGCGCCCGGCGGTGTCGTCGTCGTCAACGTCGGCCACCCGGACAACAGCTCCGCCCTCGAGCAGGCAATTGGGCGGACGATGGCGGAGTCGTTTGCGACGGTGTTGCGAGACCCGGTCGAGGACTCCAACACGCTGATCGTCGGCGCCCAGGGTGAGGCAGGCCCGGAGCGCCTGCTCGCCTCGATCGGCACCCTTCCCGAAGATCTCCGCAACCTGGCCGCCGCCTCCGCCTCCCGGATCGGCCCACGTCTGCCCGGCGGCGAGGTCTATACCGACGATCGGGCTCCGGTTGAGTGGCTGGTCGACAAATCGATCCTCGGATACGCGGGAGAGAACTAGATCCCTTACTAGATCCCTCATACGGGCCGGCCTCGCTACGGTGGTCAGTCCAGCGCGCGGCGCGGGGCCGCGATTGCAAGACTTCGACACCCACGCAGCGCCCACCCGCCGGGCCGACGACAAGGAGAACGATTCATGAACCCCAGCACCGCGACCGCGACCGACTCCAGTCAGGATTTCGAGGTGGCTGACCTCAGCCTCGCCGCCTTCGGTCGCAAGGAGATCGAGCTCGCCGAACACGAGATGCCAGGCCTGATGTCGACCCGCCGGGAGTTCGCCGACTCGCAGCCGCTCGCCGGCGCGCGAATCACCGGCTCGCTGCACATGACCGTCCAGACGGCGGTCCTGATCGAGACCTTGACGGCGCTTGGTGCCGAGGTCCGCTGGGCCTCCTGCAACATCTTCAGCACGCAGGATCACGCCGCCGCGGCGGTTGCCTGCGGGCCCGAGGGTACGGCCGAGGATCCGAACGGGATCCCCGTCTTCGCCTGGAAGGGCGAGACCCTCGAGGAGTACTGGGACCTCTGCGAGAAGGCGCTGGTCTGGCCTGACGGCGATGGCCCGAACATGCTCCTCGACGACGGCGGCGACGCGACCCTGCTGGTCCACAAGGGGACGGAGTTCGAGAAGGCGGGCGCGGTGCCCGATCCCGAGAGCGCCGACTCGGAGGAGTTCGCCTGCATCCTGCGTCTGCTGCAGCGCTCGCTCAAGCAGGATCCGGAGCGCTGGACGAAGATTGGCCAGAGCGTCAAGGGCGTCACGGAGGAGACGACGACCGGCGTCGGGCGGCTCTACCAGTTCGCCCAGACCGGCGATCTTCTGTTCCCGGCGATCAACGTCAACGATTCCGTGACCAAGTCGAAGTTCGACAACCTCTACGGCTGCCGCCACTCGCTGATCGACGGCATCAACCGGGCGACCGACGTGATGATTGGCGGCAAGGCCGCGGTGATCTGCGGCTTCGGCGACGTCGGCAAGGGCTGTGCGGAGTCGCTGCGGGGCCAGGGCGCGCGGGTCATCGTCACCGAGATCGACCCGATCTGCGCGCTGCAGGCAGCGATGCAGGGCTATGAGGTCCGGCGCCTCGACGAGGTGATCGGCACCGCGGATATCTTCATCACCGCGACCGGCAACAAGGACATCATCACCGCCGATCACATGGCGCGGATGAAGCATCAGGCGATCGTCGGCAACATCGGCCACTTCGACAACGAGATCGACATCTCGGGGCTGGAGGCGCGGGACGACGTCGAGCGGATCGAGATCAAGCCGCAGGTCGACGAGTGGAAATTCGCCGACGGGCACTCGATCATCCTGCTCTCGGAGGGCCGTCTGCTCAACCTCGGCAACGCGACCGGTCATCCCTCATTCGTGATGTCGAACTCGTTCACCAACCAGGTGATCGCCCAGATCGAGCTGTTCGGCAAGCCCGAGGACTACGAGAAGCAGGTCTACGTCCTGCCCAAGCACCTCGACGAGAAGGTAGCCCGCCTGCATCTCGGCGCGCTCGGCGTCGAGCTGACCGAGCTGACCCCGGAGCAGTCCGCCTACCTTGGGATCCCGGTCGAGGGCCCTTACAAGCCCGACCACTACCGCTACTGATCTGACGGCCTCGGCCGGCGCCACTCGGCGCCATCGGCGGCCTACGTGCCGGTGCACGCTTCGCCTCCTCTTCCTTGATTGGCGGCGGCCGAGCCTCCCGGATCGGTGTTTGTCAGAGGGTCGTGTGGCCTCGGGCGCCGTGGTCGAAGCCGAGCAGGTTGCCCTCGGGGTTCCGCTCGTCGCCGTGGTGGTAGGCACGGACCTCAGCGATCAGGCCATCCTCGAGCCGGAACCACTCGGTGCCGCGATTCAGCCGGGGCTCGCCGGAGTCGGGGTCGCGCCAGGTCATAGTCCACTCGATCACCACCTCATCCCCCTCCTCGATCGCGTGTTCGAGGTGCCAGCACCCGCCGAGGTTGGCGATCGCCCAGAGGGCGTTGTCGGCGATCTCGCGTCCGTGATGGGGGCCGAGACGCGTGTAGAAGTGGGTCGCGTCCTCGCTGAAGTGGGCGGCAATCGCATCGCCGTCGGCGGTGTTGAGCGAGTCGTAGTAGCTGCGGATGTGCTCGATGTTGGCGCCCATCGGTCGAAGGCTAGACCGGCCTGGCCCTCGGACCGAGTCATGCGTGCGGGTGGCGCCGCTCCTCGGGGTGCTCGGGGCGGCCGCGGGCGGCGCGGATCAGCGCCGCGCAGAAGTCGATCGCGAAGGCCAGGCCTCGCCCTGCGGGCCCGGTGACCAGGCGGGCGCCGAGTCGGTCACCGAGGTTCGGTTCGGGAGCCGCCATCCTCAGTGGCCGGCGAGCTTGACGAGGTCACGCTCAGGCTCGACCCCCCAGCGGCGCCCGGCCGCGGCCAGCTCCTCGGTCAGCGCCCAGCGATCGGGCCGCTCCTCACCTTCGTGCTCGGGGCTGGCTCCCTTCAGTGCCATACAACCCGAGTTGTCGCCGATCCGGCGGATCTCGGCCAGGTCCGCCTGGTTCAGCCGCTCCTCGGCCGGGAGTGCGGCCAGTTCGGCCCGCTTGTCCTCGATTGGGCGGGCTCCGGCGCCGATCTCCTGGATCAGCGTCGGCGCGACGCACTCCACCGGCGCCTGAGCCAGGTTCCAGGCACAGGCGAGCTGAATCGGCGTCAGCCCGGTGCGCTCGAGGATCGGGTCCAGCGCATCGAGCTTGCCGGCGCCCGCCTCGACCCAGCCCTCGGGACGGAACTTACGATGATCGTGCTCGGCGAAGAGATGGCCCGGGCGTACGTCACCCCAGAACATCCCGCCGTAGTCGACAACCCGCGTGATCAGCTTGATCCGGTGTGTGCCGGCGGCGTCGAGGACGAGTTCTCCAGGCCAGGGCTCGAATGGGTTGAGGATCACCATCGCCCAGTCGAGCAGCTTCCCGAAGCGCTCGAAGCAATCGAGCAGGTCGAGGGTGAAACCGTTGGCGGGCCCGGGAGCGACGCCGATCGCCTCGGTCAGGCCGGCGTCCCGCAGTCCCGCCATCGCCTCCCAGACCTGTTCGGATGTGTAGCCGACGCGGTCGGGGTTGTGCAACAGGAGGAGGTCCAGTCTGTCGACTCCGAGTCGCTCGAGAATGCGCTCGGTTGCCATTCGCAGGTAGGGGCCGTAGCCCTGGGGCCCCCGCAGCCGGGGATCGGTGAACCGTGGGAACCCCTTTGGCCCGTCGCGCTCGCCCTCGTAGAAATCATGGCCGACGGCGCCGACCAGCGAGTAGCTCTCGCGCGCGGTGCCGGCGAGAGCCCGGCCGAGCAGCCGATCCGCCTCTCCCTGGCCGTAGGTATCGGCGCTGATCACGGTGTCGATGCCGCCCCCCGGGGTGAGTAGCTCCTGCAGGCGGCTCTCGTCCAGTTCGTCCCCAAACCGCATGAAGCGGCCGCCACTCCAGGTTCCGATCGCGATCCGTCCAGGGTCCATTGTCAAAACGTTACCCGGGTGCGGGGGGCGGAAGTCCGTGGTTGTCCGCGATCGCGGATATTGGGCGGGCCGGGCCCTGAGACTTCCGTCTCCCGGCTCCCGCCCTAAGCTCTCGCCGGTGAATACAACCGTCGAGAACATCAACCCGTCCCGCGTCAAGATCAATGCTGAGGTCGGCGCCGAGGACATCGCCTCACAGCTCGACCGCGCCGCGCGCGAGCTGGGCAGGGAGCTGAAGTTGCCGGGCTTCCGCAAGGGCAAGGTCCCGGCCCAGCTCGTGATCCAGCGCGTCGGCCGCGACGCCGTCTTCGAGCAGGCGCTGCGCGAATCGTTGCCGCAGTGGTATGAGCGGGCGATCCTGAGCTCGGGTGTCAGCCCGGTCGGGGAGCCGCAGCTCGACGTCTCCGACCTGCCCAGCGAGGGCGAGTCACTCAACTTCTCGATTGAGATCTCGGTGCGCCCGCCCGCCGACCTGGGCAGCTACAAGGGGATCGAGGTTGGTAGGGCCGAGCCCGAGGTGCCCGAGGGCGCCGTCGACGCCGAGCTCGACCGGATGCGGGAGAGCCTGGCCTCACTCTCGCCCGTCGAGCGCACCGCCGCGAACGGCGACCACCTCCTGATCGACTTCACGGGCTCCGTTGGCGGCGAGGAGTTCGAGGGCGGCGAGGCGACCGACTATCTGCTCGAGCTCGGGACCAACTCCTTGATCGATGGTTTCGAGGAGGGTTTGCTCGGCGCCGCCGCCGGCGACGACCGCGAGGTCGGGGTGACCTTCCCCGAGGATTACCACGCCGAGCACTTGGCGGGCAGCGACGCAGTGTTCAGCGTCAGCGTCAAGGAGGTTCGCGAAAAGCAGCTTCCGGAGGCCGACGACGACTTCGCGGCCGATAATTCCGAGTTCGACACGCTGGAGGAGTTGCGCGCCGATATCGAGCACAAGATCCTCCACGCGCAGGAGCACCGGGTCGAGGACGAGTATCGCGAGGCGGTGCTGGACGCCGTCGTCGCAGACTCGAAGATCGAGCTCCCGGAAGCGATCGTCGATGCCCGGGCGGAGGAGGTCTGGGAGCGGATTGAGCGTCAGATCAAGGGCAGCGGTATGGAGCCGGAGATGTACCTGCAGATGCAGGGCAAGACCCGGGAAGAGGCGATCGCCGAGGCGAAGCCGGACGCCGAGCAGGGGCTGCGACGCGAGGCTGTGCTCGAGGCGGTGGCTGAGACCGAGGCCATCGAGGTCAGCGAGGAGGAGATGCTCGAGGCGCTGGAGCCGCCCGCAGGCCAGAAGGGCAAGCCCGAGAAGTTGCTCAAGCGCCTTCGTGGCGAGGGCCGTGACGCCCTCCTGGTCGAGGAGATCCGCCTGCGGAAGGCGGCCGACCTGCTGATCGAATCGGCGACGCCGATCACCGTTGCTCAGGCCGAGGCGCGCGAGCAGATCTGGACCCCCGATGACGACAAGCCCGAGGGCAGCGGCGAGCTCTGGACTCCCGGCGACTCAGGCGATGACGACTCCGATGAAGAGGCCCGCGAGAGCGGCGAAGAGAAGTAGCCCTCAGCTCTTCTTGGTCCTGAACTTGGTCTTCGGCGTTCGGCAGGTTCCGGCCGTGGCACCACCGTCGAAGTCGTTCGTCTTCAGGGAGCCGTTGACCTTCTTGCCGTGAGCGCGGACCGTCCCCGAGATCGTCAGCTTGGAGCCGTCGGCGTTCTTGAGGACCTCCTTGAAGTTCCCCTTCTTGGTCACCTTCGTCGGGTCCAGGGACTGGAACCGGAAGAGGAAATCGCCGGCGTCGCACTTGGTCGGGACGCCCTTGGCCTTGAAGGCGCTGACCTTGCTCGGCCGGCCGTTGTTCTTGCTGATGCGGAGCGTCACTTTGGAGTCGGGAACTCCGACGATCGTGCCGCTGTGGCGGATCTTCTTCGTGGCGGCGAGGGCCGGGACGCTGATCACAGCGATCAGGAGGATCAAGAGGATCGGGGTAATCAGTTTCTTCATTGGTGTCTCCCTGGGGTCTTGGGCGGTGCCTGCCCGAACAGTCTCGCACGGTGCGGGCGGCGGCACACCGAGCGGCAGGGGTCCAGGCGGGGCCGCCTACCCGCTTGTATAGACTGCCCCGCGATGAGCCCGATGGTCCCAATGGTGGTCGAGCAGACCTCGCGCGGCGAGCGCGCCTTCGACATCTACTCGCGCCTGCTCAATGAGCGGATCATCTTCCTCGGCACGCCGGTGACCGAGGACATCGCCAACCTGGTCGTCGCCCAGCTGATCCACCTCGAGTCCGAGGATCCTGACAAGGACATCTCGATGTACATCAACTCGCCGGGCGGCTCCGTATACGCGGGCCTTGCGATCTACGACACGATGCAGTACATCAAGCCGAATGTGCAGACGATCTGCGTCGGTATCGCGATGAGCATGGGCGCGTTGCTGCTTGGCGGCGGCGAGAAGGGCAAGCGGCTCGCCACCCCGAACTCGAAGATCCTCATTCATCAGGTCTCCTCGACCGGCATCGGTGGCCAGGCCACCGACATCGAGATCCACGCCCGCGAGATCCTCGAGACTCGCAAGCGACTCGATGAGATCATCGCCGAGCACACGGGCCAGGACTTCGAGAAGGTCTCCAAGGACACGGACCGCGATTACTTCATGAGCGCCCCCGAGGCCGTCGAGTACGGTCTCATCGACAGCGTCATCGAGAACCGCTAAGCCTTCTCAGCCGCCGCTGGGCCCAATCGCCGGGCCGCTCGGGCGCCTTCTGGTTCTACTCGGGGATAAGCGTCCTCACCTTCGTCTTCTGCTGGAAGCTCGCGCCCGAGACCAAGGGCAAGCGCCTGGCGGAGATCCAGGACTACTTCCGGGCCCGGATCGGTCAATCGACCTGACCCGGTTAGCGGGACCCGGTAGCGGCATCGCGCAGAGCGGGGGCGGGCTTGCAGCAGCGGCCGCTTGAAGGGACCGCGCTGTCCGCCGAGTAACAGGGGGGGTCATCCTGGTTTCTGCGGTTTCGTAACCTTGAGATCGCGCGGAGCCCGGGCTTGAATCGAAGGGAGAACCCACTTGGCACGCCCAACGGACTCGAACGAGCAGCTGCTCTGCAGCTTCTGCGGCAAATCTCAGCGACAGGTGAAGAAGTTGATCGCCGGGCCGGGCGTCTATATCTGCGATGAGTGCATCGACCTCTGCAACGAGATCATCGACGAAGAGCTCACGATTGCCCCCAGCTTCGAGATCGAGTCGCTGCCGAAGCCGCAGGAGATCAACTCGATCCTGAATGAGTACGTCGTCGGCCAGGATGCGGCCAAGCGGGCCCTCGCGGTCGCCGTCTACAACCATTACAAACGGGTGCAGATGTCCGACGAGGACGGTGACTCCAGCGACGCTGCCGTCGAACTGCAGAAGTCGAACATCCTCATGCTCGGGCCCACGGGCTGTGGCAAGACCCTGCTGGCCCAGACCCTCGCCCGGATCCTCAACGTGCCCTTTGCAATCGCCGATGCGACCGCGCTGACCGAGGCGGGCTACGTCGGCGAAGACGTCGAGAACATCCTCCTGAAGCTGATCCAGGCGGCCGACTACGACGTCAAGAAGGCCGAGACCGGGATCATCTACATCGACGAGATCGACAAGATCACGCGCAAGGCCGACAACCCCTCGATCACGCGCGATGTCTCCGGGGAGGGGGTCCAGCAGGCACTGCTCAAGATCCTCGAGGGAACGACGGCCTCGGTGCCGCCCCAGGGTGGTCGCAAGCACCCCCACCAGGAGTTCCTCACGGTCGATACGACCAACATCCTGTTCATCTGCGGCGGCTCGTTCGCGGGCCTCGACGATGTGATCGAAAAACGGGTCGGCAGGCAGGGAATCGGCTTCGGCGCTTCGATGACCTCGCGCGAGGAGAAGGACGTCAGTCAACTGTTCGCCGAGGTTCTGCCCGAGGATCTGATGGCGTACGGGTTGATCCCCGAGTTCATCGGCCGGATGCCGGTCGTAGCCTCGATCAACCAGCTCGCGCGGGAGGACCTGATCACGATCCTCACCGAACCGCGCAACGCCCTCACCAAGCAGTTCCAGAGGCTCTTCGACTTCGACGGCATCGAGCTCGTTTTCGCCCCCGACTCACTGCACGCGATCGCCGACAAGGCGATCGAGCGCGAGACCGGCGCCAGGGGCTTGCGCTCGATCATCGAAGAGACCCTGCAGGAGGTGCAGTTCGAGCTCCCCTCGCGACTCGACGTGAAGAAGTGCGTCGTTACCCGGGAGACGATCGAGAAGGGCCTCAAACCGACTCTGGTCACCCAGGCGGCCCCGCCTGCGAGCCTGCCCAAGGGCCTCCGCGACATCGAGGAAGAGTCGGCCTGAGCCCGCGACGCTCAAGCCCCCTCCGGGTGCCTGAGCGTTCACGCCGCAGGCTGGGCGCGCCTCAACGCGGCTGCGGCACGATCCGGATGTAGGGCCGGGGTGATTCCCAGCCGTCCGGATAGATCTCCTTCGCCGCCTCGTCGGAGACCGAGCCGGCGATGATCACGTCGTCGCCGTCAGTCCACTGAGCCGGCGTCGAGACCTTGTGGTTGGCGGTCAGCTGCAGCGAGTCGACGACCCGCAGCACCTCGTCGAAGTTGCGTCCTGTCGTCATCGGGTAGACGAGGATCAGCTTCACCTTCTTGTCCGGTCCGATCACGAAGACGTTGCGAACCGTCTGGTTGTCGGCGGGCGTGCGCTCGGTCGCCTCGCCTTCGGTGTCCGCCGGCAGCATCCCGTAGAGCTTTGAGACCTTGAAGTCGGAGTCGCCGATGATCGGGTAATTGGGCGCGTGACCCTGCGTCTCTTCGATGTCCTTCGACCACTCGGCGTGGTTGTCGACCGCATCGACCGAGAGGCCGATGATCTTCACGCCGCGGCTGTCGAACTCGGGCTTGATGCTGGCCATGTAGCCCAGTTCGGTCGTGCAGACCGGCGTGAAGTCCTTGGGGTGGGAGAAGAGCACGGCCCACGAGTCGCCGATCCATTCGTGGAAGTTGATCGTGCCCTCGGTTGTCTCGGCCTCGAAATCCGGCGCGGTGGCACCGATCTGCAGCGTCATCTGACTCTCCTTCCGTGTTGGACTTGGTGGCTGTAGGGACTCTACCGCCGCAGCTGCCCTCCGGGCGGCCAATCCGGCTCCAGGGCGGCGCTGACTAGACTCGCGCCCTCGTGGACACCGACCGCCGTCATACCCTCGAGGAGACGACTCGCTATGACGCGAGCGAGGTCGAGGGGCGCATCTTCGCCTCCTGGATGGATGCCGGCTATTTCCACCCCGAGCCCGAGGGCACTGCCGAGGAGAACTTCTCGATCGCGGTGCCGCCACCGAACGTGACCGGCTCCCTGCACATGGGCCACGCCCTGAACGGAACGGTCCAGGATGCGATCGCCCGCAAGCGCCGCATGGAGGGCCGGCGGGTCAAGTGGATCTGCGGTACCGACCATGCCGGGATCGCGACCCAGTCAGTGGTCGAGAAGGAACTCAAGAGGGAGGGGATCTCACGCCAGGATCTCGGCCGGGAGGCGTTCGTCGAGCGGGTCTGGCAGTGGCGCGAGGAGTACGGGGCCCGAATCATTGGTCAGTTCAAGGCGCTCGGCGCGTCGCTGGACTACGAGGACGAGCGCTTCACCCTGGATGAGGGCTACGTCAAGGCCGTCTACCGGGTCTTCGCTCAACTCTACGAGAAGGGCTACATCTATCGCGACAACTATCTGATCAACTGGGATCCCGGCTCACGCTCGGCGATCAGCGACCTCGAGGTCGAGAACCGCGATGTGACCGACACCCTGTTCTCGATCGACTATCCGGTGCAGGGCTCCGATCGCGTGCTGACCGTCGCGACCGTGCGTCCGGAGACGATGCTCGCCGACACGGCGGTCGCTGTGCACCCCGATGACGACCGCTACAGCGACCTCGTCGGCGGCTGTTGCGAGTTGCCGCTGGTCGGGCGGCGACTGCCGATCATCGCTGACCCCTACGTCGATCCCGAGTTTGGGACGGGGGCGCTGAAGATCACCCCTGGTCACGACCCCAACGACTTCGAGATCGGCCGCAAGCACGGGCTCGAGGAGATCTCGGCGATCGGGCCCGACGGCCGGATCATCGATCCCGCGCCGGGGCGATTCGTCGGCATGGGCACGGCCGAGGCGCAGGAGGCAGTGGTCGCCGAGCTGCGCACCGCCGGCCGGATCTCAGCCGAGGAGGACTACACGCACTCGGTCCCCTTCTCACACCGCTCGGGTGAGCGGATCGAGCCCCTGATCTCGCTGCAGTGGTTCTGCGCGATGGACGAGCTCGCCAAGCCGGCGATCGAGGTAGTCAGCGACGATCGCGTCCGGATCCACCCCGAGCGCTGGAAGAAGGTCTATCTCGACTGGATGGAGGGGATCCGGCCCTGGTGCATCAGCCGCCAGCTCTGGTGGGGCCATCAGCTGCCCGTCTGGTATTGCGATACCTGCGAGGAAACCTTCGTCGCCGAGTCCGATCCCGGCCGCTGTGGATCTTGCGACGGCGAGTTGCGCCGTGATCCAGATGTGCTTGACACTTGGTTCAGCTCCGCGCTGTGGCCATTCGCGACGCTCGGCTGGCCCGATGACACGCCCGAGATGCGCGCCTTCTACCCCACCGGGTTGCTCTCGACGGCGCGCGACATCATCTATCTCTGGGTAGCGAGGATGATCATGAGCGGGCTCGAGTTTCCCGGTGACGTTCCCTTCCGCGATGTCTACATCCACTCGGTGATCCAGGCTGCCGACGGCCGGCGGATGTCGAAGAGCCTCGGCACCGGCATCGATCCTCTTACCGAGATCGAGGAGCAGGGTGCCGACGCGCTTCGCTTCGGGCTGCTGACGATGTCCTCGAGCCAGGACGTTCGCTTCAGCGAGGCCAAGGTCCAGCAGGGGCGGGACCTGGCGAACAAGATGTGGAACGCCTCGCGGTTGATCCTGCTCAATGTCGGCGATGCAACGCCGGCGGCATCTGGGGAGGCCGTCGAGGACCGCTGGATCCTCTCGCGCCTGGAGCGTTCCGTGAGGACGATCGGCGAGCGCCTTGACGGCTACGACTTCGCCCATGCGACGCTCGAGCTTTACCGGTTCTTCTGGTCTGAGCTCTGCGATTGGTATCTCGAGATCGTCAAACCACGGCTCTATGCGGGCGATCCGGCGGCGGCGGGCAATCTGCTCTTCGTGCTCGAGCGCACGATGGCGCTGACCCACCCGATGATGCCGTTCGTCAGCGAGGAGATCTGGTCCTACCTGCCGAACAGGGAGGCGCAGCTCGTCGTCAGTCCGTTCCCCGTCGCCGACGAGCAGCTGATCGATCAGCAGGCTGAGGCCGAGGTCGAGGAGGCGATCGAGTTGACGCGGGCGCTGCGACGCTGGCGGGAGCTCGCCGACGTGCCGGCGGCGGCGATCCTCGACGGGCGAGTCGGCGGGCCCCCGCCGCACGAGCTGGTCGGCCGCCTGGCTCGCTTCGAGTTCGGCGGCGGCGGCGAGGCGATCGCGGCGGTTGCCGGGGTCGAGGTGCTGGCCTCCGAGGGGCTCGATACCGCCGCGGTCGAGGCACGGCTCGAGGAGCGGCGCGCCAGGCTCCGTTCCGAGGTCGAGCGGGGCGAGAAGAAGCTCGGCAATGAGGGCTTTGTTGCCCGGGCTCCGGCCGAGGTCGTCGCCGAGGAGCGTCAGAAGCTCGAGTCCTACCGGGCGGAGCTCGAGGAGTTGGAGACGAGCGGATAGACCCCGAGCGCTACCTCGCCGATCTCGAGCCCATTGGCTGGAAGCTCGGCCTCGATCGGATGCGGGCCCTGTGCGCAGTGCTGGGGAATCCGGAGCGGGCGTTCCGCTCCCTGCATGTCGTCGGCACCAACGGCAAGACCTCCGTGACCCTGATCACCGCCGCCCTGCTCGGTGCCGCCGGCGTGCGGGCAGGGGCCTGCGTTTCGCCGCACACGTTCCGCTGGCGAGAGCGGACGCGGGTGGCCGGCACCGAGCTTGGGGAGACCGCATTCGCCGCCGCGACCGGCGAGGTCGCCGCCGCGATCGATCGGCTCCGGGGCGGAGTCCCCGCGGGCGAGCCGGGCTCGGCGGCCGATCCGCCGAGCCAGTTCGAGGCCGCGATCGCGATCTCGTTCGTCGCCTTTCGCGCGGCCGGCGTCGAGGTCGCCGTTATCGAGGCCGGGCTGGGTGGGCGCCTCGATGCCACCAACGTGATCGCCTCGGAGGCGACGGCGCTGACCTCGGTGGCACTCGATCACACGGAATGGCTGGGGTCGACGACGGCGGAGATCGCGACGGAGAAGCTGGCCGTGCTGGAGCCGGGGACGGTGCTCGTCGTGGGGAGACTCGAACCCGAAATCGAGGCGGCGGCCCGGCAGTGGGCAGAGCAGCTGGGCTCGCGCTTCGTGGTCGCTCCGGAGGCGGCGGCGGATCACGTGCCCGATCGCTACGGCCCGTACCTGCGTCGCAACGCCGGCGTCGCTCGGGAGCTTGTCGCGGTGGTCGCCGAGCAACCCGCGGCAGCGGTAAGCCGCGCCGCCCTGGAGCACCTGGCGCTCGGCGGCCGCCTCGAGATGATTCCAGGGGACCCGCCGCTGCTGGTTGACGTCGCCCACAACGAGGAAGGGGCGATCGCACTCGCCGAGGCGCTCGAGCCGCTGGCTCGTCCGCGCCTCCTCTGCGTCTCCGTTCTGGCCGATAAGGACGCAGCGGCGATCGCGGCCGCGCTCGCTCCGCAGATCGACGTCGCGGTCTGCACTGCAGCGGACCCGGGCCCAGCGATGGGCAGGCCTGGGGCGCGGGCGCTCGAGCCGTCCCTGCTTGCGGGCCATTTCACCGCGGCCGGGCTCGAGTCGGAGGTGGTTCCCGAGCCCGCGGCCGCTCTGCAGCGTGCTCTGACTATCGCCGGGCTGCGGGGTGGGGTGGCGATCTGTGCCGGCTCCAACTACCTTTTGCGATACGTATGGACCGCGAAGCGAGGTCAGAGCTCCTCTCGATGATGGGATTGGTGGCCGCTGTGGTGGCCGGCGTCATCCTCGTCTTCTTCGGGATCGGCTACCTCTTTGGCCTGCTTTTCCTCTGAGCTTCGCGGGTGGTTAGGGCGACCCAGCCGCGCGGCGCGGCGCGGCGCGGCGCCTGCTGCCGAGTAGACTGACGCGCTTCACGCGATGCTTACTGCCCTTTTCGGAATAACCGACGGCTCGCTGAACCTCGTGGTCAACCTGTTGATCCTGGTTCTCGTAGTCATTTGGATCGCCCTGATCTGGTGGACCTACGCCGATGCCAGCCGCCGGATCAATGATCCGGTTCTGGTCGCCACCGCGACCGCCGCTTCGCTGTTCCCTTTCATCGGCACCGTCGTCTACTCGATCCTCAGGCCACCCGAGTTTCTCGCCGACGCGCAGGAGCGTGAACTTGAAATGAAAGCGGCGTCGTTGCGTTTGCGCCGGTTGACCGAGACCTCGTGCCCCCGATGCGAGCATTCGATCGAGCTTTCCTGGCTGCGCTGCCCCGAGTGCCAGCATCGTCTCAAGGATCCGTGTCGCTCCTGCGGCCGTCCGGTAGACCCACGCTGGTCGCTCTGCCCCTACTGCGAGACCGCGATCGCTGGGCCCGTCCAGACTTCAACGGGAGCACCGTCCAGGCGGCGCCCCGCGCGGAGCAAGGCTGAGCAGCCGGCCAGTCGGAAGCGACCGGCTGCCGAGCGTAAGTCGGGTGAGCGCCGCTCACCGGCCCAGGCGGCGCCGAAGCCATCCGCCCCGGCGGCCCCGCCACAGCAGCCTGCACCCGAGCCTGAGCATTCGCCGTCCAGCGAGGCGACGGAGCGCCCGGCGCGCAGCGAGGCAGCGGAGCGCTCGGCGCGCCGTAAGCCCACACCCAAATCCTGAAAGCGAGCCGACCAGCAACCGATGGCCGATAAGACCCGCACCCTGATCCTGATCAAGCCCGACGCCTTCGAACGCGGCCTCACCGGCGAGGTCATTGCCCGGTTCGAGCAGAAGGGACTACATCCCGTCGCGATCAAGTTGATGACCGCCAATCAGGCGATCGCTCACGAGCACTACGCCGAGCACAGCGAGAGGCCGTTCTTTGGTGAGCTCGTCGAGTTCATCACCGGCGGCCCCTTGGTAGCGATGGTGCTCGAGGGTGTCGAGGCAGTCAAGGCGGCTCGCCAGTTGATCGGAGCGACCAACCCGGTCGAGGCCGAGACCGGTTCGATCCGTGGCGATTTCGGCACCGAGGTCACCTTCAACCTGGTTCACGGCTCGGACTCCGACGAGTCGGCCGCGCGCGAGACCGCGATCTGGTTCCCGGAGCTGTAGGGCAGGGCCCGCCGGGATCGCCCCCTCGGCTGGTCCTCGCTTCGAGCTCGCCCCGGCGGCGTGAGCTGTTGCCCCTGCTCGGGATTCCGTTCGAGGTCGTTGACCCCGACGTCCCCGAACGCAGCGACGGAGACCCGGTGCAGCTCGTGCTGGCCAACGCCGAGCTCAAGGCGAGGGCCGGCTCAGCACTCGTCGGCGCCGACGCCTACGTGATCGGCTCCGACACTGATGTTGTTCTCGATGGGCGGCTATTGGGCAAGCCGGCCGATGAAGCCGCGGCGGCGCAGCGCCTGCGCGCTCTCTCGGCGCGCGCCCATCTGGTCCACAGCGGAGTCTTCGTACTTGGCCCCGGGGTCGAGCTGCGCGGTAGCGAGTCCACCGTGGTCCGCTTTCGTCAGCTCAGCGAACGGGAGATCGACGCCTATCTGGCCACCGGGGAGTGGCGGGGGCGGGCCGGGGGCTACGCGGTGCAGGGCTTCGGCTCGAGTCTGATCGAGGGGATCGACGGCGACCTCTCCAACGTCATCGGCCTGCCCCTACCGCTGGTGGCTCGGCTGGTCGGGAGCTTGCCGATCGGTTGAGTAACGATTAGCGGACTGTGTGTATTTACTCACAGAATGGCTTTTGTGCCTGCACTCCGCTAGACTGCTGGATCCCGGTCCGCCGACCGCAAGGGGGCCTCGCCGCGCCTGATGCGGGCGCGCTGGCCCGGCAGCTCACCAGGGGCCCGAGACCCCAAGCCACGGCGCGTGCAACCGAACTTTTCGGGCTGCCGTCGCCGGGCTTCAACCGCGACCATTTCCCCTACCTTCGAGGCTTCAGTACAACCATGGGAATCTTCAGCTACATGACTGGGTTCGGCGGCCGCGACATGGCCGTCGATCTGGGAACCGCCAACACGCTCGTCTACGTCCGTGGGCGCGGGATCGTGCTCTCCGAGCCCTCGGTCGTCGCCGTCGACTCACGCAGCGGCGAGGTGCATGCCGTGGGCATGGAGGCGAAGCGGATGCTGGGCCGCACGCCCGGCACGATCCAGGCGATCCGGCCCCTCAAGGACGGCGTCATCGCCGACTTCGACGTGACCGAGGAGATGCTGCGCTACTTCATCCAGCAGGTCCACCAGAACCGCTTCGCTCATCCACGCGTCGTCGTCTGCGTGCCCTCGGGCGTGACCGGCGTCGAGAAGCGGGCCGTCGAGGAGGCCTGTCTGGCCGCCGGGGCCCGCCAGGCCTACCTGATCGAGGAGCCGATGGCCGCGGCGATCGGTGCCGGCCTGCCGGTCGGCGAGCCGACCGGGTCGATGGTCGTCGACATCGGTGGTGGCACCAGCGAGGTGGCCGTGATCTCACTCGGCGGGATCGTCGTCAGCCAGTCGATTCGGGTTGGTGGAGATGAGATGGACGACGCGATCGTCAACCACTGCAAGACCCACCACAAGTTGATGATCGGTCAGCAGACGGCCGAGGAGGTCAAGCTCGAAGCCGGCTCCGCGACCGCCCTCACCGAGGAGGTCAAGACCGAGATCCGCGGGCGCGACATCGTCAGCGGCCTGCCGAAGACCGTGATGCTCAGCTCCGAGGAGATCCGGGAGGCGCTGGCGGAGCCCGTCAACGCGATCGTCGGCGCCGTCAAGGAGACGCTCGATCGGACCCCGCCGGAGCTCGCCGGCGACATCATGGACCGCGGCATCACCCTCGCCGGGGGTGGTTCCCTGCTGCAGGGCTTCGATCAGCGGCTCCGTGAGGAGTGTCAGATGCCGGCCCAGCTCGCTGATTCGCCCCTGACCTGCGTCGCGGTCGGCTCCGGACTCTCGCTGGAGGACATCGAGGTCCTCCATCGGGTCAGCAGCCGCAACGGCGGCAAGCGACGTCGTTAGATCGATGATCCCTATGCCCGCACCAACGAATGCCGCACCTGACGACTTCGCCGGACCACCACCCACGGCCTTGCCCGTAGCTCCGCTACGCGCTGCGGCCGCGTGCGGGGCCCGGCTCGATCAGGCGCGCCCCTGTGGACACGGTCATGCGGGATCAGCGATCTAGGGGTACGAGCCGATGTACCGTCGACAGGTACGCCGGCGCCGCGCGGTACTCGTTCTGCTCGTGGTCGCCTGCCTGGTCTTGATCAGCAGCCACTTCAGTGAGGGCGAGGGCGGCCCCCTGCACAGCGCTCAAAATGGCGTTGGCTCGATCCTCGCTCCGCTCCAGGATGGCGCCAGCAGGGCGCTGAAACCGTTCCGCGACCTGGTCAACTGGGTTGACGAGACCTTTCAGGCCCAGGGCGAGAACGAGCAGCTCCGTGAGGACGTCAGGGACCTCCGGGCTGAGCTCACCGCGACCGAGGAGCAGCTTGCCGAGGGGAAGGAGCGGGGCAAGATCGCGAGGATCGCCGCCCGCGATCCGCTCGCCCCCTACAGCGCCGCCGACGCCAGGGTGATTGGACGCTCGGCGACGACCTGGAATCAGACGATGACGATCAATCAGGGCCGCGCCGACGGCCTCGAGGTCGACGACGCGGTGATCTCCGGCGACGGGCTGGTCGGCCGCGTCAGCTCGGTCAACGGCGGCAGCGCCCGCGTCGCGCTGCTCACCGACCAGGGCAGCAGCGTCACCGCCAGGGTGCTCGACGGCGGGCCGATCGGCGTCGTCGGCGCCGAGGTCGGAGCTGCCGACGATCTGATCTTCGACCTTATTCAGGGCGACGCCGAGGTCAAGCCCGGCGCGACCCTGGTCACCGCAGGCATCAATGACCCGAAGCTGCCCTCGCGATACCCGGCCGGGATCCCGATTGGCGAGGCGCGCGAATCTGCCGCCGGTGAGCAGGAGCTGAGCCAGCAGGTCCATGTGAAGCCCTTCGCCGACATGACCAACCTCGACTTCGTCTCTGTTCTCACCGGGGGCCCGTCGTGATCTTCACACCGCGGATCATCGTCACGGTCATCCTGATCGTCTTCTTCTCGGTCCTCCTGCAGCTCGCCTTCTTCTCGCAGATGCCGCTGCTCGGCTCGGTCGCCAACGTCGTCCCGGTGACGATCATCGCCCTCGGCCTGCTCGGCGGCGCGGTCCCGGGCGCGGTCTCCGGGTTCTGCGCGGGCCTGCTGATCGACTCGGCCCTGGGGATCACCCCCGGCGTCTCGTCCCTCTCGCTGATGTCTGCGGGTTACCTGGCCGGCCGTTGGCGCGAGGGCTACGACATCGTCTCCTCACTGGTCCCGCCGTTGCTGACCGGGGCGCTGACCGCGGTTGCCGCCGCGACGTATGCGGCAATCCAGTTGATGCTCGGCGTCGACGCACCCGTCAGCCTCCTAGTCCTGCGTGAGATCGCGATCCAGGCGCTCCTCGGGATGCTGCTCGCAGTCCCGACCTACCCCTTGATCAAGCGGATGCTGCGCTCGGCGCTGGTCGATGACGCGCGCCCCGTGCGCCGCAAGGCGCCGCGTGGCATCCTGGGGATGGCCGGATAGATGATGTTCCGCCCTGAAGACCAGCGCCCGATGACCTCGCAGTTCGCGGTCCGGGTCGCGGTGCTCAGCGGCATCGCCCTGGTCGCCTTCGCGGTGATCTTCTTCCGCCTCTGGTACCTCGAGGTGCTCTCCGGCGAGGAGTACCTGAAGCAGGCCCAGAACAACCGCGTCCGCGAGTTGACGATCCAGGCTGCGCGGGGCAAGATCCTCGACAGCAACGGCAAGGCCCTGGTCCGCAACCGGACGGCTCTCTCCCTGCAGGTGCGGCCCGACAAGCTGCCGGAGTTGGCGCCGGAAAAGAACGCTGAGCTGGAGGACCTGGCCAAGGTCTCGGGGCTGCCGCTGCAGAAGATCAAGCGCGAGATCCGGCGCCAGACCAAGGAACTGCCGGCCAGCCCGGTGACGCTGCAGCAGGACGCCGAGCGAGATCTGATCTTTTTCCTGCGGGAGCGCGGCGACCAGTTCCCCGGGATCAGCATCGAGGAGGTCTACGTTCGCGACTACCCGCGCGAGCAGCTCGCCTCGCACCTCATGGGCTTTGTGGCCGAGGTCGATGAGAACCAGCTCGACGAGCCGCAGTACGAGTCGCTTGCCCCCGGCGATCAGATCGGCGCCGCCGGCCTCGAGCTGCAGTTCGACAGCGTCCTGCGAGGGCGCAACGGCGCCACCCGGGTCCAGGTCGACGCGTCCGGCGAGCCGCGCGGCAAGCCGCTGTCGGAGATCGCGCCGGAGACCGGCAACAGCCTCGTCCTGACGCTCGACCAGGAACTGCAACAGGCTGGAGAGGCCGGCCTGGCGAGCTTCGGCAAGCCGGGCGCGTTCGTGGCGATGAGCACCGAGGATGGCTCGATCCTTGGGATGGGCTCGTTCCCGAACTTCGACCCGGCCGTATTCACGCCGCCGGTTTCGCAGCGCAAGTACGACGCGCTCTTCAACGATGAGGCGAAGCCGCTGGCGAACCGCGCCAGCCAGGGTCAGTACCCGACGGGCTCAACCTTCAAGCCGGTGACGGCGCTGGCCGCGCTCGAGGAGGGCACGCTGACGCCGACCGAGACGATCGTTGACGACGGTGCGTTCGACCTCGGCGATGGAAACGTGCTGAAGAACGCCGGCGATGCCGTCTACGGCCCGCTGCAGCTGCAGCGGGCGCTGCAGGTCTCCTCCGACATCTTCTTCTACACGCTCGGAGACCGCGCCGACACCCAGACCGACGAGGGCATCCAGAACTGGGCGACCAAGCTCGGCCTCGGGCCGCCGACCGGCCTCGATCTGCCCTACGAGTCGGCCGGCCTGGTGCCGACGCCGGAGTGGCGCAACGAGCTCTATGCACAGGCCGCCGACCCGGACTCCTGCGGCGGTGAGGCGCGCCTGTTCGAGCCTGGCTGTTACGAGACCGACCGCAAGTGGTCCACCGGTGACAACGTCAACCTCGCGATCGGCCAGGGTGATCTACTCGCCACGCCGCTGCAGATGGCCGTCGCCTACGCGACGATCGGCAACGGTGGCGACGTCGTGCGGCCGCATCTCGGCGACTCCGTGCAGGATCCGTTCGGCCGGCCCGTCCAGGACTTCACCCCCGCGCCGCGCCGCAGCGTGGACATCGATCCCGCCTACCGCCAGGTCATCCTCGACGGCCTTCGCGACGCGGCTATGGAGCCGACCGGAACCTCCTTCGGGGTCTTCGGCGGATTCCCCTATGACATCGCCGGCAAGACGGGTACCGTCGAGCGTGACGGTCAGCTCGATCAGTCCTGGTACGTGGCCCTGGCCCCCTATGACAACCCGAAGGTGGTCATTGCGGCTACCGTTGAGGGCGGGGGGTTTGGTGCCGACACCGCTGCGCCCATCGTTCGCGGCATTCTCAGCGCCTATTTCGACGTCAAGCCGAAGGACGTAAAGGACGTCGCGGGCCAGGCCGCCGGAGCGGCCGAATAGAGTTTCGATGATGGAATCAGCGACAACCACACGACTGCGCGGCTTCAGCGATGAGCGCGGCGTCGGCCTTCTCGAGCGCAGCGGATTCCTCCGCATCGACCCCTACGTCGCCGGCGCCGCGATCGCCCTGATCATCACCAGCGTGCTCGTCCTCGCCTTCACGACGAAGGGTTACGTCGATGGAAATCCCTACTTCTACGTGATCCGCCAGAGCATCTACGCGGTGGTCGGCATCGCCCTGATGCTGGCGCTGACGCGGGTCGACTACTCCCGCTTCCGCGAGTTGCGGGTCGGCATCTACACGGCGATGGTCGGCCTGATAACCCTCGTTCTGCTGATCGGCGCCGCCGGCGGCGGCGCTCGGCGCTGGATCGAGCTCCCCTTCTTCAGATTTCAGCCGTCCGAGCTCGGCAAGCTGTTGCTTGTCGTCGCCCTGGCCGGTTTCGTCATAGACCGGGCTCGCCGGCAGTCGGACGCGCAGAGAACCGCGCGTTTGTTGCTGCTGGGGATCGTGCCCGGAGTACTCGTCTTCCTACAGCCCGATTTGGGTACCGGACTTGTCTACGGCGTCGTCACGCTCACCGTCCTCTTCATCGGGGGTATCCGCTGGACGCACTTTGCTGCGCTCGGCGGCCTCGCGATGGGGGCCGTGTTGGTCGTGCTGGTGCTTGCGCCCGCTGTGGGCGCGCCGGTACTCGAGGGCTACCAGCAGGACCGGCTCACGTCATTCGTCAATCCGAGTGACGACCCGAGCGACTCCAGCTATCAGACCAATCAGGCGTTGATCGCAATCGGATCCGGTGGGAAGACCGGACTCGGCGACAATGCCAATCAGGCGCGGGCCGGCTTCCTGCCGGAGCCCAGCACGGACTTCATCTTCGCCGTCACGGCGGAGCGCTGGGGTTTCGTTGGCGCCGCGTTTCTTCTGTCCCTTTATGCCCTGCTGGTTTGGCGGGCGCTGCGGATAGCGACTCTCTCGAAGAACTTGTACGGCAGCATGATCGCGGCGGGTATCGCCACGATGCTGCTCTTCCAGGTTTTCGTCAACGTGGGGATGAACGTCGGCGTAATGCCGGTGACAGGTATTCCCCTGCCGTTGATGAGCTATGGCGGATCGTCGGTGCTGGTCACCTTCATGGCGATCGGCCTGCTTCAGAGCGTCTATGTCCAATCGCAGTTCGCCTCGCCGAGCAGGGTTCGACCCACAGCTCTGTGAGGTGAGCCAACTTGAAGAAAAAGATCCTCGTATCGGTTGACGCCGGTGAAACCCGCGTCGCGGTGCTCGAAGCAAATGGAACTCCCACCCGCTCCAAGGAGGGCGGTGCAGGAGGCAAAGAAGAGAAGTCCGCTGCCTGGCGGGTCGGCGAGCTGTACGTTGAGCGCAAGGGTTCGCGCTCGATCGTCGGCAACATCTACAAGGGTGTGGTCGACAACGTCCTGCCCGGGATGGAGGCGGCGTTCGTCGATATCGGACTGGAGCGAAACGGCTTCCTCCATGTCGACGAGATCGTCACCCCCGACGGCAAGTCGGTCCCCAAGCGGGGTCGCGGACAGGGCCGGCGGATCGACGAGCTGATCCAGCGCGGCCAGGAGATCATCGTCCAGGCGGTCAAGGACCCGCTTAAGACCAAGGGCGCGCGACTGACGATGCAGCTCTCGATCGCCGGGCGCTACCTCGTCTATATGCCCCAGGGCGGCGGCATCGGCGTTTCCCGCCGGATGGCGGACAGCGAGCGCACGCAGATGCGCAAGGCGCTGGACAAGCTCTATGACTCGAAGAAGGACAAGGGCGGATACATCGTCCGGACCGCCGCGCAGGGAGCCAACAAGGACGATTTCGCGCGGGAGATCAAGTACCTGCACAAGCTGTACGACGTGCTCGAGCGGCGAGCGAAGGACGCCGAGGCACCCTCGCTCGTCTTCCAAGAGGCCGATCTCTCGATCAGGGTGCTGCGCGATGTGCTCGGCGCCGAGTTCGACGGGGCCGAGATCGACGACACCCAGCAGCACGACCGAGTGACCAAGTTCTTTGAGCGCACGGCGCCGGAGCTGGTGGATTTCGTCGAGCATCATCAGCGCAAGGAGCACGTGTTCGAGCGCTACGGCGCCGAGAAGGCGTTCCGCTCGACGCTCTCGCGGCGGGTCGACCTGGCCTCCGGCGGCTACCTGATCGTTGACTATGCCGAGGCGCTGACCGTGATCGACATCAACACGGGCTCGTTCACCGGCAAGGGCAAGGGCCGGCTCGAGGACACGATCACCAAGGTCAATGTCGAGGCCGCCGACGAGGTGGTCAGGCAGCTGCGCCTCCGCGACATCGGCGGCATCATCGTCATCGACTTCATCGACATGGCGAAGGCGAAGAATCGCGACATGGTGCTGAAGACGCTTCGCAAGGCTCTCGACGAGGACCGCACCAAGAGCTACGTCGTCGAGGTCTCGCCACTCGGGTTGGTCGAGATGACCCGCCAGAACGTGACCGAGGGCGTCCGCGAGATTCTCACCACCCAGTGCCCGACCTGCGGCGGCGAGGGGGTCGTCGAGTCGGCTGAGACCGTCTCGATCGAGGTCCAGCGCAGGCTGCGCGACCTGGTAACCGACAAGCCCGAGCCCGAGGCGCATCTGATCCGGGTCAACCCGCACGTCGCCCAGGAGCTGCTCAAGGCCGACAGCGGGCTGCACGAGCTCGAGCAGGAGACCGGCAAGCACTTCCTCTTCGAGGGGGGCGAGGCGCTGCCGATCGCGACCTTCGAGGTCGCCGAGTCCGGCAGCAAGGAGGAGATCGAGCGCCGGGCGCTGCCGTTCGCACCGGGCGATGAGGTGCTGGTCTCGATCGAGGAACCGCACATGTACAACCAGGGTGATGCCGTCGCCAGGCTCGACTCGTTCGTGATCACGGTCACCGGTGCGGCGCCGTTGGTCGGTCAGCGGAAGCTGATCAGGATCGAGACCGTGGAGCGATCGGCCGCCGTTGCGGCGCTGGTCGATGGCCCCCCGCCGGCTGAGGAATCCGAGGAATCTGAAGACGGTCTAGAATCCGGCGCTCGACGGCGCGGCCGCAGAGGCGGTAGGCGCCGTTCCCGTGCCGGTGCCGGTGACGAGGGCTAAATCGCTCCCACCGAGATCGGCGAATGAGGGCTTCCAGAACCTAGATATGACTACCTACGCAATCATCGAAACCGGCGGTAAGCAGTATCGCGTCGAGGAGGGACAGTCCCTGCTCGTCGACCGGCTGCACCAGGACGAGGGCGCCAAGGTCGCCCTGCGGGCATTGATGCTGCGCACCGACGACGACATCGTGCTCACCGCGAAGGACCTCGAGAAGGTCAAGGTCGAGGCGAAGGTCGCCGCCCACGAGCGGGGCGAGAAGATCAAGGTCTTCAAGTACAAGGCGAAGAAGGGCTACCGCAAGCATCAGGGGCACCGCTCGGAGCTGACCCGGCTCGAGGTCACCGAGGTCAAGCAGTTGACCCGCAAGCCTGCCGCGAGCAAGCCCGCCAAGGCGGATGCGGCCGCGGAGGCGAAGCCTAAGGCCGAGGTGGAGGCCAAGCCGAAGGCTCCGGCGAAGAAGCCCGCGGCCGAGACGGCGGCGAAGAAGGCTCCAGCGAAGAAGCCGGCCGCAAAGAAGCCGGCCGCGAAGAAGCCGGCCGCAAAGAAGCCGGCCGCAAAGAAGCCCGCGGCTAAGAAGCCTGCTGCGAAGAAGACCGATACCGAGAAGGAGGGCTAGGACCGATGGCTCATAAGAAGGGACTTGGATCCAGCCGAAACGGGCGTGACTCGAAGCCGAAGTTCCTCGGGGTCAAGGTCTTCGCCGGCCAGCAGGTGACCGGCGGCGAGATCATCGTCCGCCAGCGGGGCACCCGCTTTCACCCGGGCGACGGCACCGGCATCGGCCGCGACCACACGATCTTCGCCAGGCGCGCCGGAACCGTGCAGTTCAAGACCGGCCGCAAGGGCCGGATGATCTCGGTCGCAGAGACCGCCGAATAGCCGGGCCCCGATCTACTTCTCAGCCGCGGCCAAGGCTCGCCCGAGCTCTTTGCACTGCTTCTTGCTGAGGGTCGCGTAGCACTCGTCCTCATCGAGTTCCTTCGAGCCGCCCAAGCTCGCCTCGAGCGCCCGCCCGAGCTGCTCGCACTGCTTCTTCGAAAGCGATGAGTAGCACTCGTTCTTGCCGAGCGTTCGCGAGTCCTCGGCGCCGTCCAGATAGGCCTGGCATTGCTCGGCATCGAGCCCGGCGGGGCAGTCGCCGCTCGCCCCGGGCTCGCCCCCGCTCGGCTCCGGATCGCCGTCCCCACCCTTGCCGCCGCCGGTCTTCCCATCCGAGCTCTTGTCCCCGTGGCTCTTGTTCGCTTTTCCGCCGTCCTTGTTGTCCACCGACGCGATCGCCTGGCTCGTGGTGTCCCCGGGCGCCTCCGCGGCCGTGCTCTCCGGCCCGTCGCCTGAGCCGCAGGCAGCCAGCGCAAGTGCCGCCATCGTCGCGACGGCGGCCGACAGCACCCGCACCCTGATTCGTCTGTCTCTCGTGCCTGGCAGGACCATCACTCTAGAGCCTCCGCGCCTTCGCCCCGGCGGGATCATCGGCTAGCTTTGCGACCATGTTCTGCCCCCGCTGCGGAAGTGAGACCGACGAGGCCGCCCGTTACTGCACGACCTGCGGCGCCGACCTTCCGAGTGCAGTGGAGGCGGGCGAGTCACGGCGGGCGTTTCCAGCGCGGCTCGCCGGCCTGATCGGGAGAAGCCGCCGAGAGCGGCTCGTGACGGTTGCGACCCTGGTTGCGATCCTGATCACAATCGGCGCCTTCGTCGCCCTCGACAGCGGCGGAGACGGGGGTTCGAAGCAGGGGAGCGAGGCCACGGGGGTCGAGGCAGTCGGCCTCGCCTGCGTCGCGGCCAAGAAGCAGATCAGGAGCGCGGCCCGGCGCGCGATCCGCGACCCCCGGGCAGGTCTCGACGACTACGCCGGCTCGCTGCTCCGCGCCGTCGTCGACTTCCGCGCCGTGGTCCGGGCGCAGCCCGCCGACGAGAGGTTGGTGCCGCTCGACGAGGCGCTGCTCGGGGTCGCGATCGACGCTGGGGCCCTGAGCCGTGCCGCCCGGGAGAGATCGGGCGACCTGGCCGGGCTCACGGCTGAGCTCGATGCCGCCACGGGCGAGGCCGAGGCCGCGATCGTTCGGCTTGGCCTCGAGAGATGCGCTGCCGTTCCACTCGACCCTGCCTCCCTGGGCTGACCCGCGATGGCGCACGGAGGTCGTCTTGCATTCGACCGCGTGATCTGATTGGATGACTGGTCGAATCTAGCCTTGGCAATGGGAGGGAAATAAGTTGAAGAATCGCTACCTAGTTCTCGGGCTCGCAGCTTTCCTGGCTGTGGCGCTCGCTGTCCCCGCCCTCGGCGGTCCCTCCAACCCGATCGCTGACGGTGCGGCGAGCGCGAAGAAGACCGCGAAGAAAGCTTTGAAGAAGGCGAAGAAGGCGAACCAGAACGCGAAGGCGGCTCAGTCCAGCGCCGACAGCGCCCAGGCGACCGCCGACGGCGCAGCGAGCGCGGCAGCGACGGCACAGACCACCGCTGACGGAGCCCAGACGTCCGCTGACGGAGCCCAGACGTCCGCTGATGCGGCGCAGACGTCCGCTGATGCGGCCCAAGCGACGGCAGACGGCAAGTACGGCTCCGTGACCAACGTCGAGGGCACGACGAGCCCGTTGAACAACGCAGACAAGGCCGTCGTCTTTGTGAGTTGCCCCAGTGGCAGGACCGCGGCGGGCGGCGGCTACATCGTCAACGGCGCGGGCCGCGAGAACGCCCGGGTAACCTTCAACACGGGCTACGGCACGAGTTGGGGCGTGATTGCCGGCGACCAGGGCGCCGGTGGCACCTGGGAGGTCACCCCGAGCGCCCGCTGCATCGGCCCGTAGGGCCCGCAGCGCTATAGACAGTTGTTGGAGGGGCCGCCATCAGGCGGCCCCTCTACATTCTGAGCCATGAATCGGCCTCCCGCGCTGAATGACAACCGGCGGGGCGCGCCGGGGTGGTTGCTGCCCGTCCTGATCGCCCTCGTCGCCGTGGCGATCCGCGTGGTCGTCATCGTCGCCGACACCGGCTATCAGCCGTTCAACGACGCCTTCGACTA
>JAQBGG010000164.1:0-59777 GCA_032122625.1 Acidobacteriota bacterium
TTCGGCGACACGAACGAGATGCTCGCGCAGCTCCGGGCGTTCGTCGGCGCGCCGCCGCCGGCCGCGCCCACGGAGCGCATCCTGGCGACGGTCCTGTTCACCGACATCGTCGGATCGACCGACCAGCTCGCGCGGCTGGGCGACGCGGCCTGGAGCGCCAGGCTCGACCGCCACGAAGACATCGTGCGGGATGGGCTCGACCGATTCGGCGGCCGGCTCGTCAAGACGACGGGGGACGGCGCGCTTGCCACCTTCACCGGGCCGGCCCGGGGCGCTCAAGCCGCTCGCTGGATCCTCGATGCCCTTGCAGCCGAGCGGCTGAACGCCCGCGCCGGCATCCACGTCGGTGAGATCGAGCTCCAAGGGAACGACATATCGGGCCTTGCCGTCCACGTGGCTGCCCGCGTCATGGGCGAGGCAGGCGACGACGAGGTACTCGTCTCGCGGACCGTCCGGGACCTGACTGCTGGCTCCGGCCTTCTGTTCGAAGACCGGGGCACCCATCCGCTCAAGGGCATACCCGAGGAGCAGCAGCTCTACGTGCTGGCAGAGAGATAACGCTCCCGCCTATCGGGGCGACTGGATTTGAACCAGCGACCTTTCGACCCCCAGTCGAATGCGCTACCAAACTGCGCCACGCCCCGTGCGGCCCGGCAGTCTACGCCACGTTCCTCCGGGTCTTGATGCTGACAGCCCCTGGGACGTGATGGTGAGCAAGCGGGCGACGGGACTCGAACCCGTTCTTCGAGCTTGGAAGGCTCACGTGCAACCAGTAACACTTCGCCCGCAACGAGGCCGCAGTATAGGTTCGAACGGATCAGGCTCCGAGCAATCACCCCGGCTTGCGGCCGAGGATCACCAGGTACTGAGCATCGAAGCTGATGCCATCGTCTGCCGGCGTTGACTGCTCCCCGAAGAGCTTGACGAGGTCGTCGTGGAGCGCCTGCCAGCGGCCCTCGGGCTCGAGCGCGCGGCGGGCCATGACGACCGGGCCGAACTTCTCGGCGTACTCGTCGGTGGCGGAGACCGCGTCGGCGAACTGCATTGCGGTCACCTCGTGCTCGAACTCCAGCCCGATTCCTGTGCCTTCGAACATCTCGGTGGCGTGTGCGGGATTGCCCCACATCGGCGGCGGCTGGAATCCCTCGGGAGGGGGTGGCATATGCGAGGCGATCGTGCGGAAGAAGTCGCCGACCTGGCCCGCTGGGTCCCAGCAACAGAGGCCGATGCGGCCGCCTGGTCGGGTTACCCGCGCAATCTCCTCGGCGGCGACGCGGTGGCGCGGCGCAAACATATGCCCAAAGGTCGAGACGACGATCTCGAATGAGCCGTCCTCGAACGGCAGAGCCTCGGCGTCGGCCTCGACCCACTCCAGCTCCACCCCGGCCTCGGTCGCCCGACGGCGGCCCGGATCGAACAGCTCCGGAGTGAGGTCGGAAGCAACCACCTCCGCGCCGGCCACGGCAGCCGGAATCGCGGCGTTGCCCGTCCCGGCGCCGACGTCGAGCAGGCGCTCCCCCGGTCCGACACCAAGGCGGTCGATCAGCCGACCGCCAACGTCCCAGATCAGTTCTGCAATCGCGTCGAAGTCACCGGTTGCCCACATTGCCCGATTCCGCTGCTTGATCTCCACGAGTTCGTCCATGGTGCCTCCTCGACGTGTTGCGTCTCCCTCCGAAGAACATACTCCTAATCGTTCCCACCGACGATCGATTCTCAGCCTCCCCTCAGGTCGAGGCGCGAGACTGTGCTCATGCAGGTGATGGTTGTCGATGACGAGCCGGCTGTCCGCAGCGCGGTCGAGCGGGCGCTGAAGCTCGAGGGCTACTCGGTCAGCACCGCCGTGGACGGGGCCTCCGCCCTCCGCGACCTCGCGATCCGGGCCCCTGACGCGATCGTCCTTGACGTGCTGATGCCGGAGGTCGACGGACTCGAGGTATGTCGGCGACTGCGAGCCGCCGGCGACCGGACGCCGGTCCTGATGCTGACCGCTCGCGACGGGGTCAGCGATCGCGTCGACGGACTCGACGCCGGCGCCGACGATTACCTCGTAAAGCCCTTTGCCCTCGAGGAGCTGCTCGCCAGACTGCGGGCGCTTCTGAGGCGCAGCGAGCAGCCCCCGGGCGAGGACGCCGGCGCCGTCCTGCAGTTCGAGGATCTAAAGCTCGACGTAGGCGCTCGGGAGGTCGCCCGCGGCGATCGCAGCTTCGAGCTGACGAAGACGGAGTTCGAGCTCCTGCACCTGTTGCTGCGCCATCCGCGGCAGGTGCTGACGCGCGGCCAGATCTTCGAACAGGTCTGGGGCTACGACTTCGGCCCCAGCTCGAACTCGCTCGAGGTCTACATCGGGTATCTGCGGCGCAAGACCGAAGCGGCGGGTGAGCCGCGCCTGATCCAGACAGTGCGCGGGGTCGGCTACGCCCTCAAGGAGGCCTAGCCGCCGCGTGAGCTTCAAGCGCCGCCTGACACTGCTCGCCGCAGGAGCGGTGGCGATCGCGATCATCGCCGCCGCCGCCACCGCCTACCTCCTCGTCCGCTCCGAGCTCCGTGGGCAGGTCGACGACTCGCTGCGCGAGCGCGCGCTGGCGGCGCGCGCCGCGATCGAGCTCGGACCCATCGGCCGCGGCGGGGTGGGCGCGCCATCGGAGCCACCTCCCCAGCGCGGCGGCCGCGACACTCCCTTCGAGCAGGGATCCCGTCCGGACCCATTCTTTCCCGGGGGTGGACCGGGCGGACCCGAGGCCACCGGGCAGCTCGTCGACGAAACCGGCTCGATCCTCTCCGCGCGCGGGCTCAGCGGAGCGACCCTCCCCGTTGAGCCGGCGACCGCTGTGCTCGCCTCCGGAAGCCGCGAGCCGGCGTTCAGTGACGCGACGGTCGAGGGGACGCCGCTACGGGTGATCAGCCTGACCGTCGGCCCCGACACAGCACTGCAGCTGGCCCGCTCGCTGGAGGAGGTCGACAGCGCCCTCAGCCGGCTGGCGCTGATCATGGCCCTGATCGCGATCGGCGGAATCGCGGCGGCCACCGGCCTCGGCCTGCTCGTCGCCGGCGCCGCCCTGACACCGATCCGCCGACTGACTGAGACCTCAGAGGACGTCGCCCGCACCGAGGACCTGACCAGCCGCATCGAGATCGAAGGCGATGATGAGTTGGCTCGGCTCGGCACCAGCTTCAACGCGATGCTGGCGGCGCTGGAGCGCTCTGTGGGAGCGCAGCGGCAGCTCGTCGCCGACGCCTCTCACGAGCTGCGGACCCCGATCACCAGCCTGCGCACGAATATCGAGACGCTCACCCGCCGGCCAGAGATGCCGGGCGCCGACCGCGAGCGCCTGCTCGCCGACCTCAACAGCGAACTGACCGAGCTGGGCCGCATGGTCGACGACATCGTCGATCTCGCCCGCGACGGGGCCGAGGCGAGCCCGGCGGAACTGACCGAGGTTCGTCTCGACGAGCTCGTCGCAGCATGCGTGGATCGCGCCCGCCGTCGGCCCGGCGGCGATGTGATGATCGAGACCTCTCTCGAGCCCCGGGTGGTCGTCGCGGCGCCCGAGCGGCTGGACCGGGCGATCGGCAACCTGCTCGACAACGCGCTCAAGTGGACGCCGCCCGGCGGCACTATCTCGGTTGTCGTCGAAGACGCAGCCGTGACCATCATCGACTCTGGACCAGGCATCGACGCCGAGGATCTTCCCCACATCTTCGACCGCTTCTATCGCGCCCCCGCCGCTCGCGGCACGCCCGGATCAGGCCTCGGACTGGCGATCGTCAAGCAGGTGGCCGAAACCCACAAGGGGTCTGTCGAGGCCGGAAACGAGCCCGGCGGCGGCGCCCGCTTTGCGTTCCACCTACCGGCGGGCGAGCCGCCCGCGGACGGCTGAACGCCGGTCCAGCCAGACGTTCAGTCCGGCATCGCCGCGCGCCGCAGGAACATCAGCACCGCAGCGGCCACGATCAGAACCGCCGTCAAGACGTAGGTCAGGTCGGCACCCGAGGACTGCAGCCCGACACCGGCGGCGATCGGGCCTGCCGCATAGCCGATCGAGTAGATCAGATTGAGGAAGCCGTAGCCGAAGCCCTTGTCGAGGTCGCCGAACGCCTCGTCGAGCCAGGGCACGGCCGAGGCGAACATCACGCTGGAGCCAATCCCGAACACCGAGAGGCCGACGACGAAGCCGCCGATTCCGGGTAGGACAGCGAGCAGTACCAGCGAGATCGCGAGCAGAGAGAGCCCGAGTAGGGCCACCGGGACCCGCCCGATCCGGTCGCTCCAGCGGCCCGCGATCGGCGCGGCCGCGGCATCGAGCGCGAGCGTCGCCGCGAACAGCCCACCGATCGCCGCCGCCGTCAAGCCCAGGCGCTCGTCGGCATCGAGCGGCGCGACAACATCGATGACGCCGAGGGTCACCGCGCCGACGATCACACTCAGGATCGCCGGTAGTACAGGTCCCGAGGCGGCCAATCGGATCAGATCGGGCACCGACGTCCGCGGGCCCCCGCCAGCCCGACGCTGCTGTCGCGGGAGCACGACTCGGCCCGCGACAGCGAGACCGACAGCGATGCCGGCGACGAACAGGAACGGGAACTCGAAGCCGATCGCGTCGCCCGAGATACCACCGAGGGCGGGCCCGCCTATCGCCCCGACGCTGTTCGCGGCAAGCGCGAAGCCGATCGCCTCGCCCTTGCGATCGGGCGGGGCGAGATCGGAGACCAAGGCCAGCGCGGCTATCCAGCTCGCGGCAGAGCCGACTCCCTGGATGCTGCGACCGACTATCAACGGCGGCAGCGAACCGGCGACAGCGATCAAGACCGACCCGGCTGCCGTCAGCAGCAGCCCGCTCAGCAGCAGCGGGCGGCGGCCGATCGCGTCCGCGGCGCGCCCCAGCGGCAGCGAGACCAGCAGGATTGGCAGGGCGTAGGCGCCGAGCGCGAGGCCGAGTTCGGCCTCCGAGGCGCCGGTGCGACGCTCGATCTCCGGCAGAAGCGGCGCGATCAACCCGAGCAGTGCCGTGTCGAGCGCGATCGCTCCGATGGCAACGGCGAGGATCCTGCGTCGGTGCCGCGGGCTCAGTGAACCAACTCCGGCTCGGTGCGGGCGTGGTGGCCTGCGGGGCGTTCGAGCTCAGCCGGCTTCCCGGCCTCGTGTGGATCGACGCCGCTCACCCGGGCAGCGTAATGCCATGCCGGCGGCGACGCCGCGGTCAGCGCTTGTAACCGAAATCGAGCGTGTAGGTCCCGTACTCGTGTGAGTTGCTGAACGGGCTGCCGCGCCGGAACCCGACGCCGATGTGCTCGTGGCTGGAGAGGATCGCCGCCCGGTGCGTGGCACTGCCCATCCAACCCTTGACGACGGCCGCGGGCGAGGCGGAACCACTGCCCTTGCCCCAAGCGATGTTCTCAGCAACCCCCCAGCGGCAGTTGCAGGGCAGGTAGTTGGCGCGGGTCAACCGCCCGGTCAGACTCAACTCGCCCGGGCAGTCATGGGCGAAGCAGTCGCGCTTCTGCATGTACCGGGTGTGGTCGGTCGCCGCCCGGCTCACCTTGGAGTCACGCTTCAGTCGGTGCAGCCCGCGCTTGCTCCGGCGCTTGTTGACGAGGCAGACGACGAGACGCTGGGCCTCTTTGACCTTCAGTTGCTTCGGCGACTTCTTCGCCCCTTGGCAGCGCTTGCCCGCTTCCGCACGCTCGAGCGAGAGGGGCCCACCGATCTCGCTGGATCCGCCCGCGACGAGCAGAATCAGGCACAGCATCAGGGATGGAAGGTACGGGGTGCGTCTCATGGTGCAGGGTCCCGGGCAGCTATTGGGCGGCCGCGTCAGTGAGTTCATTGTTAGCAACTTATTAGCAAACGTGTAGGACGGCACCGCCGAGGGGTCGTCTGCGCGCCCGCCGTACGGGTCGTCTGCGCACCCCGCGCCGGTCGATGTGCGACCTAGCGGTGGTCGGTCGGGTTGCGGGCGAACAGGCCGCGGACCGTGCTCCGCAGCTGCTCGCCGAAGGCGGGGCCGTCCTGATCGGGGTCGGGGTCGAAGCTGCCCGCCCGGACCCCCGGCCAGATCGCCGCCATCTCGGCCCCGAGCAGAAAGACGATCGACCCCAGGTAGACGAAAAACATGAAGGCGATCACTGTGCCGAGGGATCCATAGACGGCGCTGTAGTTGGCGAAGTTGTCGACGTAGATCGAGAAACCTCGTTGGAGCAACTCATAACCGATCGAGGCGAACACGATCCCCGGCCAGATGTCACGCCATCGGGGATGCTCGGTCGGCAAGACCCTGTAGAGAACCCCGAACACCACCGCGGTCAGGACGACCGGGAGGATCTCCCCCGTGGCGTCGATGATCCCCCGCCCGAGGTCTCCGATGAACTCCGGGTCCAACTGGCCGACGAGGGTCATTCCGAACGAGAGCGCGAACAGCAGGCCGACTCCGAGCACGAGGAGCAGGTCGAGGCCCTTGCCCCTGAGCGCGCCCCGGCGCACGTCGTCTCCGAAGATCGTGTTGACGGAGTTCCGCGCGGCGCTGATCAGAGCGCTGGCAGTGATCATCAAAGCGATCAGGCCGATCAGGCCGATCGTCCCCGAGTTGGAGGTGACCCCGTCGAGAACCTTCTCGATGTCGGTACGGCCCTGCTCGTCGCTGAGCGGCAGCTCCTTGAGCAGGAAGTTGATGGCATCCTCGCGGGCGCCCGGGTCGTCGAGGATGAATCCGGCTGCCGCCGCGACGACGATCGCTGCCGGGAAGACTGAGAACAGGGCGTAGTAGGCCATGCTCGCCGCCAGCTGCGTGCCCCGATGCCGGGAGAACCCGGACAAGGCATTCGTCAGCAGGCGCCAGGCACGGTCGATGCCACGCTTGCCGCGGCTGCGGCCGCCGCCCGATGAGTCTTGATCCACTCCGGCAACCTACCCGGCCCCGGCGACAGCCATGCGGCCGAGGCGGCGGGACGAACCCTGGGGTCCGGGTCAGCGGGGCAGCCAGGGCTCGAACCTGGAATCGCCGGTTTTGGAGACCGGAGCCTTATCCAATTTGGCCACTGCCCCTGGAGGGCGCGATCGTAGCGCGGCCGAGGTGCTCGACGGCGGCGCCGAGAGCAGTGCGGACGAGAGGACTCGAACCTCCACGGGCAAAGCCCACCAGGACCTAAACCTGGCGCGTCTTCCAGTTCCGCCACGTCCGCTGGAGGGGGCAACGGTAGCGCTCGGCGGCCGAAGAACATATATTGCCCGTGATGGCTGCACTTGGAGAGGCGCGCCCGGGCTACGAGCTCTGGCGCCCAAACAGAGAGAAGCCGGGGTCGAAGACGACTAAGGCAGTCGTCGCATTCGTGCTCATCGTCTCGGCTGCACTCTTGGTGATCGTCACCATCGGCGGCTGGGAACGACTTCAGAGCCCCGGCATCGGAGCGTTGACGATCGTCTGGGCCGGGCTCTACGTGCTCTTCGCCCTGCTCGTCCTGAACTGGAACCGCGGCGTGCTCCCGGTCGCCGCCATGATGGCGGTGATCATGACCATCTTCGCCATAGTCGCGGCGCCGGGCTGGTTCGCGCGGGCCAAGGACGGGCTCAGCTCGCCCCTGCTCCCCGAGGACCTGCTGGGTGTCCTAACGGTGGTCCTGATTCCAGTGCAACTCCTGCTTGTCGCGGTTGCGATGATCGGCTTCAACCAGGAATGGCACGTCGAGGAGGAGCGCCCGATTGGCGGCGGCAGGCTCGATGAGAGCGCCGGCCCCGAGGCACCGGACGATGCCGAGAGTGGGCGTGAGCCGCTCGCCGAGAGCGATCAGGCGCCCCGCTGGACCCCTCCGAGCGCCGGCACCGCGCCTCCTTCCTGATCTGAGCGGGGCGGCTGCTCCGCGCTCAGAAAAGCTTCAGCGGCGGATCCAGCAGGTGCGGTCCGTCTTCGCTGACACTGCTGACTGCCTCGTTGACATCGCGGGCCTCGAGCAGGTCTTCCGGGGGTGGACGCAGCAGATCGGCAATCGCCGCCGGGTCGGACTCGACGTCCAGCCACGCGGCCTCTGATTCGGGCGCGAGGATGACCGGCATGCGGTCGTGGATCGGGCGCAGCAGCCGATTCGGCTCGCAGGTCACGATCGAGCAACTGTGCAGCTCCTCTCCCCCGTCAACCTCGAGGCTCGCCCAGATTCCGGCGAAGGCGAACAGACCGCGATCGGGGCGGCTGATCCAGACCGGCTGCTTGCCGTCTTCATCCTGCCGCCATTCGTAGAAGCCGTCGGCAGGGATCAGACACCGCCGGCGCTTGAACGACTCGGCGAAGGCAGGCTGCGTGGCGACCGTCTCCGCCCGCGCGTTGATCAACGGTCGACCGGGCTGCTGCGCCCAGCGTCCGGGCACCAGGCCCCAGCGCAGATATCCGAACTCGCGCCGCTGCTCGCTGCGCTCGCGAACCGCGAGGACCGGATCGGTCGGGGCGATGTTGAAGCGGGGACGCTCATCGAACTCGAACGGCCCGTCGACCCCGAAGCGGAGCTTGAGCCGCTTCGGGTCAGGATTGGAGAGCGTGTAGCGGCCGCACATCTAGGTGGGCAGGTTCGTGGAATCAACCATTGAGTACCGGAGGTGGGACTCGAACCCACAAGCCCGTAAGGGCAATCGATTTTGAGCCGATCGCGTATGCCAATTCCGCCACTCCGGCCGGTCAGCGGAACCATAGCCTTGTGTGGACCGGCAGTCGGGGCGACTGGATTCGAACCAGCGACCCCCTGCTCCCAAAGCAGGTGCGCTACCAGGCTGCGCCACGCCCCGCGACTGATCGGCGAGTCTAGCCCGTCATCCGGCCGCCGCCACGACGATCCGCAGCTCGCGACTCAGGGGCCGCCCCCGGCAGCTAGGGTGCTGCGGCCATGGCCGAGGTCCGCCCATTGCACGCCGTCCACTACGACCCCGAGCGGGTCGCGATCAGCGAGGTCGTCGCTCCGCCCTATGACGTGATCGACGCCGCCCACCGGGCGCGGCTGGTGGCGGACTCCCCCCACAACGTGGTCGAGCTCGATCTACCCGAGAGCGGCGACGGCGACGACATCTACGAGCACGCGGCCGAGATCATGCGCGGCTGGGAAGCAGAGGGGATCCTGGTCCGCGACTCCGAGCCGACGATCTGGGCCTACGAGCAGGACTACACGGGTCCCGACGGCGCGGCCAGAACCCGGCGCGGGTTCTTGACGCGGATCCGGGTCACCGACTATGGCCCCGGCCTCGTCCGCCCGCATGAGCGCACCCAACCCGGCCCGAAGGAGGACCGGCTGCGACTGACACGGGCCACGGGCCACAGCATGTCGCCGATCTTCATCCTCCACGAAGGCAACGCCTGGCCGCATCTGCAGGCGGCGGCTGAAAAGAAGCCTTGGGCCGAGGTGAGCGACGCCGACGGCACCGTGCACAGGGTCTGGCCGATAAGTGATCCGGCGGTGCACGAGGCGGTCAGCGTGGAGCTGGAACCGTCGGAGCTGCTTATCGCCGACGGCCATCACCGCTACGAGACCGCCCGCACCTATGCCGACGAGATCGGTGGCGAGGGCCCGCACCGGTACACGCTCGCCTGTCTGGTCTCACTCGAGGACCCAGGGCTCAGCGTCTTTGCGACGCATCGCCTGCTGCACGATCTCGACAGCAGCGGCCAGGAGGCGATCCGCAACACCCTGATGTCGATGTTCGAGATCAGCGAGGCCCCGGGCACGGCGGCCGAGCAGATCGTCCCCGCCGCAGACGCCGGCGAGGTCGCCTTCGGCTACATCGATTCCCACCATCGCAAGCCCTACCACCTGACGCTCACCGATCCCGGGCCGCTCGACGCCGCGCTCGCCGGCTCGAGCGACGCCTACCGGCGGCTCGACGCCGCCGCACTGGAGACGCTGATCCTGCGTGAAGCGCTGGGAATGAGCGCCGACGACATCGCCGCCAAGCGCGGGCTCTCCTACTGCTCCGACACCACCGAGGCGGTCCGCCGGATCGCCGACGGCGAGGCCGATGCGGGCTTCCTCCTTCGCCCGACCCCGGTCGCCCAGGTGCGGGACGTCGCCGCCGCCGGCGAGACGATGCCGCCGAAGTCGACCTACTTCTTCCCGAAGCTGCTCACCGGGCTTCTCTTCAACCCCCTGGACTGAGCGCCACGCCGGCAACGGGCTCGGCCAGAGCTCCGGGCCCTAGGATTGGGCCGGTGAAGATCTACACGCGCAAGGGCGACGACGGGACCACGGGCCTTTGGTACGGCGGTCGACGGGCGAAGTCGGATGTGCGGATCGAGGCCTACGGAACCGTCGATGAGGCCGGCTCCGCGCTCGGCGTCGCCCGCGCCCTTTGCGAGCCGGCCGACTCGGAGGTGGCCGCCGATCTGCTCCGCCTCCAGAGCGAGCTGTTCGTGGCCGGCGCCGAGCTGGCCGCTGCTCCCGAGGCCTCCGAGCGACTGGAGGACGGCGTCAGCCGGATCACCGGCGAGATGGTCATCTGGGTGGAGCAGGCGATCGACCGCTACATGGACCGGGTCGAGCTGCCGCCGAAGTTCGTGATCGCGGGTGGCACCCGGCTCTCCGCCGAGCTCGATCTCGCACGCGCGATCCTCCGTCGGGCCGAACGGCGAGTGACCGCCCTTGCCGAGGCCTCCGAGCCCGCTTCGCCGTCATTGAGCAGCTACCTGAACCGAGCGGCGGATCTGGTCTACGCGATGGCCCGGTTCACCGATCGCCCCGATCCCGAGCTGTTCGGGGGGCGGGGCTGATGGAGATCTCGGCCAGCCGTCGGGAGGGCTACACCCACGATCTGGTGATCGGCGAGCACTCGCTGATCGCCGACGAGCCCGAGGACAAAGGCGGCTCCGACCTCGGCCCCAGCCCGACCGCTCTGCTGGCGGGCTCGCTCGCCGCCTGCACCGCGATCACCGTCGAGATGTACGCCGACCGCAAGGGCTGGGAGCTACCGAAACTGAAGGTCTCGGTCGAGTTCGAGGGAAGTTACGTAAAGGGCGACGCCTCCTACGAGGTGATCCTCCACTTGCCCGGCGGCCTGACCGAGGAGCAGACCCAGCGGATCACGACCATCGCCGGCAAATGCCCGGTGCACAAGGCGCTCGCCGGTGAGGTTCCGATCGCGATCGGCAACCGGGTCGGAGAGGGCTGAACGTGGATCTCGGCCTCGCAGGCCGCGGCTGCGCGGTCAGCGGAGCGAGTCGCGGCATCGGCCGGGCAACGGCGCGGATGCTCTGCGAGGCGGGCGCCCACGTCCTCTTGATCGCCCGCGGTGAGGAGGCGCTCGCGGACGCGGTCGCGGAGTGTCGGCGGGCCGGCGAGGCCACCGGAGGCAAAGCCACTTCGCTGGCGCTGGACGTGACCGACGCCGATGCCGCCGAGCGGATCCTGGCCGGCGCTCCCGCCGCCGGGATCGAGGTACTCGTCAACAACGCCGGCGTGGCGGCCTGGCGTGATCTCGAAGACGTCCCCGAGAGCGACTGGTACGCGGCATTCGAACTGAACGTGATGGCGCCCAAGCGCCTGATGGAGACTCTGATCCCGCCGATGGCCGAGCGCGGCTGGGGTCGGGTCGTCAACGTCTCCTCGACCGCGGGCAAGCGGCCCTCGGCGAGAATGCCCGAGTACTCGGTCGCCAAGGCCGCCCAACTCTCGCTCTCACGACTGTACGCCGACCGGTACGCGGCCCAAGGGGTGCTCGTCAACGCGATCTGCCCGGGCCCAACCAAGAGTGATCTCTGGATGGCAGAGGGCGGTCTTTTGGACCAATCGCGGCAGCTCGGCGGGCACGACTCGCGCGAGCAGGCACTCAACGCAGCCGGGGGCAAGCGACCGATTGGACGCCTGGCCGAGGTGGATGAGATCGCGGGTACTGTCACCTTCCTCTGCTCGCAGGCGGCCTCCTACGTCTCCGGCGCCGCCTGGAGCGTCGACGGCGGCACCGTGCAGGTGATCATCTGAGCGTGCAGCGCGATCTCGGCTCGCACCTGCTGGACCCAGCGGCGGCGCTCGCGCTCGACGCCCACGGCAGCAAGGATGCTGCTGTGCTCATCGCGGTCTACGACTGGCCCCACGACCCCGGCCTGATCTTCACCGAGCGCCGGCATGACCTGCGCCGCCATGCGGGCGAGATCTCGTTTCCGGGTGGCCGGCCCGAGCCCGGGGAGACGCTGGTCGATACAGCCCTCCGGGAGGCCGAGGAGGAGATCGGGCTCGACCGGGGCGCCGTGGATGTCGTCGGCGCCCTGCAGCCGATCTCGACCGTCGTCACCAGCTACAAGGTGCTGCCGGTCGTCGGCCTGATCCCCGCCGGGCTCGAGCACCGCCTGCAACCGACCGAGGTCGAGACCGTGCTCGAGTTCCGCCTCCAGCAACTACGCGAGGGCTTCGCGATGCGACGGCTGATCCGCCGCGGCGTGCCGTTCCGCACCCCGACCTACGCCGTCGACGGCCATTTCATCTGGGGCGCGACGGCCCGCATGCTGCAGGTCTTCTTCGAGCGGATCGACCGCTGATCCAGAGCTTGCCGCCGTGATATGCCTCAGCCGTCCCTAGAGCCCGAGCACTCCCTCGACGGCGTCAGCGACTGCCGCGGCCCAGCGGGACGGATCGGCGCGATCGGCATCGACGATCCGCGTCGGGATCCGCCAGCGCTGCCCTGCGTCGGCAACGAGGGCTGCCCCTGGGTCGGACGCGCCACCGTCCAGACCTGAACGAGCCTCGTAGACGAGACCGCGCACAGGCGTGTCGACGAGCTTTTCGAGCAGGCTGCCGAGCCGCTCGCCGTTCACGGTCGCGAGCACCGCGGCGTCCTCTATCGCCCCGCCCGGCAGCCAGGCCAGCACGGTGATGTCACCCAGCAGGCTCACGATCGAGCCGACCCGGTCGGGGTCAGCCCTGACCGGCTCGATGCCGGCGCCGGCGATCGCAGCCAAGCCCTCGGGCAAGCGGCTCGTGCCGCGAACCGACCAACCCCGCTGAAGCAGCAACCCGCCGGCCTCGCGAGCGCAGCATCCGCAGCCAACGAGCAGGGCGCGGGCCAAGCTCAGCTGTTCTCTGCGTCGCGCTCGCGCATCTTCCGGTCGAGCTCGGCGAATGACTCCTGGTCGGCGCCACGGGCTCGGTCGCGGATCCGATTGTCCTCCTGAGCCATGCGTTCGGCGTCGAGTTCCGTCAGCTCCCGGGCGCCGCGGCGCTTGCGGTATCGATTCTGAGCGGCAAGCATCTGCGCGATGTCGTCCTGCTCGAGTTGTGCCTCGGTCTCGTAGTCCCGGGTCGGCTTCCAATCAAGTAGATCGGCACCGCTTCCAGGGTAGGCGTGCCCGAGCAACACCAGAACCCCGACGATGAACGCGACCATCCCTGCGGTGACGAAGATGACCTCCATTCAACGAGGATAGAGGCCCACTCCGGAGCAGGCTGCGGCTCCGCTACGGTGCGGCCCGTGGGCGAGCCACTGAAAGTGAGCATCGACGGACAACTGCTCGATCCCGGCGAGGCGTCGATCTCCGTCCTCGACGATGGGCTGCTGCGAGGCGACGGCGTATTCGAGGCGATCAAGCTCTACGACGGGCACCCGTTTCGGCTCGACGCCCACCTGGACCGACTCGCTCGCAGCGCGGCGGCGATCGACCTACCATTCGACGGCGCCGGCTTGCGCCGGGAAATCGGCGCCCTGCTTGCCGCCGCCGGCCCGATCGAGGCGATGCTACGCATCGTTGTCACCCGCGGTGGCCGTCGGATACTTATGGTCGAGCGGATCCCGAGCTGGCCGGCGCGGGCCCGGGTCGCCCTCGTGCCGCTGACCCCGAGTGAGATCCTATCCGGCGTCAAGTCGATCTCATACGCGGCGAACATGCACGCGACCCGGATCGCCTCCAAGCAAGGGGCCGATGAGGCCGTCTATCTGAACGCTGCCGGCATCGTTCTCGAGGCCCCGACCTCGTCGATCTTCTGGGTCGGCGCCGATGGCGGGCTGCGTACGCCCGCTCTGGAAACCGGCATTCTCGATTCGATCACCCGCGAGGTCGTCGTCGCCGCGCTGCCCTGCGAGGAGGGCGCGTTTCCGGCCGCGGATCTGAAATCCGCAGAGGAGGCCTTCCTGGCCTCAACCACCCGCGAGATCCAGCCGATCTCAGCCGTCGACGGCATTGAACTCGCCCGGCCCGATGGTGGCTCTGCGGCCGCCGACGCTGCCGCGGCGCTGGCTGAGGCCCTCGCGGCCGAGCGTGGCTCCCCGGAACCGGGCGTCTAGGCCGGATCGATGGATCTCGAACTGAGCGACGAGCAGCGACTGATCTCGGAGACCGCTCGACGCTTCGCCGACGAGTACATCGTTCCGCGGGTGCGCGACAACGACCGGGCCGCCCGCTTCGACATCGAGATGGCGCGCCGGATCGGGGAGATGGGCTACCTCGGTGCCCCGGTCGCCGAGGAGTACGGGGGCCGTGGTCTCGACCATGTCTCCTATGCGTTGATCGTCGAGCAGATCGGCCGCGGGTGCAGCGCCGCCCGCACCGTGGTCTCCGTGCAGACCTCACTCGTCGCGGGCTCGATCGAACGCTGGGGAAGCGAGGAGCAGAAGCACCGCTGGCTGCCCCGGCTCTGCTCCGGTCAGTCGTTCGGCTGCTTCGGCTTGACTGAGGCCGACAGCGGCTCCGACGCCGCCAGCCTTCGGACCCGGGCCGAGCGGATCGACGGCGGCTGGCGGATCGACGGTCAGAAGATGTGGATCTCGCTGGGCAACGTCGCCGAGGTGGCCCTCGTCTTCGCCCAGACGGACCCCGAGGCCAAGCACCGGGGGCTCGCCTGCTTTCTGGTGCCAACGTCCGCTCCTGGATTCACCTCCCAGGAGATCCATGGCAAGCTGGGTCTGCGCTCTTCCGACACCGCCTCGCTCGCTTTCGATTCGGTTGAGGTCGGCGAGGAGGCACTGCTCGGCGAGGTCGGCGAGGGCTTCAAGATCGCGATGAGCGCGCTTGACAGCGGCCGCTACTCGGTCGCCGCCGGGTGCGTCGGGATTTGCGACGGGTGCGTCGACGCCTCCGTCTCATATGCGACCCAGCGAGAGCAGTTCGGCGTCCCGATCGCCCGCTTCCAGCTGGTTCAGGCGATGATCGCCGAGATGATCGTCAAGCGCGATGCGGCTCGACTGCTCGTGCTCCGCGCCGGCCTCCTCAAGGACGCCGGTAAAGCGAACACCGTCGAGACCTCAATCGCGAAGCTCTACGCGACCGAGTCGGCCGTCGAGTGTGCCGACAGGGCGATCCAGGTCCACGGCGGCGCCGGCTACGTCGACGACCATCCCGTCGAGCGCTACCTTCGGGATGCCAGGGTGACGACCCTCTACGAGGGCACATCCGAGATCCAGAAGCTGATCATCGCCCGCGACGCGACCGGGGTCGACGCGATCCTTCCCCACCCGAAAGGAGACTCCTGATGGCTGACGATCAGCTTCTGATCTCGGTCGCCGAGCATGTCGCGACGATCCGGCTGAATCAACCCACGGTCCGTAACGCCCTCAGCCCGGAGCTGATGGACGCACTCGCGGCCCGGTTGGAGCACTCCGACGCCGACGATGAGGTCCGCTGCATCGTGATCGCCGGCTCTGACGAAGTCTTCGCCTCCGGTGCCGATATTCGATCGCTCTCGGAGCACAGCTTCGAGAAGGCGCTGCACCATCCCTCCGCCTCGTTCTGGAAGCGCTTGGCTGTGGTTCGCAAGCCGATGGTCGCGGCGGTCTCCGGCTGGGCCCTCGGTGGCGGCTGCGAGCTGGCTTTGGCCTGCGATATGTGCGTCGCGGCTGAGAGATCCCAGTTCGGACAGCCCGAGGTGACCCTCGGCCTGATCCCTGGGGGTGGCGGGACCCAGCAGCTCGCGCGCGCGCTCGGCAAACAGCGGGCGATGGAGTTGGTGCTGACCGGCCGCCGCTTCAGCGCCGAGCAGGGACTCGCCTGGGGGCTCGTCAACCGGGTCAGCCAGAGGAGACGCTGGCTCGAGGAGGCCCAAGATCTTGCCCAGGAGGTGGCGAGGCGGGCCCCCGTCGCCACGCGCCTCGGCAAGCAGGCCGTTCTGGCCGCCGAGCAGGCAACGCTCGAGCAGGGGCTCGCCACCGAGCGCCGCCTGTTTGAGCTGGCGATGGCGACCGAGGATCGGGTCGAGGGAATGAACGCCTTCCTGGAGGGTCGCCAGCCCGAGTTCAAGGGGCGCTGAACTGCGGATCCGAGGGCGACCCTCGGACCTAGGGCGCCGCGCTTTCACGCTCTGGGACGAAGCCCCCCGCGGCGGGATGATCGCCACGGATCGGCTCCGGCACTGAGCGGCCGGGGAGCTTGCCCTCGGCCGCCAGGTAGGAGCCGCCGAGGATCAGGACGAGGCCGGCGACCGTGGCGACCGTGATCGCCTCACCGAGCAGGGTGGCGCCGTAGATGACCGCAAAGCCCGGCGCGAGGTAGGTGACGATGAACGCGCGCGAGGGCCCGACGCGGGCGATCAGGCCGTAGAAGATTGCGAAGGCGACGCCGGTGCCGAGCAGACCGAGCGCCACCACGGCGGCTATCGGACCGGCCGACGGCATCTCGGCCGGAGCCGTTGCGATCGCCGCCGGGGCGGTGAGCAGCGCCGAAATCGCCAGCACGAGCGTGGCCACCCCGATTGGCTGCACGGATCCGAGCCGCTTCTTGACAAGCAGCCCGCCGATCGCGTAGCCGAGGCTGGCCAGCACAACCGCACCGCCGCCGAGCAGCAGGGCCGAGCTCTCGCTGAGATCAACCCCGAAGAGCAGGACGACGCCGACGATCCCGACCAGCACACCGACCCCGCGAAGACCCTGAGAGCGCTCCTCGTGGTCGAAGAAGATCGCCAGGATGGCCGAGAAGATCGGCACCGAGGCGACGAGAATCCCGGCCAGCGAGGAGGAGATTTCCTCTTCGCCCTCGGCGATCAGGACGAACGGCACCGCAACCTGCACCACGGCGACGAGCGCCAGGATTCCCCAGACCGAACCCGTCAAGCGCAAGGCCCCGCGCCGTGCGGCGATCGGGATCAGGACGGCAGCGCCGAGGGCGACTCGGAGGAAGACCACCATCGAGGGGGACATCTCGCGCAGGCCGATCTTGATGAACATGTAGCTCGAGCCCCAGATCGCCGCAAGGATCAGAAGCAGGCTCCAGTCGCGGCGATGCATTGCCGATCAGGATAGGTGGACGGACAGAGCTCCGCAATAAGTCCTGCTTGTGGCGGAATAAGCGCGCGCGTCCCTGCGGTTGCTGCGATCTAGATGACCGACCTCTAGACCTCAGCCGCGGCCCCAGCGCCGATCTGCTCCTCGGTCGGCGGCGTATCGCGCAGGTACCACTCGGCGTCGAGCGCCCCACGGCAGCCCGAACCGGCGGCGGTGACCGCCTGTCGATAGGTGTGGTCGACGAGATCGCCAACGGCGAAGACCCCGGCCAGATTCGTTTTCGTCGACGGCTCCTCGACCTTCACGTAACCGTTGTCATGGAGGTCGATCTGGCCCTCGACCAGCTGCGAGCCAGGGGTATGGCCGATGGCCACGAAGGCACCGCCGACCTCGAGCTCCTCGAGCTCGCCGCTGTCGGTGTTGATGAGACGAACCCCTTCCAGCCGTCCGCTCTCACCTTTGACGAACTCCTCCGGCGCGTAGGGCGTCTTGAACTCGATGTTCGGGACCTCCTGGGCGCGATCGAGCATGATCTTCGACGCCCGGAACTCATCGCGGCGGTGGACCACCGTGAGCTTCTTCGCGAACTTGGCGACAAAAATCGAATCCTCCATCGCCGAATCGCCACCGCCAACGACGATCACGTCCTCGCCCTTGAAGAAGGTGCCGTCGCAGACCCCACAGGTCGAGACGCCCGAACCACCAAGCTCAACCTCGCCGGGGAGGCCAAGCTGCTTCGGCTGGGCACCCATCGCCAGGATCACGGACTTCGCCAGGTAAAGGTCGTCGTTGACCCAGACCCGCTGGATGCCGCCGTCGCTGAGCTCAACCCGACTCGCGTCGTCGGTGATGAAGCGGGTGCCGAAACGCTCTGCCTGAGCGCGGAACTTCCCCATCATCTCAGGACCCATGATGCCCTCGGGAAAGCCGGGATAGTTCTCGACGTCGGTCGTGTTCTGCAGCTGACCGCCCCACTGGAACCCCTCGATCAGGAGCGGCTCGAGATCAGCGCGGGAGGCGTATACGGCCGCGGTGTAGCCGGCGCAGGCCCCGCCGACGATGATCAGGTTCTCCACCTTCGGCTCATTCATGGTCGGCTCCTCGCTGCTCATTCCTGATTCGGGCTTGGCTGTCCAGCTTGGTACTTTACTTTATGAAGTGACTGCCGGCTTAGCGGCCCGGCCAACCTCGTCGCCAGGCTTCTCGGCGATCCGCTCCTGCTCCCATCGGGCAACGGTGTGACGCAGCTGAAAGAAGGCGATGATACCCGGCGGGATCGGGAGGTAGAAGGCGATCAGCCGGTAGATAAGAACGGCGGCGATCACCGTCTCCAGAGGGTAGCCGAGGATCGCGAAGGCGCCGATCAGGCCCCCGTCCACGGCGCCGACACCGGCTGGTGCCGGCGCCAGATTGGCGGCCATGCCGACGAAGAAGCCGACGACGATCTCCCCCAATGGCACGGAGACCCCGAGGGAGCGGAAGCTGGCCCAGAGGATCATGATGTTCGCCGCCCAGAAGCCGACGGCTCCGAACGTCGCCAGCCAACCCTGGCGTGGGTTGCGCAGGAACGACCACGAGGTGCGGATCCCGTCGCCCACCGTCGCCGGGACCGCCGCGAGTCGCGTCGTCAGCCTGGCGAGCCGTCCGTCACCGGTGCGGCTGTCGAGCCGGCGCTGGAGATCGCCTGGGATCAGCGTCATCAGAAGAATCACGAGCAGCACAACGGCGGCGATGCCGGCGGGAATGATGGTCATGCTTACCGGACCGTCGCCCGGAATCAGACCGATCCGCAGAGTGACTCCGAAGACGACCACGGCGACGATGTAGACGGCGTAGAGCAGGACGAGGAAGGAGACCATCCGGCTCGCGGTCTCGGCCCGCTTCATCCCCGCCTTGCGCAGGGCCCAATAGGTGAGGATGATGCCGCCGGCGCCGCCGGCGCTGAACAGCCTTGTCGCGGCCAGGCCGGCCATTGTGATCTGGTAGCTCTCGCGCCAGTTGAGCTTGAGACTCGCCTCGCCGACGACGCCCCTGAACAGGGCCACGTAGGAGCCGAAGGCGAAGACGTTGGCGACGATCGCGACGAACAGCCATGAGCGCTGGGCCTCCCCGAGCTTCTCGACAGCGTCATCGAGGCCGGCGAGCTTCGGCAAGACGACGTAGATCGCGGCAACAAGAACGCCGACGATCACAAGTGTCTTGGTGATCTGGCCGGGATCGTCGAAGAACGATGGCTCGGACTGCTCCGCCTCGTCCTCGTCGGTGTCGGGCTCGGCGTCGACGGCGACCGCGGCCGCCGTCGCGTCCAGCTCCTCCTCCTCTTCGTGATCACCGGCCGGCATGGCGGTTACGCAGCCTACCCGCGCCCCGATCGTGAGGTCCCCGAGTCAGGCGTTGGCGACCCGTTCGAGCTGCTGGATACGGTCGCTCAGAGCGAGCGCGAGGGGCTCGACGAGCGGCTCGCCCTTGCGCACGATCCCCACCAGGAGCAGGCCCGCGAGTAGGTCGAGGACGTAGTGCTCGCCGAGAGCTACGAGCGCGATCCCGAGCACGCCGGCGTAGGTCCAGCCGACGACGCCCGCCGCCCTGTTCGACTCGTAGAGCAGCATCGCGGACAGAACCGAGGCGCCGAAGTGCAGTGATGGCATCGCCGCCCAGGGGTTGCCACCGAGTGACTTGTACAGGAGCGGCCAGGCATCGCCCCAGACCTCCTCACCGACCTTCACCATCAGACGGTTGACCCGCTCGTCGCCCGTGTAGCCGTTCTCCGAGGCCCACCACGGCGGCGCCGTCGGGACCGCGAAATAGCCGGCACAGCCGAGGTCGTAGGCGGCCGCCATCTGCCGCGCGGCGCGGGCGAATCGTTGGTTGTCGCGGAAGAGGATGAAAACGAGCGAGGCGTGCGGCTCCATAAACCAGGCCCAGTGGGCGTAGGTAAGGAAGCGATCGAGGCCCGTGACTCGGCCCTCGCGGCCGAACCACCGCTGCAGCCGCCAGTTCGGCAGCCGCCCCGCGCCGATGATCCGATCCCACTTCACCGCGTAGCGAACCCGGAGCCGGCGCCGCAGCCCCTCGGGGTCGTCGTAGGGAAGCTCGTGCACGACCGTGAACGCCCACATCTGCTGAGCGAACAGCAACGCATCGCGGGGCTTCGTCCGCGGCAGCAGGATCGCGGTCCCGAGCGGCCCGGCCACCGTCGCGGCAACGGTCACGCCGGTCGGCACCCGGAGGCGCTTACGGAGCAACGGCAGCGCCACCGAGGCGGCGATCCCCACCAGCGCCGCTCCCCGCACCAGGCCGCGGCCGGCGCGGGGTCGAGATGACTTGGAGCGGGCCGGTCGCAACGGGCGGCGAGTATAGATCGGCGCCGCTCGACAACGGCCTTCGCTGGGCCGCGCCGGGGACGTGCGTACATCTGCCGCAGCGGGCGCATAGAATGGCGCCGCCTTGCTGGGCCCCCGTAGAACTCTCGCCCTCCCTACCGCCGGCATCGTGCTCGGCGCGTTCGCCGCGCTGCCCGCGGCGGCTCTTGGCGACGGTCTGACCCCGGCCTCCCCGGCGTCACCGGGCACCGAGGACACCCAACTCGCCTACATAGTGATGGTCGCGCTGGGCACGTTGATCGCGGTGGGCGTGGTCATCGCGCTGATCGCGGCCGCCCGGGGCAGAGGTGGGGCCGAGACCGAGCGGGAGGCAGCGCCGCGCACCCGCGGCACGAGCGGCGTGCAGCGCCGCGCCGGGATTGGACTCGGCCTACTTGCAGCAGCGGTCTTCGTCTTCGGGATCGTCGTCACGGAGTCCGCCCGCGAGGTCGAGCCCACGGGCGCCGACGGCCTGACCACCGCGCAGCTCGATATCGCGGCGCCGGCCGGTGACACGCAGCCGCTCGAGATCAAGGTCTCTGGCCAGCAGTGGCTTTGGCGCTACGAATACCCCGACGGCACCTTCAGCTACTACGAGATGGTCGTTCCCGTCGATACGGCGGTCGTCCTCGACCTGGAATCGACCGACGTACTTCATCGTTGGTGGGTGCCGGCGCTGACGGGCATGTTCGCGGTCGCTCCCGGGTCGGGCAACCAGGCCTGGTTCAAGGCCGACGAGGTCGGCACCTACGAAGGCCAATCGACCCAGTTCTCGGGTAGTTCCTACGCCGCGATGCGAGCCGCCGTCCGGGTCGTCGAGCCAGCCGAGTACGAGGCCTGGCTGACCGAGGAGAGCCAGGGCATCCAGGAGGCCCAGGACGCGGTTCAGCGAGCCGTCGATGACGGCACCGCACCGGGGGTCTCGCTCGGATGACGCCCCCCGCCTACACAGCCACCCCCCGCCCCGAGGTCGCCACCGACCGTCTCTCCACCGGCAAGCGGGACTGGGTCTCGGTAGCAACATCCGCCGACCACAAGGCGGTCGGCAAGATGTTCATCGCCACGGCCCTGACCTTCCTGGCGGCGGCGATCACGCTGCTGGTGATGATGAGGATCCAGTTGATGATTCCCGACGGGACGATCATCCGGCCCGAGATCTTCAACCGGCTCCTCAGCGCCTATGGGATCACCGCCACGTTGCTCTTCGCGGTGCCGTTGCTGATGGGCCTGATCTCCTACATCGTGCCGCTGCAGATCGGCGCCCGCGGTGCCGCTCTGCCACGCCTCAACGCGCTCTCTTACTGGCTCTACCTGATGGGCGCAGTGACGGTATATGCGAGCTTCCTCTACCACCCGTCGGAGGCCGGAACTCTGGCGCTGGCGCCGCTGTCCGACGACCTCTTCTCGGGCACCCATGGCGTCGATGCCTGGGCCGCCGGTTTCGGCCTCGTCTGCCTCGGTCTGATCGCCTTCGCGATCAGCACCCTGACGACGGTGCGGCTCCAGCGTGCGCCGGGAATGGTCTGGCGCCGAGTGCCGCTGTTCAGCTTCGCGGCAACGATGATCTCCGCCACCTTGATCGTTGTCGGCTCGGTGATGGTGGCCGCGGTCTCGATGCTGCTGATCGACCGGAACTTCGGCGGCATTTTCTTCGAGGCCGGCGAGGGCGGCGCTCCCCTGCTCTACGAGCACCTCTCCTGGATTTTCTTCACCGGCATCTACGTGGTGATCCTGCTCGGCGCCTTCGGGGCGATCTCAGAGATCTTCGCGACCTTCTCCCGCCAGCCCCAGTTCGGTCAGCGCACGATCGCCGGCTCGATGGCCGCGTTCGCCGTACTCGGCGTTCTCGCCTGGATGCAGAACATGTACTCCGCCCCGATCCCGATCGGATTCCTCTACTTCGCGATGCTGATGGCGGTCTCCCTCGCCGTCCCGGTCGGATTGATCCTCTTCAACTGGCTGGCCACGCTGCGCGGCGGTTCGACCGCGATGAAGCCGCCGATGCGATTCGCACTTGGCGCCGCCGCTCTGATCACCATCGGCCTCGCGGGTGAGTGGGCGCAGTCGGTGATCCCCGTCAGCTGGCAGGTCGCCAACACCGGCGTCGCCTGGGGCGACACCCATATGGCCCTGATCGGATCCGGCGTTCTCGGCGGCTTTGCGGCCCTCCACTACTGGTTTCCGAAGATCACCGGCCGCTACATGGGCACCAGCCTCAGCGGAGGCTCGTTCTGGCTGATCCTCGGCGGAACCGTTCTGATGGTGATTCCGATCCAGCTCGCGGGCCTACAGGGGATGCCGGTCGACGTCTACAAGTTCTACGGCGACACCGGGATGTCGGTCTACAACCTGCTCGGCAGCCTCGGCGCCTTCGCCCTGGCGCTCGGGATCATCCTCACAATGATCAACGCCGCCTCCAGCTACAACCGGGGTGCCCGCGCCGGCCACGACGCCTGGGGCGGGAGCACGCTCGAGTGGTTCGCCCTCTCCCCTCCCCCCGCTCATAACTTCGATCTCGTCCCCGATGTCCGCAGCAACGAGCCCTACCGCGACATCCGTGAGGCCGTCCGGCAGCGCTCGACGACGCTCGAGCTGCCCGGGGCACGGCCGGAGGCAGCCACGGCGGAGCCCGCGGCCGCCACCGTCGCGGTGCAGGAGCCGGCCGAAGCGCAGAGCGCCCCAGTCGGCAGCGAGTCCGGCCCCGAGACGCCGGCGGCTGCCGTCGACGGCGACCCCGAGCCCGCCTCAGATGCTGAAAACCCCTCAGACGGGGACGGGGACGGCCCGCTAGCCTGATCGGGACCGACCGGGTCCGCACTCGCCGGCGTCTCAGCTATGGAATCCGCAGGAATCGCCCAGCGAACGACCTCACCGCCGATCGGCGCCCCGGCCGAGCGGCCGGCCCCGGCCGAGCGCGGGGCCGATCTGGACGGGCGCCCGGAGCCCCGAGAGCCGCGGGACCAGCGAGCGCAGGCCGCCGGGCGGGCGGGAGCGCTGCGGATCGCCCGCGACTACGTGGCCCTGACCAAGCCGCGGATCATCTCGCTGCTGCTGTGGACGACGGTGATGACGATGATCGTCGCCAAGCCGGAGGGACTGGCGCTCTCGACGGTGCTCTGGACCTGTCTCGGAGGCTATCTCTCCGCCGGCGGGGCGGGCGCGATCAACCACTACATCGATCGCAATGTCGACGCCCAGATGGCGCGGACCGCCAGCCGTCCCCTCGTCGCGGGTCGGATCGAGCCGCTTCGGGGCCTGATCTTCGGCATCGCGCTCGGCGCCCTTGCGTTTGCCCAGTTGGCGATCACGGTCAACCTGCTGGCCGCAACGCTCGCCCTGGGCGGACTGCTCGGCTACGTCTTTCTCTACACCGCCTGGCTGAAGCCGCGGACACCGCAGAACATCGTCATCGGCGGCGCCGCCGGCGCGATGCCGCCACTCGTCGGCTGGGCCGCCGCCACCGGAGGGCTGACGGCTGAGGCGCTCTATCCGTTTGCGATCATCTTCCTCTGGACGCCGCCCCATTTCTGGGCGCTGGCGCTCCTGATCAAGGACGACTACGAGCGCACCGGGGTGCCGATGATGCCGGTCGTCAAGGGCTCAGCGTCGACCCGGCTGCAGATCCTGATCTACTCGCTCGCACTTGTCGCCTTCACGATCCTGCCGGTTGCGACAGGGATGCTGGGCACTTTCTACCTCGCCTCGGCAGTGCTGCTCGGCGGCCTGTTCATCGCCTTGGCCGCGGCGCTCTGGAGGCGACCCTCCCGCGAGACCGCCCTGCGCCTCTACCTCAGCTCACTCGCCTATCTGGCGCTGCTGTTCGCGGCGATGGCGATCGATCGGCTGATCGCCATATAATCGCCGCGCAATGGATCGCGTCCGCGCAAATCGAACCCTCCGCACCGGCCTCTGGACCGCCGCCGCCGCGGTCTTCATCTTCGGCCTCACCTTCTACGCAACGATCCTCTACGTCGCATGAGCCCCCAGACGCCGGAACCAACGGAGCTGATCTACCTCGAGGGTGAGTCCTGGGCGCCGGTTCTGATCGCCGGCGGACTCGCGATCGCACTCGCCGGGATCATCATCACCTGGGCCTTCTCGGTGATCGGCGCCGTGATCGTGCTCGCCGGCATGCGCTCCTGGTGGAAGCAGGGCGACGACGAGATCTCCCGGATGCGCCTCGAGCAGCGCACCGACACGGCCGTGATCCCCGCCCAGCCGATCCGCCGCGCCTAGCTCCCGCTTCGCCGCGGCGCCTGGGGTGCCGGCGGCTACCCCGAGGTCATAGCGGAGGTCGCGCCCTCCGAGGTCCAGACGCGCATGATGTCGCGCATCGAGAGCACTCCGGCGAGCTCGCCTGACTCGATGATCACGAGGTGGCGAATCCGCCGGCGGGCCATCTCAGAGGCCGCCCGCTCGAGACTCCAGTCCGGTGTCGCGGTGATCACCTTGTCGGACATGTGATCGCCTACCCGTTCGCTGTCAGGGTCCTGACCGCGCCCGAGCGATGTGAGCACGTCTCGCTCGCTGAGGATCCCCGGCCCGGGTGCCTCCTCATCGAGCACCACCGCCGCCCCGACTCCCTTCTCGGTCATCAACCGGGCGGCCTCTCGCAGTGTGTGTCCGGGTCCAAGCGTCAGGACGACCCTTGACATCCCCTTGCGAACTTCCATCTCTGAGCTTCGTTTCTCCCTTGGCTGGTCGGACCGCAGTTGCGGGCTTGTGCTGATTGGTGCAACCCTATCCGATCCCCTCTCGGCCCGCCTCCGGGGAGCCGCGCCGACCTATAGGATTCGCGCCCGTGAAGGCAGCGAGAACAAAGCTCTTGACGGTCGCGCTCGGGGTCGCCGCGGTCGCGGCGATCAGCGGCTGTGACCTGCAGGAGAACGCCGATCTCGCCAATGGCCGCGAGATGTTCACAGCCCAGTGCGGCACCTGCCACACGCTCGCCGAAGCCGCCACCGTCGCCGACATCGGCCCCGACCTCGACGCGGCCTTCGCCGACTCCCGCTCCAGCGGCTTCGACAACGACACGCTCGAGGGCGTGGTCGAGGGCCAGATCGAGAATCCACGCTTCACCGACCCCGAGAACCCCACCTACATGCCCGCTGACCTGGTCACCGGCGACGACCTCCGCGACGTCGCCGCCTACGTCGCCTCGGTCGCCGGCGTGCCGGGGATCATGCCTCCCCAGGCACCCGGAGGTCCAGGTGCTCAGGTATTCGCCGGCAATGGCTGCGGCGCCTGCCACACGCTGGCGGCCGCGCAATCGGTCGGCAACATCGGGCCGAACCTCGACGAGGTCCTGCCGGGTCAGAGCAAGGCGATGATCGATGAGTCGATCGTCGACCCGGAAGCGATGATCGCCAACGGCTTCAGTGGCGAGATCATGCCCGCCACCTACGGCGACGAGATCACCCCCGAGGATCTGAAGCTGCTCGTTGACTTCCTCGCCAAGTCCGCCGGTCAGGGCGGCGGCGGGGACGGCGGCTGACCGCCGCCCGAGTCCTCCTCGGGCGCCTGCAGCGAGTGCCGCAGCCAGCGGAAGCTCGCCCGCGTCGCGGCCGCGAGCAGGATCAGCGCGACCGGCACCCCGACCTTCGCCCCGCCGAGCGCGGCGGCGGCGACGATCGCCGCAATCGAGATGCCGATGATCACCAGCAAGCGGAAGGCGTCGGCCTCGGACCGAAATGGGTTGCGGAGCTCGTTCTCGCCTTGCACCACTCCGATTCTCGCAGGCACGCTGCCCTCCGCTCGAGCCATCGCGAGCGGCGAGAACCGGCTCCTCATCGCCCACTACCGGTCGCCGTCAACCCGGTCGCGCGGAGGCTCGCCGGCGAGCGCTCCGTGACCCCCTGCCGATTGACCCGAAATCCCCGCCCAGATAGGCTCGACTCAACCGCGACCAAGGAGAGGGAACAGCCGATGCTCGATCTGCGCCGTGTAAGGCCCGTCTTGTCGATTGTCGCTGCGCTGTGTGTCGTGCTTCCCGCCTCGGCCTCGGGGGCGGTGACCGTGGGACAGACCGGCAATACCGGTTCGTCCTGCGCCGGCTCGGGCTACACGCTGCTCCAAGAGGCCGTCGCTGCTTCACCGACTTACGTAATGCCGACAGGCGGAGTAATCACCTCGTGGAGCCACGCAGCGGGTTCCGGGGCGTTTGAGATGCGACTGAAGGTCTACCGGAGGACGGGGGTCATCAATCAGTTCCTGGCGGCCGGCCAGAGCGGCCCCGAGGAACCGGCTCCCGGCGAGTTCCAAACGTTCTCCGCCAGGGTCGCGGTGAACGCGGGTGACCTGCTTGGACTGAGCATCCTCTCGGGCACAGGCAACTCCGCCTGCCTCTTCGGCACGGCGGCTGCGGGTGATCGCACCCGTCAGGCTCTGGGCGATCCACCGGTCGGATCGACGGTCAGTGGACCCTGGAACGACAGCGGCAGCTTGCGCCTGAACATCTCAGCGCTGCTCGAGCCCGACGCGGACCTTGACGGCTTCGGCGACGAGACCCAGGACAAGTGTCCGACCGATCCCTCCAAGCAAGGGGACTGCACGCCGCCGAAGACCACGATCACCAAGGGCGCTCCGAAGAAGACCAAGAAGCACAAGGTCAAGTTCAAGTTCAAGTCCTCGGAGTCGGGCTCGAGCTTCGAGTGCAAGCTCGACAAGAAGAAGTTCAAGCCCTGCAGGTCGCCGAAGAAGTACAAGCGGCTGAAGAAGGGCAAGCACAAGTTCAAGGTCCGGGCGATGGACGCGGCCGGTAACACCGACCCCTCACCGGCCAAGGACAAGTTCAAGGTCGTGCGGTAGCCGGCGTCCTCCGTAGTTTCGCGGTGTTGGTCGAGGTCGATTGCTTCACCGATTATTCACAAGCTTTTAGCGTTGCGTTAGCATCTCCTAAGATTGGCTCGCCACGATGGCGGAGTCAAGTACACGAGGAAGGAGAGTCAGGGATGCCACAGATCATCATCACCACCGAGGGCCCCGGTCGCAGCGGGGTTCGAGAGGTCCACCGCGAGCGGGTCCACCCCGCCGACGTCGAGACGGAGACCGCCGGCCACCTGTTGATCGAGCGGATCGGCTGGGCACTGGCGGACGCCGACCAACTCGAGCACCAGGAGCCGGCGACCGCGGAGCACGCTCAGCCCGCTTGAACACGCGTCTGCCGCGCCGGGGGCGGGCGCCCCATCCTCCCCCGGCCGGCACGACGCTTGGCGACAGGTATATGGCCTGGCTCGGCTCTAGGCGTCTCGAAGCTCGGCGTGCATCTCCCAGGCCAGCAGCTCGCAGCCTTCCGCTGACGCGGTCAGCGCCAGCCGCCCGGCGCTGCGGAGACGCGCGACATCGCCCGCTCCGAGCCGCTCGCCGCCTTCGAGGCTGAGTTCGCCGCGCGCACAGAAGAGGTGTACGAAGGGAGCGTCGGGCAGGTTGACCGCAACCGCCGGCCCGGGCCGCCCGGCCCACAGCGTCGCCTCGGCCTGGCGGAGCTTCGCCGGAGCCTCGGTGCGGCCCCCGGAGGCGACCGCGACGAGGGCGCCACCATCGAGCGCTGTCCCAAGGTCGATGTCGGAGTAGTAGGGCTCGCCGCCAGCCTCGTCCGGGGCGACCCACATCTGCACGACGTGTGCCTCCTCGGCAAACGGGTTCATCTCTGAATGGACGACGCCGGTGCCCGCGCTCATGTGCTGGGCTTGCCCGGGCCGGATCACCCCCTCGCCGCCGGTGTCGTCGCGATGCTCGAGCGCTCCCCCGAGGACCCAGGTGACGACCTCCACATCCCGGTGTGGATGCGGTGGGAAGCCTGAGCGGGGAGCGATCCGGTCCTCCTGGTGGACGTAGAGCAGGCCGAAGTGGGTGTTGTCGGGCTCGGCCGGGTGGCGGCCCATCGGAAACGAGCCGCACGCGTCGAGCCAATCCATCCGCGTCCGGATCCTGCTCGCGGCCGGCCGGATCTCAACGGACTTTCCTCGATCCCCGGCACCGCTCTGGCCCCCGGCACCGCTCTGGTCGGTCTCGTTCATCTCGCTGATGATGGCGGTTGCGGGTTGCCGGGTGCCGCCCCGCACCCCAGATGCGTCGCAACTCAGCGAGACGCAGACCCGTGCCACCGCCGCCGCTGCCGCCCGACGTTTTGTGGCCGAGCAGGCCGAGCAGGCCGACGCTGAGTGAAGGGGCCAAGGAGAGCAGCCCGCTCAACGAGCGGGCTGCCTGCTTGAGCTATGCCCGCATATCCACCTTTATCTCGCAGCGGTCCACTGATGCCCGGGTCCCGGGCGTCTCCGACGGGTCCATCGCAGCGAAAACAGCCTCACCGGCGCTCAAATCCTCCGCCGTGTCGAAGAGTTGGATAACAACCGCAGTTCGCTGCTCAGCGTCGTGCAGAACCTGCATCCCCGTCGCGGGCACTCCCTCCGGCGGCCCCTCTCCCACGCGCTCCTCGACCCGGGACGCAATGTGCTCGGGATCCACGTCGGTGAACCTCACAACCCGTGCGTACATGACTACCACCCTTCTTTCGCTGGTAGCCGGTAGTTATACGCGAGTACCGCGAGGAGCAAAGGCGCGAAGCACATCGACCCGAGGCGCCGCGCTTCGCGTCAGTTCTCTGGGATGAACGCCACGATGATCACCGAGAGTCCGATCAGAAAGAGCAGCGGGTGGATGAACGCCCCGGCGAAGACAGCGACGAGGACGATGACTATCCCGATGATCAGCATCTTTGGGTCGCGCCGCACGCCCCCACCCTATTACGTCGAGCCGGGTGAAGGATTGAGGCCCCTGAACTCGCTTGCACTCCATCCGCTACGACCATAGGCTCCGCCCCAACCTAGTCGGGAGGAGTACCCAATGCGGAGCATCAGGGTAGCTAAGCCTCGCCGGCCCTGCTCGTCGCAGTAGTCGCCCTGGTGGCGGCGTTGGCGGGAACGGCAATCGGCGGAGTGGCGGTCACGTCGCTCAGCAAGAAGGACAAGAAGCAGGTCACCAAGATCGCCAAGAAGCAGGCGAAGAAGCTCGACAAGAAGATCGAATTGAAGCCTGGGCCGGAGGGCGACAAGGGAGACCCGGGAGCCACCAACGTGACCCGGCGCTTGGGCCCCGGCTCGGCCCTCGTCGGCGCTGGTCAGCAGACGAGCGACACAGCGTCGTGCAACCCAGAGGGCGGGAGGCCGCACCCCGTGCCTCGGCGGCGAGACTCGGATCGGCCCCGCCCACCTCAGCCTCTCGCGGAGCTAGCCGCGCTCCATGCGGAGGGCGACCTCGTAGAAGCTGACGCTGGTGCGCCTCGCATCGGCGTCAACGTCCTCCGGGGACATTGCATTCAGCGCCTCATCGCCCCGGCGCAGGTCCTCCTCTGTCTCGAACAGCGTCATGCCGATGGCCTTTCCTGCCTCTCGGTCAACGAGCATCCACTCTTCCTTGACCCCCTCAAGCCCCTCCGGCGGTGACGCAAACCCCGCCTCGACTTGGCGGCGGTTGGCCTCAATCGCATCATCGAGGTGATCGGGATCAAGGCCTTCGAACGTCGCTATGCGTGCATGCACGGCAGACTCCTCTCTGAGTTTCGGCCCCAACCGCGCCCAGCGGGCGCTACTAGTCGGGACGAATGGTCACTATCTCACCTCTGCAGCCGGGCTGCATTGCGGTCGGGGGCGGCGATGCCGCCCGCCGATGGGCCCGGCCACCCGGCGGTTCGCCTGGCGACGATGGGCGGACGCTACTAGGCCCGTCGAATGGACCAGCGGGAGCGCATCTGCAAGTGGTCCCTCGAGAACCCTCCGAGATATGCGGGCCGTTTCAAGCACGTTTGGCTCTGGGACGACTGGCCCGACAGATGGGGTGCTGAGGCAGGGATCGACCTGGTGGCTGGGGAGCAATCCCGTGCGGCTGGCCGGGGCGCTTACTGGCGCACCGCTGACGCACGAAGATTGAGAACCGCTTGCTGAAGCCGTCTCTACAGCAGGTAGACGCTGGAGTAGACGATGATCCACATCACGTCGACGAAGTGCCAGTAGATGCCGGGCACCTCGACGCCGAGGTGGTCCTTGGCGGCGGGGCCGAAGTGTCCGCGCCAGGCGCGGATGTTGGCGAAGGTGAGCAGCATCAGGCCGACGAAGACGTGGGCCCCGTGCAGGCCGGTGAGGCCGTAGAAGATCGAGCCGAAGGAGCCGTCGCGGGCGCTGAAGCCGATATGGACGTACTCGTTCATCTGGATGAAGAGGAATGTCGCGCCCAGCAGCCAGGTGAGTGCGAGGCCGGCCTTGAGCGCGTTGCGGTTGTTCTTGCGGATGCCCTCCAGCGCCCAGTGGATCGTGAACGATGAGGAGACGAGGATCACGGTGTTGATCCCGGCGACCAGGACCGGCAGCTCGAATGGCTCCGGAGGCCACGGCTGACCGTCGGCGGCGACCGCGCGGAGGAAGAAGTAGGAGGCGAAGAAGGCACCGAACAGCATCACCTCGCTGACGATGAACAGCAGGATGCCGAGCGTCTGCCGATCGATCTTCGAGGAGGCGTGGGCCTCCGGCGGACCATGGTGCTCGTGGGCGTGGGACCCTCCGGCGGGGATCGCTGCAGATTCCATCAGCTCACCGCCCCAGCGGCGCCGGCGCCGGCAGCGACGGGCTCGACGGTGCCACCGCTCGATTCGATGTGCTCGATCGGGGCGTCGGTGATCTCCTTGACCTGATCGATCAGGCCGTCCTCGAGCCACTTCGAGCTGCGGCCGGCAAAGGTCGAGATCAGCACCTCATCGACCCGGTAATGGTCAACGGCATTGTGGACCGCCGGCAACGGCTCCGGGCTCATCGGCTGGCCGGTGGCGTCGATGTCGGCGCGGTAGACGGCGGCCAGTGTCGCGGCGAGCCGCGCGCAGACCTCTTCGCGCGGGGTGTCGCCGGAGGCGGGACAGATGAAGGTGTAGCGGTGCGGACGCTCGGCGTGGCGCTCGATCAGGCGCTTGACGAGGTCGGGCGCGTTGACCGTCTGGGTGGCGACGACGAGCGTGTGGGTCACGTCCCAGCGGATCGCGTCGTCCTCGATCCGAACCGGGATGTGCTCGACCGGGATCGCGTAGCGCGCGTGGGCCCACTCGATCAGGTCCTTGCGCATCAGGCCGTAGCGGCTCTCAGGCAGGCAGGAGATGAGGACCTCGTCGGGGTTGAAGGCTCGAACGCCGTCGTCGAGCGCCAGCATCGGATCGGGATCGAGCACGACGCCTCTGGACTCGATCCCGAAGTCGTGCAGGACCCGCTGGGTGACCTCGACCCGACTCAGGGCGGCGTCGCGGACCTCCTCCGCATCGACGATCTGCCCGGCCGAGGGAACGTTCTGCGGGGCCGCGAGGACAACGTGCTCGGCGCCGGCATCGACCCGCTCGCGAATCGCCGCCAGCAGCTTGCGGCCGCCCGCGACCTCGTTGAGGAAGGCCAGCACCGTGCTCGAGGAGTGGTGCGCCAAGGCCATTAGCCGCTGCCTCCAGAGGCGGTGCCCACGACCGCGGGCTCGGGACCACCAACATCGGCCCCGTCCTCATCGCCGGAGAGGATCGCGTGCTTGGCGCCGGGGACCCCGAACTCATAGGGCCCACCGACGACGCGGGGGATCTCGTCGAAGTTGAAGACCGGCGGCGGCGAGGAGACCAGCCACTCGATCGTCTTTGCCCGCCAGGGGTTCGCCGGAGCCTTCGGCCCGTAGCGCCAGCTGACGACCATGTTGTAGACGAAGATCAGCTGCGCGGCGCCGAGAATGAAGCTGAAAGCGCTGATCAGCAGGTTCCAGTCGCCGAACTGCGCCGAGTAGTCGGCGACCCGCCGCGGCATCCCGTCCATGCCGACCCAATGCATCGGCAGGAAGGTGCCCACCATCGCGATCGCGGTCAGCCAGAAGTGCCATCGGCCGAGCCGCTCGTCGTACATTCGCCCGGTCATCTTCGGGAACCAGTGATAGATCCCGCAGAAGATCGTGAAGACCGAACCGCCGAACAGCACGAAGTGGATGTGGGCGACGATGAAGTACGTGTCGGAGACGTGGATGTCGATCGGGATCATGCCAAGCATCACGCCCGAGATCCCGCCGATCACGAAGGTGACGATGAAGCCCAAGGCGAACAGCATCGACGTGTTCTCGATATGTAACTTCGAATCGAACAGGGTGCCGAGCCAGGAGAAGATCTTGATCCCCGTCGGTACCGCGATCAGCAGCGTCGTGATCATCATCGGCACCCGCAGCCAGGCGAACATCCCGGCGACGAACATGTGGTGCGCCCAGACGGCGAAGGCGAGCACAACGATGCCGAGCAATGCCAGGGCCATCAGGCGATAGCCGAAGATCGTCTTGCGGGCGTGGGTGGAGATCACCTCACTGACGATCCCGAAGCCCGGCAACATCATGATGTAGACGGCCGGGTGCGAGTAGAACCAGAAGATGTGCTGGTAGCTGATCACGTCGCCACCGGCGGCGAACTGGAAGAAGTTCGTGCCGAGCACGCGGTCGAAGAGGACCATGAACTGAGCGCCGGCGACGAACGGGGTCGCGCCGACGACCAGCAGCGAGGTCGAGAGGTTTGCCCAGACGAGCAGCGGCATCCGCCAGAAACTCATCCCGGGCGCACGCATGGTGACGATCGTGACTAAGAAATTGAGCGCGGTGGCGATCGACGAGGCGCCGGCGAACTGCACGCCGAGGTTGAAGAACGACTGACCCAGGGGCGCGCCGGTCGAGAGCGGCGCATAACCCGTCCAGCCGGCGTCGAAGGCGCCGCCGGGGACCAAGAAGGAGGACATGAACAGGATCCCGCCGATCGGCAGCAGCCAGAAGCTGAGGGCGTTGAGGCGCGGGAACGCCATGTCCGGGGCGCCGATCATCAGCGGCAGCACGTAGTTGGCGATCCCGGCGAAGATCGGCACGACGAAGAGGAAGATCATGATCGCCGCGTGGGTCGAGAACAGGCCGTTGAAGGTCTGCGGATCGATGATCTGGGTGCCGGGCTGTGCGAGCTCGGCCCGGATCCCCATCGCCATCAAGCCGCCGATGAAGAAGAAGGCGAAGGTCGTGACGATGTACTGGATGCCGATCACCTTGTGATCGGTGTTGAACTTGAAGTAGTCCTTCCAGCTGTAGGCGCCGTGTGAGGAGTGATCGTCGGGGATCGTCGGCTTGCCGGCCGCCCAGCGGAACCAGTAGTCGAAGGCGCCGAAGCCGATCAGCCAGCCGAGCGGCGCGGTTACCGCCGGCACGATCAGGTGCGGGTAGCCGGTCTGCTCGGTCTGGAAGATCTCGAGACCGCTGATCGCGCGTAGCGCGACGACCAGCCCGAAGCCGAAGCCGAAGCCGAGCAGGGCGCCGAGCATCGCTCGAGGCCAACCTGGCTGCTTCAGAGCTACGGTCAAGTTCCTATCTCCTGCTGACTGTCGATCCTGGTCATCCAGCCCCCACCCCGTCTGCGAGGCTGCCCGCTCCAACGCCCCCGGCGGCGCCGTTGCCCACCTTACCCTCGGGGATCTCCTTCTGCTCGCTCAGCCAGGAGTCGAACTCGCCCTGGGACTCGGTCCTGGCGACGGCCCGCATCGTCGAGTGGCCAAGGCCGCAGAGCTCGGTGCAAACGACCGAATAGGTGCCCTCGACTGTCGGGGTGACGCGGACGACGTTGTCGATGTCGTCATCGCCCTCGGGGTTATCGAGGCTCGCGCCCGGCACGAGGTCACGCTTGATCCGCCATTCCGGCACCCAGAAGGAGTGCAGGACATCGAGCGCCTGCAGGTGCAGCTCGAGCTGGGTGCCGGCGGGCACGTGCAACTCGGTTGAAGTCTTGTTCGCATCGACGTAGTCAAAGCGCCAGGCGAACTGCTGGGCGGTGACGTCGACACGCATCGAATCGGACGCCTCGGCCTCGATGTCGTTGAGCACGATCGTCGAGTAGACGCCGCCGAAGATGACGATAATCGTCGGAATCAGGGTCCAGATCACCTCGAGTCGCGTGTTGCCGTGAATCGGCTCGCCGTCGGACTCATCGCCGGGCTTGGCCCGGTACTTCCAGATCGCGTAGCCCATCATCACCACGACGACGCTGAAGACCAGCGAGCTGAGCACGATCATCACGTCGAGCAGGGTGTCGATGTCCTTGGCCTCGGCGGATCCCTGCAACCCGTTCCAGTCCGGAATCAGCATGATCACGGAGGTCACAGTCGTCAGCACGAGGGCGACGGCGGCGAGGCGCAGGAAGCGTGCGGGGGTCATGTCCTTCATCTGACGCGGGCCATTCTATTGAGTGAACGGCGCCGCGCGCCGAGCCCATCGAGGTAGTGCGAAATGACGCTAATCGGAGGGCACCCTGACCAGAGCTTCGAGCTCCCCTGCCGAGGCCGAGATCACCCCACGGGCGACCCCCTCCCAGCTCCAAAGCCGGCTCACGGTCCGTCTCAGCGCCACCCCGGAAGCCGCCTGCTCGGCCGCCGGTAGGCGCAGCCAGCCCACGACCCGTTCGGCGATCGCCCCGACCGCAGCGGGCCCCAGCGGGAAGGCGGTCAGCCCCCGGGCTGATGCCGGCAGTGCCCGGTCGAGCTCAGCGGCGACCTCGGCGAGGCCCGAGTGGTCGGCGCAGACCGGCAGCGCGCCGGCCGCGGCGGCCTCGGCGGCGACCATCCCGAAGGCCTCCGGGAAGGTGCTCGGCACGACCATCGCCTCGCTCGCCCGGGTCACCTCGGCAACCTCGGAGTGCTCCAGGCGACCGGAGAAGCTGACACTGCCCTCAGCAGCGGCCGCCGCCCGAAGCCAGGCCTCGGGCGGATCTGCAAGGAAGCAGCTGAGGATCCGCAGCGGCAGCTCCTCCCCGCCCTCCAGCCCGCGGCCCTGGGCCGCAATCCGCCGCGCCGCGCCGAGATCACCCGCGCAGATTGCCGCCCAGAGATCCTCGAGCGGCCCCCGGTAGGCCCCAAAGCCGGCGATCAGAAGTGAGGCGTCCGGGATCTGGGCCCTGACCAACGGCCAGGCCGCAAGCAGCAGATCACAGCCCTTGGAGACGATCAGCTTGCCGACGAACAGCACGCGGGGGCCGCCGGACGCCGCGTAAGCCCGAATCGCGGTGGCGGCCTCGGAGGTATCGCGGTCGAACGAGTCGCCGGATGCGACGACCTCGGCCTCACCTTCGAGACGCTCGGCGAGCGCCCGCAGCACGGCGACCGGCTCGACCCCGGCGGGCAGCGGTGCGAAGGCCTCGAGATCAACGCCTGGAGGTCCGAGCCGAGTCTTGCGCTCGACGGTGACGTCGCGGACCGTCTCCCACAGGGCCACGGCCGTGTGCCGGGAGCCGACCAGGACCGCCTCGGCGGCCCCGAGCCCCTCCCGCGCGAGTGGCAGAAAGCGCGGGTGCGGTTTGACGGTGTAGGAGAGCGCGCTGCCGTGGACCTTGGCGGCGAAGCGGAGCCCGGCGCGGGCGAGGACCAGCGGCCCGATGATCAGGTGGTTGGCGAGCGCCGCGTCGGCGCCGCCGATCAATGCGTCGACTGCACGCACCGCCTCGACGTTGGCCTCGATGTAGCTCTGGAGCTCGGCCTCGCTCAGGGCCGGGAAGGCCTTGACGCGAAAGCCGGCGTAGCGATCCTCGACATAGACGGGCAGGAGCCCGCCGATATCAGGCAGGTAGGCGGTGATCGAACCGCTGCCCGGACTACCTGGGCCGTCGGCCCCGCTGAGCTCGAGCTGCCCACCCTGCCAGCTGCCGACCCGATCGACCCAGGCCAAGTTTGGGGCCTCGCGGTCCTGGCAGAAGAGGTGGACATCGTGGCCAAGTCGCGCCAGCGCCTGGGCGACGTTGGCGTTGTAGACGTTGCTACCGGTGCCACGCAGCAGGTAGCCGTGGAAGATCAGGACGCGGATCGGAGCATCTTCGCTGCTGCACCGGATAAGGTTCCGGCCGTGAACGAGAAGCAGACCTACAGGTTCCGCGCGCCCGCCTCCGGTCGCGAGGCCCTCGTCGAGGCCGAGGCGGACGGCGTCTACGTCGACCGCGAGACCGGCGAGGAGTTGCAGCCGGTGACCCGCACCCTGCCGCTGGCGCCCTCCTCATCGAGGCTCCTGCGCAGTCCGGAGAACCTCTCTCAGTGTCGTCGCTGCGAGCAACTGATCGGCCTCGACGTCAGCGACTGCCCCTATTGCGGGCTGCGCCAGGAAGCCACCAACGGCGGCTCGTGAAGCGCCGAGCGGTAGTGCTGCTCAGCGCCGGCGTGATCGCCACGGCAGTTGCCGGGTGCGGTGACGATGAGGCGACCGTGACCGAGCCCACGACCTCCTCGACCTCCTCGACAACTTCGGAGCCCACCTCGACGACCTCGACGAGCACCACCACCACCGAGACGACGAGCACGACGTCGACGCCGGAGACGACCACCACCTCGACCACCGAGGAGGACAAGAAGGGCGGCGGCGGCTCGGGCTCCAAGCAGGAGTCCGAGGAGGCCGCGCAGGATGCCTTCGAGGCGTTCTGCGAGGAGAACCCGGACCAGTGCGGCTGACCGCTGCCTGACCCTGGGTTGGCTTCTAGTTCGCTACTTCGACGTCTTGCTGGGCACGAAGTAGGCCCAGTAGAGAACCCGCTCCCCGGTCAGCTTGCAGCCATAGGTCCGCGTCGTGTTCTTGCGCAGGTGCGGCTTTGCGTCGGGAACCTCGTCGGCGCTACAGGCACCCGACTTGCGGCTGGCCTTCCAGGCGTTCTTGCTCGTGCTCAAGCCGTCCCGGTAGAGCGGTGCCCAGGTCGGCAACGTGAGAGCGACGACGCGGCCCTCCTGGACCTTCAACGCCTTGCCGAGCGTGAAGATCGGCTTGGAGCCGAGATTACGCTTCAGCTCGACGGTCGGGCTCTGCTTACCCAACGTGTAGCGCGACTTCTTGCCCTTCTTCTTGAGGACGGCAAGCTTGGCGACCGGCGCGGTCCCGAACTTGTTGTCCTTGAAGATGTCGCCGAATCCGTTCAGCTGGGCCTCAGTCGGCTTTGAGAGCTCCACAGACCAGGCGACGATGTGCCCGTCGGCGGGAACCTTGTACAGACCCCTCTTACCATCGGCCACGACCCCAAAGCCGGTCACCGACCCGGTCGCCCGGCAGTCGTCGGGGCAGAGCGGATTCGGGGTCCGCCCTGTCGCGCCCAGCACCTTCGTGCTGCGAGCGGCTTCAGCTGCGTCCACCGCGAGTGCGATCGCGGTCACGGCCACGGTTGCCAGCAGGGCGAGCGTGAGCCTCAGGGCGGCGTTGGTTGTCGCTGTCTGCGGCATCAGATAGTGCGAACACGGCAGCGGCCCGCAGGTTGCGGCCGGTCGACCCCGTTAGTGGAAAGTCTAAGCAGCCCAGATGCGGAAACCCCGGCGCAGTGGCCGATCGGCAGGCGATCGCCCATTTACAGCGCATCCCGGCGGATCAGGCTTTGCGGGCCGACCGCCCCGGTTGGAGACGGACGCGCTCACATACACTGATCCGGCGATGGCGGCGATCGAGGTCAACAACCTGCAGCGGAGCTTCGAGGGCGGCATAACCGCCGTCGACGGGGTCGATCTCGAGGTCGCCGAGGGGGAGATCTTCTCCTTCCTCGGACCGAACGGCGCCGGCAAGACGACCCTGGTTCGAATGTTGACCACCCTGCTGCGGCCGACCGGTGGCAGCGCCCGGGTCGGTGGCTACGACGTGGTCGAGGAGGCGGGCGCGGTGCGTCGCGCGATCGGCGTCGCGCTGCAGGAGGCGGCGCTCGATCCGCTGATGACCGGTCGCGAGCTGATCCGCCTGCAGGCGACACTTCACGGACTGCCGTCAGAGGAGGTCAAGCGGCGCGCTGATGCGCTGCTCGAGCGGGTCGGCCTGACCGTCGCCGCTGACCGTCGCGTCGGCACCTACTCCGGCGGCATGCAGCGGCGGCTCGATCTCGCCTCGGCCCTCGTTCACGAGCCCACCGTCCTGTTTCTCGACGAGCCGACCACCGGCCTCGATCCGGTCAGCAGGAAGACGATCTGGGAGGAGGTCAGCAAGCTCAACGCCGAGGGGACGACGGTCTTTCTGACCACCCAGTACCTCGAGGAGGCCGACCAGCTCGCCAACCGGGTCGCGATCATCAGCGCCGGCAAGATCGTCGCCGAGGGCACTCCCGCCTCGCTCAAAGCCGAGGTTGGCAAGCCTCGCCTCGAGGTTGCGGTAGCCGAGGGCTCACCGGAGCTCTGCAACGAGGTCCTGGGCCGCTTCGGGGCCCTGCTCCCCTCCAAGGAGGGGACCCTGATCGTCGAGCTCGAACACGGCGCCGCCGAGATCGCCCCCGTCGTGCGGGCCCTGGACGAGCGGGGGATCCTGGTCGAATCGCTCGACCTGGTCGAGCCGAGCCTCGATGACGTCTTCGTCGAGAAGACCGGGCAGCATCTCGAGGCGGCCGACGAGAGCGCCGATGCCGCCACCGGCGAGAGCGAGGCGATCGCCGGATGAAGGCGATGATGAGCCGCCATAGCTGGCGGGTCGTCGGCGCGCTCGGCTGGCGCTCGGTCAAGCAGACCTTCAGACGCCCGCAACTGATGGCGCCGTTGATCGTCTTCCCGACGCTGCTGTTGGCGATCCAGACCGGCGGCGCTGGACGGGCGGTCGATCTGCCGGAGTTCCCAGCCGTCCAGAGCTTCCTCGCCTTCATGCTCGCCGGGGCGATGGTGCAGTCGACTCTGCTGGCGGGCAACAGCGGCGGCATCGCGCTTGCGGTTGACATCGAGATGGGTTTCACGGACCGCCTCCTGGCGGCGCCGATCCCGCGCTTCACGATCGTCCTCGGCCGCCTCGCCGGGACCGCCGCGCTCGGCCTGTTCACGGCGATCTGGTTCCTGGCGATCGGCTTCATCTTCGGCGTCAAGTTCACCGAGGGGCCGCTCGGGATCGTGGTGATGATCCTCCTGGTGATCGGTTCAGCCGTGGCCTTCGGCTCGATCGGGGCGGCGATCGCCCTGCGCTCGGGCAGCGCCTCCGTCGTCCAGGGGATGTTCCCAATCGTCTTCGTGATCCTCTTCCTCTCGACCGCCTTCTTCCCCGAGGACCTGCTGCTGCAGCCGGCGAAGGCGATCGCTCAATACAACCCGCTGAGCTTCATCGTCGACGCCGTCCGCGACCCGGTGGTCTTCGCCTTCAGCACCGACGACATGCTCAAGGCGCTGCTCGGGCTCGTGATCATCGGAGGCTTCGGCACGATCCTCGCCGCCCGGGCGCTCCGGCACCGGCTGAGGACGGGCTGATCCGGTGAACCCCTACGGGCTCAGCGCCGAATGGATGACGATCCGGGCGATGATCCAGCGCTCGCGGAACGAGTTGCTGCGGGTGCCGGGAGCCGCGATCCCCGGGGTGCTGGCACCGACGATCTTCTTCCTCGGCCTAACGGCGGTGTTCGGCAGCCTGACCCTGCTACCGGGCTTTGACACCCAGAGCTACCAGAGCTTTCTGATCCCAGTCAGCCTGATGCAGGGTGCCGGATTCACCGGCGCGGCGACCGGGGTCAACCTCGCCCGCGACATCGAGAACGGGCTCTTCGACCGCTTCCTCTCCTCCCCCGCCCCGCGCTGGGTGCTGCTCGCCGGCATGGTCAGCTCCGCCAGCCTGCGGGCGCTGGTCCCCGGCACCTTCCTGTTCGTCGTCGCGATGATCGTCGGCGCCCACTTCCCCGGCGCGCTCGGCCTGTTCGTCGCGATCTTCGCGGTGATGGGGATGGGGGTCGTCGCGGCCTGCTGGGGCGTCGCCCTGGCGCTGAAGTTCAAGACACAGTCGGCGGCACCCTTGATGCAGGCCGGGATGCTGGTGCTGATCCTGACCACCACCGCCTACGCGCCACAGGAGCTGCTGACCGGCTGGCTTGCCGAGGTTGCGAAGATCAATCCGGCGACGCAGATCGTCGAGATGGCGCGCCAGGGCTTTGTCGGCACCGTCACCTGGAGCGGCACCTGGCCCGGGATCGTCGCCCTGATCGGCCTGATCGTCGTGCTCGCCGCCTGGGCCCTTCGCGGGATGCAGCGCACCGCCGACTGACGGCAGCCGCCGGCTGCCACCCCGCTGCTACTTGTAGCGGTAGGTGATCCGGCCGCGGTCGAGATCGTAGGGGCTGAGCTCGATCTTGACCCGGTCGCCGGGCAGGATGCGGATGTAGTGGCGGCGCATCTTGCCGCTGATGTGGCCGAGAACCTGGTGGTCGTTGTCGAGGGTGACCTTGAACATCGTGTTCGGCAAGGCCTCGGTGACCTCGCCCTCCATCTCGATTTTCTCTTCCTTGCCCATGGCGACGGGGAGCGTAGCGGAGTGAGAGCGCGGGACCGGTCCTACTTCCCCTCGAAGGTGGCTTTGCCCGGGCCATCGGTGAGGAAGCTCTTGACGGCGCCTTTGAGATCCTCGCTGTCGAACAGTGGCGCGGCGACCTCGGGGGTGATCGTGTCGGCCGCTTCGATGCCGCCGTCTAGGTAGGCGCGGATGATTCGCTTGGTCGCGCCGTGCGCCACCGTCGGGCCGGCCGCGAGCTCGTGGGCGAACTTCATCCCCTTCTGCAACAGGTCCTCGGCCGGCAGAACTCGGTTGACGACACCCCATTCGAGCATCTTCGGGGCGTCGTAGAGACCGCCTGTCATCACGAACTCACGGGCTCGGGCCGGGCCCGCTCGCTCGGCCATCCGCTGCACGCCGCCCCCGAACGGGGTCAGGCCGACAACCCGCTCGACGAGCCCGAAGCGAGCGCCCTCGGCGGCCCAGATCATGTCGCAGCCGAGCGAGACCTCGAGCCCCGCCGTCAGGCACAGACCCTGGACCAAGGAGAGCGTCGGGATCGGTAGGCGCTCGAAGCAGGCGAGGTCGGCGATCGCCTGCCCGGCCAGAGCCCTGCCCTCGGCGGAATCCTTGACCGCCGCGAAGGTCTCGACATCAACACCGCCGGTGAATATGTCACCCTTGGCGCGGAATACGAATGCCCGCGCATCGGAGCCGGCGACCTCGTCTCGTATCTCCCGCAGCTGCGCGAAGGTCCGCGTCCGGAACAGGTTCAGGGGCGGGTCGTCGAGCACCGCGACGGCAACGTCGCCGTCGCGCTCGAGTCGAACCGGATCTGGGGCGGAATCACTCATCTACTCGTCACCTCTTATCTGCGCGGCAATCCGCGCGATCTCGTCCATCTCGGCCCCGCGAGGAATCCAGGGGAGCTTCAGTGGGTCGTCCTCATAGCGGGGAATGACGTGGACGTGGAAATGAAAGACGGTCTGCCAGGCAGCCGCACCGCTGGCGTTGATCAGGTTGAAGCCGGCCGGTTTCAGCGACTCGGCCATCCGCAAGGTGAGCCGCTGCGAGGCCGCGATCGTGTGGCGCAGATCGTAGGAGTTGATCTCGATCAGATCCTTCGAGTGCCGCCGGGGGATCACCAGAGCGTGGCCCGGGGTCGCCGGGTTGATGTCCATGAACGAGATCGTGTGCTCGTCTGAGTCGAGCACTTCGGCCGGAGCTGCACCGGCGACGATCGCGCAGAAGATGCAGTCGGGAGGCGACATCTGCGCCAGCCTATCTGGCCGCCGACCAGTCGTGCAGGTGAGCCTCGGCCGCCGCGCGGTCATCGACCTCGCCCGCGAACTGGGCCGCGGCGAGCTCGCGCACGGCTTCCCCGATCCGCTCACCCTCGGCCCCGAGCAGAGCGGCGATCTCACGCCCGTCGAGCAGCGGTTCCGGAGGGCCCTCGCGATCGAGCTCGACGATCTCGGCGATCATCTCGCGGGCGAGCTCCAGATGGGCATCGATCGCCTGCTCGGGGACCCCCGAGCCTTGAGCGCTGAGCCTGTCGGCGACGGTCAGCAGCGTCACGTCGAGAGCTTCCCGGCCGGTCACGGAGAGGTACTCCCAGATCCGGCGGCGGCGGAGCGGCCGCTCGTGCGTCATGAAGCCAAGGACGAGGTGGTGTCGCGTCAGTGCCGCAAGGTAGTCGGAGAAACGCCCACTGGTGCGCAGCTCGCGGCAGAGGTCGGCGACCATCTCGGCCCCGACGCGATCGTGGCCACGGAAGCCGACCCGACCACCTTGCTCGGTCCGCGTCGCGGGCTTGCCGATGTCGTGGAGCACGGCGGCGAAGCGAATTCCGTCACGACGGGTGAGCCCGTCGGCGAGGGGCTCCGCAAGGGCGGCCTCGACCGCCGGCGCGGACCTACCGGCGTAGCGCTCCAGGTCGCGCTCGACCTCGAGCCAGCGCCGCAGCACCTCAATCGTGTGCTCGTAGACGTCAAGGTGGTGGTTGGCGCTCTGGCTGACCCCGCGGAGCGACGCCAACTGCGGCAGCACGACCGCGGTCAAACCGAGCCGGTTCAGCAGCCCCAGCGAAGCCAGCGGCCGCTCGCCGGCGATCATCGCTCGCAGCTCGGCAAAGCGGCGCTCGCCCGCGGGCTCCGCTGCTCTGGGCGCCGATGCAGCGATCAGCTCGATCGTCTCCCGGGTCGGCTCGAGCGCGAAGCCGGCCCCGATCCGCGCCGCGCGCAGCATGCGCAGCGGGTCCGCCTCAAAAGCACCGGCGAAAGCCGGCCGCAGAATACCGCGGTCGAGGTCGGCGATGCCGCCGGTGGGGTCGATCGGCTCACCACCGGCGAGCGCCACCGCGACGGCATTGACCGTGAAGTCCCGGCAGCCGAGGTCGGCCTCGATCGTGGTCTCGCGCAGCGCCGCCACGTCGAGCGTCCAGGCCGCGCTCGGCCCGCTCACCCGCCAGGTCGCGAAGTCGTCGGAGAGCTCGAAGGGACTGCCCCCGAGCAAGCGGGCGGCGTCGCGGGCAATCGCTGCGACGTCACCGTCGGTCGCGAGGTCGATGTCGTCAATCGAACGCCCAGCCAGGGCGTCGCGGACGGCGCCGCCGACGACCCAGATCTGGGCCTCGCCGATATCGGCAAGGCCGGAACGCAGCGCTCGCAGGCGCTCGTCGGCAACGAGCGCCGCCTCGATCCGCTCACCGGCGCCGCCGCTCACCGGCGCTGCAGCCGCGGGACCCGAGCCGAGATCCCGCAGGTGACCTCATAGTTGATCGTCTCCAGCCGCCGGGCCCACTCCTCAGCCGTGATCCGGCCCTCGCCACTGCGCCCCAGCAAAACCACTTCCTCGCCGATCGCGGCCCCCGGGTCGGGGCCGAGGTCGACGGTGATGTTGTCCATCGAGACCATGCCCACCACCGGATAGCGACTGCCGTCGATGAGCACGTCGAAGGCGTTGCCGAGACCGCGGCGATAGCCGTCCCCGTAGCCGAGCGGCACAACCCCGACGAAGGTCTCACGGTCCGCTTCCCAGCGACGGCCGTAGCCGGCGGTGTCACCGGGCCGAAAGCGCTTGATATCAGCGACGTAGCTGCTCAGCCCCATCACCGGCTCCACGTTCGAATAGGCGGGATCGGACCCGAACGGGTCGAGGCCGTAGACGGCGACACCGCAGCGCACCATGTCGAAATGCGACGCAGGGTCGCGGAGCGTGGCGGCGCTGTTGGCCGCGTGCAGCGCCACGCCATAGCGTTCGCGAGCCGGAATCGCGAGCTCGGCGAAGCGCTCGAGTTGCTCCCCGAAGAAGGCCGAGTCGCGGTCGTCGGCAGTAGCGAAGTGGGTCCAGAGCCCCGCCAGCTCGAGCCGATCGTCAGCGGCGGCGAGCGCCAGAAGTCGCTCGACGTTGGCGGGCTCGCGCTCGCCGAGCCGGCCCATTCCGGTGTCGTACTTGATGTGGATGCGGGGCCGCTGCCCGAACCGCGCCCCCCGCTCGGCCACTGCCTCGAGGAAGCCCTGCCGCCAGACCCCGAGATCAGCCCCCGCTCCGAGCACGACGTCCAGCTCGGGGTCGGTCAGCGCACCAAGGACCAGGATCTTGGCATCCGCCAGCCCGGCCCTGAGCTCGAACGACTCCCCGGCGGTCGCCACCGCGAGCGTCCCCACGCCTGCGGTGACCGCCGCGCGGGCCGACTCGATCATCCCGTGCCCGTAGCCGTTCGCCTTGACAACGGCGCAGAGCTCCGTCCCCTCGCCAAGCTCCCCTGAGAGCCTCTCGCAGTTGCGCTGCAGCGCCCCGATGTCAATCCAGGCGGTCCCGCGCTGAAAGGCTTCCATCAGCGAGCGAGCCCCGCCGGCAGGGCCTCGATCACGTCACTGGCGATCACCGAGTCGACCCCCACCCGCTCCGCGGCCAGGCGGCCGGCCCGGGCGTGTGCGAGTACGCCGGCCGCACAGGCCTCGAACGGATTCATCCCCCGGGCGATCAGGGCCGCGATTGTGCCGGAGAGCACGTCGCCGGTGCCGGCTGTTGCCAGCCCGGGGCTCGCGAGGCGGTTGATCGCGATGCGCTCTCCGTCGGTGACGATCGTGTCTGAGCCCTTGAGGACGACGATCCCGCCGCAGCGTCGCGCAGCCTCCCGGGCTGATTCGAGCCGGACGGCCGAGACGGCATCCGAATCGACCCCGAGCAGGCGCCCGAGCTCACCGGCGTGCGGGGTAAGGACCAGGGGGCGGCCGGAAACCGCAGCGCTCTCCAACCCGGTCCCGAGCGCGTTGAGGCCGTCGGCGTCAATCAACAGTGGGACCTCAATCGCCGTCGCCAGGTGGCGGGCCAGCTCCACGGCCCGCTCCTCCCTGCCCATGCCGGGTCCGAGCACGACGCAACGGGCGCTCCGGGTGCGCTCGAGGATCGCCTCCGCGGCGCCAGGCTCGAGGCTGTCCTCGTGGCACGAGACACCGAGGGTCATCACCTCGGTCAGCTTCACCTCGAGGATTGCTTCCAGCGTGCGCGGCATCGCCACGGCCGCATATCCGGCGCCGGCCCGTATCGCCGCCTGCGCGGCCATGCAGACAGCGCCCGTCAGCCCGCGCGAGCCGCCAACGATGAGCACGTTGCCGGAGCTGAACTTGTTCGAGCGATCATCGCGGTGCGGTAGCCCCTCCAGCACCGCCTCGCCGATTGTTCCCGCCGCGGTCGGCGCGGGCGCCTCGGCCGGGATGCCGATGTCGACGACGGTCAACTCACCGCTCAGTCCGCGACCCGGTTCGACGAACTGGCCGAGCTTGGCGGCGTGGAAGGTGACGGTTCGCCCGGCCGCCACCGCGGCGCCCTCGACGGCGCCTGTCGAGGCGTCGACGCCAGAGGGGATATCGCAGGCGACAACGGCGCAATGCGCATCGTTGATCGCCGCGATTGCCGCCTCGGCGGGGGGCCGCGGCGCCCCGGAGAACCCGGTTCCGAAGATCGCATCGACAATCGCCCCAGAGCCCGCCAGGGCGCCCGGCAGAGCCTCGGGCTCGGGCCTGCGCACGCGTCCCGCGAAACGCTCGAGATTGACCTTCGAGTCAGGCGTCAGCTCATCGACGGCCCAGAGCAGCAGCGCTTCGACCTCACGGCCGCGCTCGATCAGCAAGCGAGCGGCGACGAGGCCGTCGCCACCGTTGTTGCCCTTGCCGCAGACAACCCTGATCGGACCCGAGCCGGCGACGTCTTCAACCGTCGCCGCGACGGCCGCCCCGGCGGTCTCCATCAGCTCCAGCGAGGGGATTTCCCGCTCCCCGATCGCCCAGCGGTCAGCCTCCCGCATCGCCGCGGCGTCAAGCAGAGGTGAAAGCCAGGCCGGCACGTCCACGGGCCCGATCCTACTCAGGGCCTATCCCAATCGGCCCTGAGGCGCCGCAGGGGACTCGCTGGGCGCCGCCACGACCACCGCCGCGGCCAGCTCACGCGAGTGGGTGAGCGAGACGCTCAGCTCGAGCTTCAGCTCCGCGGCCCGCTGGGCGGCGATGCGCTCGAGCCGCAACCGCGGCCCTTGCTCGGAAGCGACCACCTCTACGTCGCGCAGCGGCAGCCCGCCCCCGAGCGCCTTGACCGCGGCCTCCTTGGCGGCGAAGCGGGCGGCGAGGTGGCGGGCGGGCCGGCCGCGGGCGTTGGCGTAGATCAGCTCGCCCTCGCTGAAGAGCCGCTCCGCCAGGCGGGGACGCCGTTCCAGCGCTCGTTCCAGACGCTCAATCTCGATCAGATCGATCCCCGGCCGCAGCGCCGGGGCAGCGGTCACGGTGTGATCGCGGCAGCCGCGGCCGAGCTGCTGCCGCCATCGTCGCGGAGGCCGAGCACGAGACGGCCGACAGCCCGGTCACCGTCGGTGCCGCTGCCCGCCACGAGGTAGTTGAGGGCGTCAAGGACCGGCTTCACCTGCTGGTAGGAGGGATCGCCTGTCTGTCCGCTGCTCTCAAGCAGGCCGACGATCGGAGGGAAGGCCAGGTAGAGCGAGGCCTCGAGGCCCTCGCCAAGCGCGCCTGAGGCGCTCTGGAATGTGTCTGAATCGGCCAGCGCCTCGCTCGGCGAGAGCACGTCATCGACGGTGACGCCGGCGACGGCGACCACGACCTTGCCGTCGCGCAGCGCAACGTCGGCGCCGACCGGCGCTCCCGCCAGCTGGATCTGGAAGCCGTCGGGTGTGGTCGAGACTCTGATCCCCCGCTCACCCTGAATCGCTTTGCGCAGCTTGACGAGGGCCGCGGAAGCCGCTTGCTCGTCGTCGGTGTCGATCACGATCGCACCGCCGAGATCGAACAGCGAGGAGCCCTGGACGAACACCGCCAGGTCGCCTGCCCAGGCGAAGTCCTTGGCGATGTCCAGCCCGAGAGCGGACTTCAGCTCAGCCTCGACATCGGGCAGCTTCGTCGAGGGCACGTCGGCGCCGGGCAGATCCGAGAAGGGCAGGTCGCCGAGCCCGGATTCAAGGCTTCCGACGAAGCTCTGGTAGCCGGTGCTGATCGCCTCACCGATCATCGGCACGCCGATCGCCATCCAAGCGTCGGCGGGAAGGCCGGAGACGAGATCGCCGGGGGAGTCGGAGCCACCAGGGCCGGAGGCCTCGATCGAAAAGGAATCGGCGGTCGCCCCGCCCGAGATCACAACCGGACCTTCGTCGAGCGAGTCGAGCTGGTCGCCCGCCGCGGCTTCGAGATCCTTCTGGGTGACGGCGCCGGATTCGACCGCGAGATCGACCAGCTTGGCGGCGTCGATGTAGGTACTGAAGAGGCTGTCGGAGGGGACGCTGTCAAGCGCGTCGGTGGCCTCGAGGTTGCTCGTCAGCGAGGCGTCGTTGGAAGCGTCGACCGCCGCCTCGAAACCGGTCTTGGTGCCGGCGACGAGGAAGTCCCCGACGATCCCGACGGCGGCGCCCTCCTGGTCTACCTGGTAGTCGACGCCCTCGTAGGTGGCGTCGGTCTCCTGCACGTCGTCGGCATCGGCGGCCTTCTGGATCGCCGATCGGGCCGCGTCGGTGTCGGTGACCGCGACGGCGACCGCGCCGTCGCCGCCGTCGGCGGTGAGCTCGGTGAGGAAGGCGCCGGCGCGCTGGCCGAGCCACGGTTCGACGTCCTCGCTGTAGCTGAAGCCCTGCTCGGAGAGGCCCTGCTCAATCGCCGAGTTGATCAAGGCACCAGGGTCGTCGCTGTTGGTGACCTTCGAGAGCGCCGCGAGCAGGCTCTCCTTCTGATCGCCTTCCGGGCGGACCACAGCCTCGAAGTAGAGCGACACGTCGGCCGGAGCCACGGTGGCCGGATCGGGCCCGAGATCGGAGCTTGCACCGCCGTCATCCCCGCACGCAGCCAGCGCCAGCGCTGCCAGCACGGCGAATAGAATCAGGACAGTACGGGCGGGGGTATGGCTGCAGATCTGCATGGCGCGGCCGATCCTAGACGCTCCGGCGGCCGGGTCGGGATACCGGGCTCGCAGACCGTTACTCAACGGTGACCGTTTTCGCCAGGTTGCGCGGCTGATCGACATTGAGCCCGAGTAGCCGGGTGGTGTCGTAGGCGAGCAACTGCAGCGGCAGTACGGCGAGCATCGGCTGCAGGATCCAGTCGGTGCGAGGCACGAAAATCGTCTGATCGGCCGCATCCTTGACGTCCTCGGAGCCCTCGGTTGCAATCGCGATCACATCCGCTCCTCGAGCCCTGACCTCGGCGACATTGGAGAGCACCTTGTCGAGAATCGGGCTGTCGGTGGCGACGCAAACGACCGGCGTCGACTCGTCCAGCAGCGCGATCGGGCCGTGCTTCATCTCACCCGCCGCGTAGGCGTCCGAGGGGATGTAGGAGATCTCCTTCATCTTCAGCGCCCCTTCGAGACAGATCGGCAGACCGATGTGGCGCCCCAGATAGAGGAAGAACCGGCCCTGGTAATGGCTACGCGCGACCGCGCGGACCTGCTCCTCGGTTGAGGCGAGCGTCTCCTCGATGTGGTGCGGGAGCGTCTTCAGCTCGGCGATCAACTCGGCGATCCGCTTTGGCGGCAGCTCGCCTCGCGCCTCGGCGAGCCAGAGCGCGAGCAGATACATCGCCGCCATCTGGCTCGTGAAGGTCTTGGTCGCCGCCACCCCGATCTCGAGACCCGCGCGGGTGAAGAGGACGGAGTTCGCGTCACGGGTCGCCTGACTGCCCATCACGTTCGTAAGGGCGACCACGTGCGCGCCGCGCTCACGCGCCAACCGCATTGCGGCAAGCGTGTCGGCGGTCTCGCCCGACTGCGTGATGCCGATTACGAGGTCCTCGGACGAGATCACCGGATCGCGGTAGCGGAACTCCGAGGCGACGTCCATCTCGACGGGAATCCGCGCCCAGTGCTCGATCGCGTAGCGACCGACGAGGCCGGCGTGGTAGGAGGTGCCGCAGGCGACGATCACCACCCGCCGCAGCTTGGCCGCGCTCTCCGCCGGGTACTCGAGCTCGCTGAGATCGACCGAGTCGAGGTGCGGCAGCCGGTCGGCGATCGTCTCGGCGACCGCGTCGGGCTGCTCGTGGATCTCCTTCATCATGAAAGTCGGGTAGCCGCCGCGCTCAGCCGCCTCCTCATCCCAGGTGACCTCGTTGATCTCCCGCTCCAGGGGAGTGCCGGAGGCATCGGTCACCTCGACGCCCTCCGGGCTGATGATCACGATGTCCCCGTTCTCGACCTGCATCACCTCGCGGGTCTCCTTGAGGAAGGCCGGAATCGCCGAGGCGAGGAACGTCTCGCCCTCGCCGAGGCCGACGATCAACGGGCACTCCTGGCGGGCGCCGACGAGCTGCTCAGGGTGGTCGGCGTGCATCGCCACGAACGCATAGTGGCCGCGAAGCTCGTTGAAGGCGGCCCGCACCGCAGTGACCAGATCGCCGTCGTAGTGTTTCTCGATCTGATGGGCGACGATCTCGGCGTCGGTCTCGGAGCTGAACTGGTGGCCCTCTTCGGTCAGAGTCCGGCGCAGATCGGTGTGGTTCTCGACGATCCCGTTGAGCACGATGTGGACCTGATCGGAGCAATCGCCGTGCGGATGCGCGTTCTCCTGGGTGACGCGGCCGTGGGTCGCCCAGCGGGTGTGGGCAAGCCCGATCGTCGCCTCGGTCTCGGCCACCGCTACGGCGCTGCTGCCCGCCGCGGTCTCAACGGCGGCGCGCAGGTTGGCGAGGTTTCCGACCGCCCGAACGGTCTCGATCTTGCCGTGATCGAGCAGCGAGACGCCGGCGGAGTCGTATCCGCGGTACTCGAGCTTTTCGAGGCCCGCGATGAGAAGATCTCGGCAGGGCCTCCCGCCCACATATCCGACGATGCCGCACATTTGGGTAAAGGTGTCTCCGTGTCAGCCTGGCAGGCCTTTATGGCGCTGCGGGAAGGTTAGAGGCAGCGGCAAGCCCCCAGGGCTCAGGCTCAGCCCAGTGCAACCCTCGCCGCCTCAACGAGGCGGCCGAGCACCACCTTGCACTCCTGCTCATCCGGCCCCTCCACCATCACCCTGATCAGCGGCTCGGTGCCGGACGGCCGAACCAAGACCCGCCCTCGCCCCTCGAGCAGGGCACCCTCCCGACCGACCGCCTCCCAGAGGTCGGTTGCGCCCGCCAGGGCCTCGCGGCTCGGGATCGGCACGTTCTCCAGGTATTGCGGCAGCTTCTGCAGCGGTCTCAAATCGGCGAGCTTGCCGTCTGCGGTCGCACGGCTGACGAGCAGGGCGGCGGCGAGACCGTCTCCTGTCGCCGCGAAGTCGGTCCAGATGATGTGGCCGGACTGCTCACCGCCGATCGTCCACCCCTTCTCGAGCAGGGCCTCGATCACATAACGATCACCGACCCCGGTGGTCTCGACTTCGATTCCGGCAGCCGCCATCGCGGTATGGAAGCCGTAGTTGGTCATCACGGTCACGACCACACCGCCCGGGAGCTGCCCGGCCTGTTTGAGGTGGAGCGCGGCGAGTGCGACGATCTCGTCGCCGTCGAAAGGCTCGCCGTTGCCATCCACGGCGAGGACGCGATCGCCGTCGCCGTCGAAGGCGAAGCCGATCTCAGCCCCCTCCCTGCGGACCGCCTCGCCGATGAGCTCGAGATGCGTGGAGCCACAGCGCTCGTTGATATTGCGGCCATCGGGCTCAGCGGCAATCGCAATGACCTCGGCTCCGAGCCGCTCGAAGGCGGCCGGCGCAACCCGGTAGGTCGCTCCGTTGGCGCAGTCGAGCACGATCTTGCGACCGCTGAGGTCGAGATCGAAAGCGGATCCGAGCTCCCGAAGGTAATCCTCACGAGCTCCCTCGAGCTTGCGGATCCGGCCCGATGCGGTGCCGCCGGCAGGACCGGCGGCGACCCGCGCCTCGACCCGCGCCTCCGCCTCGTCGTCGAGCTTGCGGCCCGCGGCGTCGAAGAACTTGATCCCGTTGTCACCCCAGGGGTTGTGAGAGGCTGAGACGACGACCGAGAGGTCGAGGCCGTGGCGTCGGACGAGGATCGCAGCGGCCGGAGTCGGAAGCACACCGGCCGAGAACACGTCAGCGCCGCCCGCCGCCAGACCCGCCGCCAGGGCGGACTCGAGCATGTGGCCGGATTCGCGCGTGTCGCGGACGATCAGGACCTGCGGGCGCTCGGCCACGCTCTCGGCCGCTGTCGCGCGGCCAAGCGCGAGAGCCAGCTCAGCGGTCAGCTTCGAGCCCACCGGCCCGCGAACCCCATCGGTGCCAAACAGCTTCATGCCCTCGCTCATAGGCAGGAATCGAATCAGATGCGAGCTGGAGCCGGGCTACAGAAGCCGGCGGTGCAGTCCCCGGCTCAGCGCTTGCTGAACTGTGGCTTCTTGCGCGCCTTCTTGAGACCCGCCTTGTAGCGCTCCTTGCGGCGGGCGTCGCGGGTCAGCAGTCCGCGCCGCTTGAGATCGCCGCGGAGTTCAGGGTCGAGGTCGCAGAGCGCCCTCGCGATGCCGTGACGGACAGCGCCGGCCTGGCCGGAGATACCACCACCGTGGACGCGGACCTTGATGTCGACGCTGCTGTCATAGCCGGCGGTCATCAATGGCTGGCGGGTCATCGACTGATGATGGGGACGGGGGAAGTAATCCTCGAGGCCACGGCCGTTGACCTGGATCGTGCCCTCGCCGGCACGGAGAACCACACGGGCAACTGAGCTCTTGCGCTTACCGGTCGCCTGGATCGCGGTGTCGGCGGGGACCGTCACAGCCTCGCGGCTGGGAAGTTCGTCCTCGTCGGCGGATTCGGCCGCCTCACGGGTGGCGCGCTCCTCCTCTTCGGCTTCGAGCTTGGCGCGCTCCTCGGTCGTCAGCTCGCGCTCCTCGGTGATTGCGATCGGCTCGAGGTTGGCGCCGGGAACGACGTCCTTGCCCTTTTCTTTCCCCTCGGCCTTCGCCGGCGGAACCGGCGCAGCCTGCGCCTCAGGCTCAGGGGCGGGCTCGTCAGGGGCGGGCTCGGGGGCAGCGTTGGCGGCGGGCTCCTCTGCGGGCGCGGGCTCGGGGGCGGCCTCCGCGCCGGGCTCCTCTGAGGCGGCGTCGGCCGACGGCTCGGGCTCGGGGGCGGCGTCGGCGGCGGGCTCCTCTGCAGGCGCGGCCTCAGGGGCGGCGTCTGCTGCGGCCTCCACAGGCTGATCGTTGGGATTGCTCTCTTCGGGCTCGGGGGCATCCCCCCGCTCGACGTCCTCACTCCAGGTCAAGACCTCACCTCCATGGGCTTAGGCTGCTGAGCCTCGTGCGGATGCTCGGGGCCGGCGTAGACCTTGAGCTTGAGCAGTTGCTTGCGGGCCAGCTTGTTGCGGGGCAGCATTCCTCTCACGGCGAGACGGATGACATCCTCGGGCCGGCGCTCCAGCATCTCGGCCAGGGTCCGTGAGCGGATCCCGCCCGGGTAACCGCTGTGACGCCAGTAGCGCTTCGACTGCAGCTTGTTGCCGGTGACCGCGATCTTTTCCGCATTGCGGACGACGACGAAGTCACCGACGTCGGTGTGCGGCGTGTACTGAGGCTTGCGCTTGCCGCGGAGCGTGTCCGCGATCTGGGTCGCCAGACGCCCGAGGGTCTGACCGTCGGCGTCGACCACGTACCAGACGCGCTCGCGGTCCGCTGCTGTAGCTGAGTAGGTCTTCATCACGTGAAAAACGCGTCCCGGCGAGAGGCCGACCGACGCGGGCGCGGGATGATAGATGTTCGGCCCGCTCAACGCCGACCGCCACCGGGCGGGAGCGGCCAGCCGGCGGGTGTTGCAATGGTTTGCTCACAGACCGGCGCGAGTGTTAGCAGTTCGTTGCAAATGTATTTATGTTGACCCCGCCGTGTGCGTGGCTATACTGCCGCTCAAGTTTGTACCTGCCGAATCTCCGGTTGCAAGAAAGCCGGTGGGCGGGGGAACCGCAGGGAGAGGTCGAAAGCCACTCCCAGGGGCGAATCGGGAACTGATTCCTGTAGCGCTGCTCTTTCGGCGCGAGCCCGTCAGCTAACCCCGCAGGCCTGAAGGAAAGAGAGACGGCAAACGTGACCTCGGTCCGAGATCGCCGGAGCAAGAACCGCAAGGCAACGCTGATTGGCGCGGCGATCGCGACGACCGTGCTGGTCGGCGCCGGTGCCGCCAGCGGCGATGACGGCGGCGTCACCGCGCCCTCCCCACCCGAGGTCGACAGCGCCCGCTGCCTCGAGCGCTGCCTCGCCCCCCGAACAGTCGCCGAGACCGGGATCGCGGAGCTGAGCGGACACGACCTCGCCGCGGTCAAGACGGTCAGGGTGAGCGGCGAGGACGGCAACCTTCAGATCGAGCCGAAGCGGACGACCGGCTCGAGGGTGCAGTTCAAGGTGCCGCGCGGGGCGCTCTCGGGCAAGCCCGTCGTGATCGACGACTTCGGCAACAAGGCGCGCTCGGCGGATCGTCTCAAGGTGGTCGGCGAGGGTCGGATCGAAGAGGTCGAGGGCTTCGATGTGACCGCGGCGGAGGCGACTCCAACGAAGAGCTTCTTCGACGGCAAGCGACGCAGCCGGGTCGAGTACCTGTTCGAGGCTGACGGGCCTACCGATGTGCGGATCGACGTCCTCAAGGGTAAGAACAAGCGACTCGTCGATACGATCGTGGAGAAGCGCCAGAAGCCCTTCGCCAACAACAGCGCCACCTGGGACGGCCTCGGCGAGAACGGCAAGGTCGCTCCGAACGGCAAGTACAAGTTTGAGGTCAGCCAGCTCAGCGGCGGCTCCGGCGGCAAGGCCGGCTTCCGCTATTACGACCACCGCTTCCCGCTCGCCGGCCGCCACGACTACGGCGATGGACTGGGAGCCGGGCGCGGTCACCAGGGCCAGGACATCTTCGCCAAGTGCGGCAACCCGGTCTACGCCGCTCGCGGTGGGCGCGTGCAGGTCAAGGCGTCACAGAGCGCCGCCGGCAACTACGTGGTCATCGACGGCCGCAAGACAGGCGTGGACTACGTCTACATGCATCTCGAGCGGGGCGGCCGCCCGAAGCAGGGCACACAGGTCCGCACCGGCGAACGGATCGGCTTCGAGTCCGACACGGGTCGAGCCACGGGCTGCCACCTCCACTTCGAGATGTGGTCGGCTCCCGGTTGGTACGAGGGCGGTCATACCCTCAACCCAACCAACAGCCTGAAGCGCTGGGACCGCTGGTCCTGACCCCGATCATCCGGGCGGCTCAGGCACCCGCGTAGGATCATCCACGGCGCCGCGGCGCCGCCCCAATCATTCCCACTCGATCGTCGCCGGCGGCTTCGAAGAGATGTCGAGCGCGACCCGATTGACATGGGAGACCTCGTTGATGATCCGGTTGGAGACCCGCTCCAGCAGGTCGTAGGGAAGCCGCGCCCAATCGGCCGTCATCGCATCGTCGGAGGTGACGGCGCGAACCACGATCGGGTAGGCGTAGGTGCGGCCATCGCCCTGGACACCGGTCGAGCGGACCACCGGCAGCACGCAGAAGCTCTGCCACAGATTGCGGTAGAGGTTTGCAGCGCGGATCTCCTCCTGGAGGATCGCGTCGGCCTCGCGGAGGATCTCGAGCCGCTCCTTCGTGACCTCGCCGCCGACGATGCGGATTGCCAGGCCCGGGCCCGGAAACGGCTGGCGCCAGACCATGCGGTCATTGAGGCCGAGTTCTGAGGCCACGTTCCGGACCTCGTCCTTGAACAGCATCCGCAGCGGCTCGATGAGGTCGAAGTCGAGATCATCAGGCAGGCCGCCGACGTTGTGATGGGACTTGATCGTCGCCGCACCCTCTGCCCCACCGGACTCGATCACGTCTGAGTAGAGCGTTCCCTGGACGAGGAACCTGACGTCGGGGAGCTTGCGGGCCTCCTCCTCGAAGACCCGGATGAACTCCTCGCCGATGATCATCCGCTTGGTCTCGGGATCATCCTCGCCGGCAAGCCGAGCGAGGAAGCGATCCTCGGCGTCGACATGGATCAGCTTGATCCCAAGCCCCTCGCGGAAGTTGGCCACGACCTGCTCGGCCTCGCCTTTGCGGAGCAGTCCGTGGTCGACGAGCACGCAGGTGAGTTGCTCACCGATCGCCCGGTGGACGAGCGCCGCGGCCGTGGCGGAGTCGACACCGCCCGAGAGGCCGCAGATCACGCCGGCGCCACCAACCTGTTCGCGCACCTTTGCGATCTGCTCGTCGATCACCGAGCTCATCGTCCAGCGCTCCTCGCAGCCGGCGAGGTCACGGAGGAAGCGCTCGAGGATCACCTGCCCGTGTGGTGTGTGCACGACCTCGGGATGGAACTGGATGCCATAGAGCCCGGCCGCCTCGTTCTCGAAGGCCGCCACGGGAGACCCCGGGCTCGAGGCCAGGCCCGTGAACCCCGGGGGCGCCTCGTAAACGCTGTCGCGATGGGACATCCAGCACTGCTGCTCGGCGGGAAGTCCGGCGAGTAGGCGGCCGCCGTCGCCGGCCAGAGTCAGCGCCGTGCGCCCGAACTCGCCCCGCTCCGCGCCTTCGACCCGGCCGCCCAGCTCCCGAACCATCGCCTGCATTCCGTAACAGATGCCGAGCACGGGGATGCCCAGCTCGAGCAGTTCCGGGCGGAGCGCCGGGGCACCGGGCTCGTAGACGGAAGCGGGCCCTCCGGAGAGCACCAGGGCCCGCGGATTGCGGGCCTTGATCCGTCCCAGATCGAGGCTGTGCGGGAGCAGTTCGGCGAAAACCCCGCATTCGCGGATCCTCCGGGCTATCAACTGCGAGTACTGACCGCCGAAGTCGAGGACCAGGACCTCCTCCCGGTCGGTCGGAACCACCCCGGTCCCGGCGGCGGCGGCCGCCGAGTCTGGCGCCGATTCGGCCGCCAGCTCAGTCATCCGCTACGCCGACTCCGTTCGCGACGGCCGAGCGACCGTTCGAGCCCATGCCGACCGACTGCTGCTGCTGCAGCGACTTGCCCTCCGTCTGCAGCGCCGGGGCGACCATCACCTCGGCCCTGTGGAAGGACGGGATGTCCTCGTAGCCGCAGGTCGCCATCGAGGTGCGGAGGGCGCCCATCAGGTTGAAGGTGCCGTCGTTCTCATTGGCGGGACCGAGCAAGATCTGCTCGAGGGTGCCGTCCTGGTGGGTAGCGACGCGCGTTCCGCGCGGCAGCGAGGGGTGGAAGGTCGCCATCCCCCAGTGATAGCCCCGACCCGGAGCCTCCTTGGCGCGCGCCATCGGCGAGCCGATCATCACCGCGTCGGCGCCGCAGGCGATCGCCTTGGAGACGTCGCCGCCGGTTCGCATGCCGCCATCGGCGATCACGTTGCAGTACTGGCCGGTCTCGAGCATGTGCTGAGAGCGAGCCGCCGCGACATCTGCGATCGCGGTGGCCTGCGGCACGCCGATCCCGAGCACACCGCGGGTCGTGCAGGCAGCGCCGGGGCCGACGCCGACCAGGACTCCGACGGCGCCGGTCCGCATCAGGTGCAGGCCGGTCGAGTAAGAGGCGCAACCGCCGACGATGCAGGGGATCGGCAGGTCGGCGATGAACTCCTTCAGGTTGAGCGGATCAGAGGAGGAGCTGACGTGCTCAGCCGAGATCACGGTTCCCTGGATCACGAGGATGTCGATGCCGGCCTCGAGCGCGATCTCATAGTGGTCGTTGACCTTCTGCGGAGTGAGCGAGCCGCAGGCTACCGCTCCCTCGGCCTTGATCTCCTCGATGCGCCGGCCAATCAGCTCCGCCTTGACGGGCTCGGCATAGATCTCCTGCATCAGCTGGGTCGCCATCTCGGGCGGCGCCTCAGCCAACCGATCGAGCTGCTCGTCCGCGTCCTCGTAACGGGACCAGATCCCCTCGAGGTTGAGCACGCCGAGGCCACCGAGACGGTTGACGAGCGCCGCGGTCTTGGGGCTGACGACGCCGTCCATCGCGGAGGCGAGCAGCGGCAGCTCGAATCGATAGGGCCCGAGGTTCCAGGTGATGTCGATGTCGTCGGGGTCGCGGGTGCGCCTCGATGGCACGATTGCGATGTCGTCGAAGCCGTAGGCCCGACGTCCCTTCTTCCCACGTCCGATTTCAACTTCCAACTGGGGATCTCCCTCGCGTTAGGGCGGCAACAACAGAAGGAATGGATTGTAGGCGGCCCCACGGGCGGGCCGATCGGTGCTTTCAGACGCTATTTGCGGGATCCCGCCACCGGGACGCCCTCCAGCACCTGTCTCAGGCGACCGCGACCGGAACTTCGAGCTGCTTCACCCCGACCCGTTCGACCATCCGCGCGACCTCGGTCGGGTCAAGCGCGCCGGCGCCCATGTGCTGCGTCGATTCGGCCCCGCAAGCAACGGCGAAGGCGAGGGCCTCAGCCGGCCCGCGCCCCGCTCGGCGGCCGGCGGCGAGCCCGGCCAGGAAGGCGTCGCCCGAGCCCGCGGCGGCAACCGGGTCGAGAGGATCGATCGTGGCCTCGTAGCGGCGCCGGCTGGGGCCCGCGCCGGCAATCGCCACGCAGCCCTCAGCGGTGGTGATGAAGACCTCGTGGGCACCCATCTCGAGCAGGCTCAGCAGTCCCATGTCGAGGTCCTGGGGCTCGCCGAACTCGTAGCCGACAGCCTCCTCGGCCTCGGCGATGTTGGGGGCGACCACCGCCGGCTGTGCCCGGAGGCCGGCGCGCATCGGCTCGCCGTCGGTATCGAGCAGAACGGGAACGCCGCACTCGTGCATGGCGCTGATCAGCGTCGCGTAGATGTCAACGGGCGCGCCCGGCGGAAGTGAGCCGGCGATCACGCAATAGCTCGCACCGCGGGCGAGATAGACAAGGCGTGTGACATAACGCTCGACCTCGGCGGCGCTGACTTCCGGACCCCGCTCATTGATCTCGGTTTGCTCGCCCGAAGTCGGGTCCACAAATGAGATGTTGGTGCGCGAGTCGCCCGCGACCTCGGTGAAGTCGTGCAGGACATCCTCGGCGGTCAGCAACTCGCGGATCCGAACGCCGGTCGCGCCACCGGCCAGGCCCGTGGCGATCACCGGTTCGCCGAGGCGCTTGAGCGCCCGGGCAACATTGACGCCCTTGCCCCCGGGGGCTCGGCGGGACTCGACGGCACGGTGGCGATGGCCGAGGCGCATTCGAGGAACCGCCACGGTCCGGTCCAGCGCCGGGTTCAGCGTCACGGTCAAGATCATTCTCGTTTCCCCTCCTGCCGCCGCTCGGTACGCCGGCGGCGACTGACAAGCCTCTGCTCCGGCGTCCGTCCGGCAACGCCCTTGACTGGGCGATTGCGACCGCGGTAGATGGCGATCACGAACGCGCTGCCGACAAGGATAAGACCACCGAGGATGAAAAGCCCGGCAACCGGCTTTGAGGCCTTGTCGAGCAGACCCGACGCCGCGACCTCGCGCCCAGCCAGGACCGGCACTGCGGCGATTCGCTCGCCGTCAAGCCTGAGCACTGCACGACCGACGGGCTCGCCCGCTGCGATCGGGCCTTCGAGATCGGCGGGCACCTCGAGGTCGACCTCGATCTGTTGGTCGGCCCGCGCCGTGACCTGCTCGGACCGGGCGGCGACCAACTCGAGGGGCTCGGAGGCGTCCGCCAGCGAGGTGGTCCCCACCGGCTCGCCGCGCCTCAGCGCCCGCCGCCTCGAGTACAGCGAGAAGCCGTAGTCGAGCAGCGCCTCCGATGCGGTATCCCGCTCGGCCTCGCTGCCTGCACCGAGCACCACGGCGAGCAGCGGCACGCCCATGCGCTCGGCCGAGGAGACGAGGACGTATCCCGCCCCCAGGGTGTGACCAGTCTTGACGCCGTCGACCGTGTCGTCGCTGAGCATCAGCGTGTTACGGGTCTCGACCTTGCGGCGCGTCGAGCCGCTGCGCAGCGTCGCTTCCGACTTGGAGACGATCTTCCGGAACCGCCGGTCCTCGCGCAGCTCCCGCGTAAGAGTGATCAGATCACGAGCGCTGGAGCCGTTGAGCGGATCGTCGAGCCCGATCGGGTTTTCGTAGCTTGTGTCGTCGAGGCCCAGCTTCGCGGCGGCGCCGTTCATCCGTTTGACGAACCGCGGGATTGATCCGGAGACCTCGTCGGCAAGTGCGAAGGCGGCGTCGTTGGCGCTCGGCAACATCATTGCGACGAGCAGATCACGAACCGAGATCCGCTCACCCCGATCCAGTCCCAGCACGGACTCCGCCGGCAGCGGGCTGTAGGGCGGGGCCTCGATCTCGCGGTCGAGAGGCAGGTCGCGCAGGGTCAGGTATGCGGTCATCAGTTTCGTCGTGCTCGCAATCGGCAGGCGCTTGCCGGTCGCTTGACCGGCGAGCTTCTCGCCGCTGCGGCCGTCGACGAGCATCCAGGCGGCGGCTGCAAGCTTCGGCGGACGCTCCGCGGATCCGGATCCTTTGCCGTCCTCACCCGCTCCGGCGGGGGCAGCGCCAATCAGCAGCGCCGCCCCGGCGAACGAGGCCGCAAGTCCAACGCCGCGCAGAAACGGGGCCGGCACTCTCACTTCTGCAGCTTCAGCTCCTGGCCGGTGACGAGGGCATTGGGGTCAACCTTGTCGTTCAACCTGAGAAGCC
>JAQBGG010000165.1:0-37423 GCA_032122625.1 Acidobacteriota bacterium
TGCTGTCGACGGCCCCGCCGGCCTCGCCGGCGCCGGACTCATCCGTGAAGACCGTGAAGGCGAGCTCAGGGACCGTCTCGCTTCCGGTGTTCTCGACCCCGAGTACGAGGTTCCTGGTCTCGGCCAACCGCTGCTCGGTCGTGAACTTCGAGTTCGTGATCTCGACCTCGTAGTCCCCCGTCGGCTCGTTCGCGTCCTGGGGATCGCTGGATCCGCAGGCGCCGAGGATGATCGCCGAGGCGGCGGTCGCGGTGACGAGTGCAAGTGGACGCGGCACTGACATGGGATTCGCCTTCGGTCTCTCCCCCAAGGCGCGGGCAACATACCACGGGCTGGTGCGCTCTATTCCGGATAGTCGATCGAGGCCGGCGGCAACTGGCCTATCAGGTGGGTGGGGGGCCGATCAGGGCGTCGCGACGGTTGTCGGTAGCACTGGACCCCCCGATGGACTAAGTTTCAACCTGTCCGGTCGAATTGGGAAACGGACACCCTCGGAGGAGAAGATGGTCAGAGCAGTAGCCGATAGGGCATTCCTACCCGCCAAGGGCCTGTTCGAGCAGGTCGGCAACATGATGATCCTGACCGGCAAGACGATCACCGCGACCGTCAAGCCCCCGTACCCCTATGGCGGCGAGTTCGTCAGCCAGTTCCTCTTCGCCCTGCAGCTCTGCTGGTTTCCGATGCTGATCAGCACCGTGGCCTTCGGCTTCGGCGCCCCCGGCCTTCAGGCCGCCAACTTCCTCAGCCTGTTCGGTGCCCTCGACCGGCTCGGGGGCTTCTTCATTCTCGCCACGGTCCGTGAGTTTGCCCCGTTCGTGACCGCCGTGGTCGTCGCCGGCGTCGCCGGTACGGCGATTACCGCCGACCTCGGCGCCCGCAAGATCCGCGAGGAGCTCGACGCCTTGATGGTCCTCGGCGTCGATCCGATCAAGAACCTCGTCGTCCCCCGCTTCCTCAGCCTGATGATCATCACCGCGCTGCTCAACATCTACGCGCTGTTCTTCGGGATCACGGGCGGCATCTTCGCCGAGCTTGCCTACGGCCAGCCGCTCGGAGGCTTCTTCGCGACCCTCTTCAATAATGCCTCGGTCACCGACCTCTGGGGCAGCGTCCTGAAGACGACCCTGTTCGGCGCGATCATCGCCATCGTCTGCAGCTACAAAGGGATGAATGCGTCCGGAGGTGCCCAAGGGGTGGGGACCGCCGTCAATGAGGCCGTCGTAATTGCGTTCATGGGCGTCTTTGCGTTCAACTACGTCTTCACACAAACCCTGCTCGCCACCCACCCGGAAATCTCCACGATCAAGTAGATGCACGGCGTCTCCGACCAAGCGGATCAAGGACGCGGGAGGCGAAGCGTGCGCCGGCAGGTGAGCCGACGAGGACGCAGAGATGCGCCGCGTCGAAGGCGGCGTCGATGAACGGCTGGATGGCCGTGCCCCGGGAATGGCTCGCCTCGCTCGGCGAAATGACCCGCTTCTGCGGGCGGGTCGTGACCCTCGTCTTCAGCGGCCGCGTCTTCCAGTTCTTTGGTGAGACCCTGCGCCAGGCCGGGATCCTGGTCCTCGGCTCGACGATCGTCATCTGGGGCCTGGTCTTCATCCTTGGCCTCACCTGTGGGATCGAGGGGGCCTACTTCAACCGCTCAGTCGGCTCACCGGCCTACGCCGGGGTGTTCGCTGCCTGGTGCGATCTTCGCGAGGTGATCCCCTACGCCTTCGGCTACATGCTGGCGGCCAAGGTCGGCACCGGGATCGTCGCCGAGATCGGCGCGATGCGGATTTCCGACGAGATCGACGCGATGGAGGTGATGGGTATTCCGCCCGTCACCTTCCTGGCCGCGACCCGCCTGCTCGCGGCCTGGATGACGCTGCCGTTCATGTACCTGGCGGCGATCGGCATTGGCTTCTTCGCCAGCTACCTCGCCGTCGTCGAGCAGATCGGCGAGGTCTCCTCCGGTGGTTATCTCCTGATCTTCTGGATGTTCCAGAATCCACCCGACCTCATATTCAGCGTGATCAAAGCCATGACAATGGCGACCGTGATCGTGCTGGTCGGCTGCTATTACGGCTACACGGCGGGCGGTGGGCCGGTTGGCGTCGGTACCGCCACCGCGAAGTCCATGGTGATCAACATCGTCTTGGTCCACATAATCGGAATGATGGGAACGCTGGTGTTCTGGGGCGCCAACCCGAGGGCACCAATAGGTGGTTAGACCGCGGAGGGATCGGTCCGTCATCTCAAGAACCGAATCGAGGAGGAGACCCGAATGGAAGCATCAGAGAGCGGCGAGCAGGTAGCGGCGGGGGCTGGGGCCCCGCCCGAGGACCCGGACTCGGCCGCGCCTGAGCTGGGTCACCTCAACAGGGACTACTCGATCCCCGGTGTCGATCCCGGCGACGCCGATCCATACCGGTGGCACACCGGCCGCAAGCGCGATCATGGTGGCGAGGATTCGATCGAGGTGATCGACCTTGTCAAGCAGTTCGGCAAGACCCGGATCATCAACGGGCTCAATCTCGGGCTACCGGAGGACCAGGTCTCGATGGTGCTCGGACCGTCGGGTACCGGCAAGTCGGTGCTGATCAAGCTGATCGTCGGCCTGCTGTACCCCGACGCCGGCGACATCCTCGTCCACGGTGAGTCGGTTCCGAACATGACCGACGACGAGCTCTTCGAGATGCGCAAGAAGTTCGGCCTGCTGTTCCAGGACGGGGCGCTGTTCGGCTCGATGAATATCTACGACAACACGGCCTTCCCGCTCCGCCAGCACACCGACAAGTCGGAGGACGAGATCAGCGAGATCTGCAACCAGCGCCTTGCGGAGGTGGGGCTGGCCGAGGCCCACTACAAGATGCCGAACGAGCTCTCGGGAGGCATGCGCAAGCGGGCGGGCTTTGCCCGGGCCCTGGTCCTCGATCCGGCGATCGTCTTCTTCGACGAGCCGGACTCGGGCCTCGACCCGGTGCGCACGGCCCTGCTCTGCGAGTTGATCCGAGAGATCCACGAGGAGCACGGCGGCTGCTACATGGTGATCAGCCACGACCTCGGCACCGCCCGCCGGATCGCCGACTTCATCGCCGTCCTTTGGAAGGGGCGGATCGTTGAGAGCGGCCCCGGGGAGGAGCTGTTCGACAGCCCGAACGACTTCGTCCGCCAGTTCCTCAACGCAGAGGTCGTCGGCCCCCTGGCAATGGACTAGCGGTCTGGGACGCCGCTGGGCGGCGTCCTCCGCGGCTCACGTGCTGGCGCACGCTTCGCCTTGTGCGTCCTTGCCCAGCGACGGCCCAGCCTCGCTTCTCCATCGCCAGGGCAGCGGTCGTGCTGCGAGTAACGTGGCGCGGTGGGGGCTGCTCGGGGTGGGTGGCACGAAAGTGTTCGTGGGCGCGAGGTTCGTGGCACCGTGGCGGCGGGGGAGCGAGGGTGGCACGTTATTGTCGGCGTGGCGGGCGAGGGTGGCTCCTTTTTCTCGGCGTGGAGGGCGAACGCCGGGCGTGAGATGTTGGGCTGAGCGCCGGTTTGGCCGGGGCTCGATCAGGAAATTGGCGGGCTCAAGCGAGGAACTTGGCGGTGATTCGCTGGATCGTGTTCAGGGTGCGGGTGGTGCTGGGACCGATCAGCTTGGTCAGGGCCTTCAGGTCCAGCTCGGAATCGGTCATGCGGCCGGCGGGGAGCCAGTGGAGCTCGCCGGGGCCGAAGGCGATGCGGTCGGCGGCGGTCGATAGCTGGAGGGCGCGCTTGCGATCGGCCGCCGAGGGCACCTCCCGGAGCAGGATCACCTGGGGCTTGCCGACGCACGCTTCGAGCTCCCCGGCGTCGAAGGGGCCCGCTCCGGCGATTGCCCGGACCGCGGCGGCGGACCGCAGGTAGACCGGCGCGGCGAATCCGAGCTCCCGCTCGAGCGCCCGCTCGGCGGCAGCGGCAACCCGGTCCGTCGCTGAGGAGCCGCCGGCGTCGAAGATCACATTGCCACTGGCAATGAAGGTCTCGACGCGCTCGTAGCCGACCGCCTCGAAGGCGGCACACAACTGCTCCTTCGTTGCCTTGTGGCCGCCGACGTTGATGCTTCCGAGGAAGGCGACGAAGCGATTGTCGCCGGCGTTGCTCATCGGGGCAGCCTAGATAAGTGCCCGCCGAGGGCGGCGTGTCGGAGTGCCACACAACCTAAGCTTGCGGGCGTGAGAGCATTCCTGGGCAGGGTCAGCGAGTGGTCGGTCACGCATCCCACACAGACGATGGCGTCTGTGATCGCGATTGTGGCGATCGTCGGCGTCGTCGGCGCGCTCCGGTTGAGCCCCGACGCCGGCACCGACAAGCTCGTCGACACCGGTTCCTCGGCATATGCCGGCACTCAGGAGTTTCGCGATCGCTTCGGCGACGACGCGATCGTCATCCTCGCCCAGGGCGATCTGCAGAAGCTGATCCTGACCGATCAGATCAGACAGCTCCTGAAGCTCGAGACCTGTCTCTCCGGCAACGCGCCGCCCGACGATCCCGAGTTCCCTGAGGTTTGCAGGCGGATCGCGGCCCTCGGTGCGACGCGGGTCGTCTTCGGCCCAGCCACCTTCCTCAACCAGTCGGCCACCCAGGCGCTGCAGTACGCCGGCAGCCTCTACACCAAGGTTCAGGCCGACGCCGAGGCGGCCGGCGCGGCGGCGGCCAAGCGGGCGGCCAAGCGGGGCCTCGATGATGCCGCCCAGCAGGCCGCCGCCGCCTCCGTCCAGCAGGCCGCGATTACGAAGCTGCTCGCCCGGTACAAGGACGTACTCGCCGCAGTCGGGGACTTCGGTATCCCGAGTATCGACAACGCGGGTTTCGTTGAGGCGGTCGCCTTTGACTCGAGGCCTCCGGCGGGGACTCCGAAGGCGCGGTTCGGCTACCTGTTCCCCTCCAGCGAGGGGGCCCTGATCTCCGCCCGCCTGCAGCCGGACCTCGATGACGACACCCGGCGCGAGGCGATCGGCCTGATCCGCGAGGCGACCAACGACGAGGCCTTCAAGTTGAAGGACGGAGCCCACTACGAGATCAGCGGTGTCCCGGTTGTTGTCGAGGGCCTCGCCGACGAGCTCGGCGGTGAGCTGTTCATCCTGCTTGGTGTCGCTCTGGTCGTGATGGCGCTGGCGCTGATCGCGGTGTTCGGACCGCCGCTGCGGCTGCTGCCGTTGTTCGTCGCGCTCGGCGCCGCGGCGATGGCCTTCGGGCTGCTCTCGATCATCGGTGGCTCGCTGACGATGGCTTCAGTCGCGGTGCTGCCCGTGGTCATCGGGCTCGGTGTCGACTACGCGATTCAGCTACAGGCAAGGTTCCGCGAAGCGGTTGCGGAGAGGCGGCGACCAGCTGCCTCGGCCGTGCTCGCGGCCGTCCGCGGCGGGCCGGTGATCGCCACCGCGGCGCTGGCGACGACCGTCGGTTTCCTTTCGCTGGCGCTCTCGCCGATCCCGATGGTGCGCGAGTTCGGACTCGCTCTCGTGATCGGCGTGATCTCGGCGCTGGCGATCGCGATCACGGCGGGCCTCGCTGCGCTCTCGACGATCGAGATCAGCGGTGAGCAGTCGCCGCCTCGGCGCGGCGGCGGTCGGCTCGACCGTGCCGGCAGCTTCTTTGCCGACGCGGGCGAGCGCACCCGTGAGCTGCTGCAGAGCGCCCGAGCCCGCGCCTCCGGCTTCGGCAACTCGGCGCTGGCGACGGCGATCACGAGTCCGGGACGGGTGCTGATCGTTGCGGCGGTGCTGGCCGCCGCCGGCTGGGCCGCTTCGACTCAGACCGAGGTCGTCTCCGACATCGATGAGCTGGTGCCGGCCGATCTCCCAGCGCTGCAGTCCGTCAATGCGCTCGAATCAGTCACCGGCGTCTCCGGCGAGCTCGACGTGATCGTCAGCGGCGAGGATGTGACCACGCCGGCGGCCATCGCCTGGATGCGGGACTTCAAGCAGAGGGTGCTGGAGCAGCACGGGTTCGGTGGTGAGTTCCCTGACTGCCGGGCCGCCGGCACCGAACTCTGCCCGGGGCCTGCGCTGCCGGATCTGATCAGGGGGGACGGTGAGCCCTCACAGGCCCGGATCGACGGGGTCCTCGACGCCGTGCCCGGCTATTTCCTGCAGGCGATCCTCTCGGCTCCGGAGGGCCGCGAGCAGGTTGCCGCCATCTCCTTTCTGATTCCGGTTATGCCGCTCGACGAGCAGGAGGCCCTGATCGGAGAGATCCGCGACGAACTTGACCCACCGGCCGGGATCGCCGCCGAGGTAGTCGGCCTGCCGGTGCTGGCGGCCGACGCCAACGCCGAGCTCTCAGGCTCGCGGTACTGGCTCACCCTGGTCGGCCTGATCGCTGTCGGCCTCGTCCTCGGAGCCGTCTATCGCAACGCCCGCCGGGCGCTCCTGCCGATGGTCCCGATCGCGCTGGCGACCGGCTGGTCAGCGCTGGTGCTGGCGGCAATGCAGATTCCCCTCAACCCGATGTCGGCAACGCTCGGCGTTCTGGTGATCGCCGTGGCGACGGAGTTCAGCGTGATCCTCTCAGCCCGCTACCACGAGGAGCGAGCCGCTGGGCTCAGCGTCGGCCAGGCGCTGCGACGCACCTACTCGCGCACAGGAACAGCGGTGCTCGCCTCGGGTATCACCTCCATCGCCGGGTTTGGAGTCCTGATCGCCAGTGAGATCACGATGCTGCGGGACTTCGGCCTGGTGACGATCGTTGACCTCAGCGTGGCGCTGCTCGGCGTGATGCTTGTGCTTCCCGCAACCCTGGTCTGGGCGGAGGGTGGCTTCAGGCCATTTCCCGCCAGGCGCCGGAGGGGCCGCGGTATGCCAGGCGCGCCGATTCCCGAGCCCTCCGAGCCCGCCGCCTGATGCGAACAGGCATCGAGATGGAAGCGGGCATCTAGTCTCAATGGACGGCAGCGGCAGCGGCTGGTGGCCGGATGAGCCAGACCCCGAGGAGCGGGGCGAGGCCGCCGAGCAGTCTGAACACGCCGATCCGCGGGGCGGGAGGCCCGGCAGCGGGCCACCGTGGCGACCGCCCCGAGGTCTGCAGTCACGGGATCGGCCCAAGATTGCCTCCCGCTACTCCCTCTACGTCGGGCTCGCGTTCGTAGTTCTCGCCGGGGTTGCGGTCTACAACGCCGTGCGGACCGACGAAGGGGGGCTGCTCGGGGCCGACCCTGACGCCAATCGAGGTCTGCCGATCCCCGAGTTCGCCGCCCCGGATGTGCTCGCTGCATTCGGCCGCGACTTCGACGCCAACATTGCCCAGGACGACTGCGACAGTTCCCGCAACCCGTGCCCGCCCGATCAGGTGCGGGTGCCCGCCTGCGAGGTGGAGGTGGAGGGGGCGATCCGGGTCTGCGACTTCTTCGATAAGCCCTTGGCGATCTCGTTCTGGTTTACCCGGGGCGGCGATTGCCTGCCGACTCAGGACGCCTTCGCGCGCGTCGCGGCTGAGCGCGGGGAGGAGCTCAACTTCCTCTCGGTCAACATCCTCGACGACCGCGAGGATGTCGCCCGGATCGTGCGCGAGCATGGCTGGGAGGTGCCGGTCGCCCACGACGCGGACGGCGCGGTATCCAACATCATCGGGGTCGGGGTCTGCCCGACGATCCTGCTGGCCTACTCGGGGGGGATCATCGACAGGGCCGAGATCACACCGGGCAACTTCGACGTCGCCGATATCGACGCTCTGGTCGACGACCTGCTGGCCTCCAGTGAGGCCAGGGAGCGCGGGGCGTGAGCGACGACGAGTCCGATTCCCTGAGCGAGGCGGGGTTCCTCGATGCGGCTCTGGGCGAGGAGCTCCCGGGCCTGGCGCTCCGTTATGTGTACGTCGGCCGCGGCTCGGGTCGCAGCAATCGGGCCCTGAAGGAACGCCTGCGACTCCTCTCGAACCGCTTTGCCGGACCACAGGCGATCAACCTCCGCCAGCGCCCGATCCCCTGGGCCTATCGCGTCTTCTTTCGCCACATCGGACTCGATCCCGACGAGCAGCCGACCCCGGTCGAGGCGATCGCGCTGGAGAGGATGAAGAAGGGCGGCTTCGTCAGCCAGAACCTGCTCGACGACGCACTGACGATCGCGATCATGGAATCGGGGGTGGCGCTTGGCGCCTTCGACGCGGACCGGGTCGAGCCGCCACTCGGCCTACGGCCAAGTCAAGCCGGCGAGGTGCTCGAGGGGCGGCCCGGAGAGCTACCCCCGGGCACCTTGGTGGTCGCCGACCAGAGGCGGCCGATCTCGCTGCTGTTTGGGGCGATCGCCTCCGGCCGGGGAGTCAATAGGCGGACCGAGCGGATGCTGCTGACCTCGATCCAGGTCAAGGGGGTTCCGGACATCGCCGTCGAGGAAGCTCTCTGGCTCGCCCTCCAGGCGCTGAAGACGACCTAGAAGCCGTCTCAAAGCCCCGCGCACCCGGATGACGCCCAGGACCACGTGGGCAGACGCGGGTTCTGCGACAACTTCATAGTGACGGCCTGCCGGTCGCGGGCCGGCGGGACGACGGCTACAATGCGGAGGTCCGCGACTTGGAAGGGGCCGCGCAGATGCGCGAACTTCTCGAACTCGAACCGCCACGGCAGACGGCTGTCGAGGCACTCGCTGGAATCTCCCCCTCGGACTCGCCCCCCAGGCCGGCCACCTACCGCGTCGCCCGGGATGAGTTGCGGCGTCAGATAGCCCGCCTGGAGCGCGAACTCGTGGACCTTTTCGCCTCCACCTTCCCGCGCCGCGGGATCGATTGGAAGGTGGGCGCCGCGGGTGGGCCGCGGGTCCTTGGGGTCGGTGAGCTGGAGCGGATCCGAGATGGACTCGCCCACCGTCTTGCCGAGGCTAAGGCGGAGATTGCCCGCCGAGCCGACGCCGAGGAGGCCAGTCGTGCGCTGGTCGAGCGGATGATCGCCGACCCCGAGCAGTACCGCTGGGTCCGGGTCTCGAACGAGGACGTCGCCGAGCCAGGCTGCAAGCACTGGCACTCGCGGCCACGGTTCGGGATTCTCGGGATGCTGCTCGGATGGTGGAGGGTCAAGCTCTCCTCTGGCTGTCCATTAGCCAGCGGGCCCGGCTGATGCCGGGACCCGCGCCAACGTCTCAGTCTCAGTAGTGACCATCACCAGTCCCTGGAGCGTCCTCTAATGGCCTCGAAGTCGAGCAAGCGGCGTCGCAAGCAGCGCCGCCGTCAGGGCGCGCCACCCCAGCAGCAGCAACAGAGCGAGCCCCTCGAGGCCGCGCCCGCCCGCCCGCCGGCAGCGACCCGCCGCTCGACTGCAAGGGCCCGCCGCGGCAACATCGAGGACGAGCCTCCGCAGGCACCCTGGGGGAGCTTCCCGCTGGTGGAGCTGGCGATCTTCGTCGGCATCGTGATGCTGATTCTCGGCTTGCTCGTCGTCGGCGGAAGCCGAGGATCGATCCTCATCGTTACCGGGCTCGCGCTGGCCTCGATCGGCGGCCTCGAACTCTCGATCCGGGAGCACTTCGCCGGCTACCGCTCACACACGGGGATCCTCGCCGGGGTCTCGGCCGCCGTTGCGCTCGGATTGCTCTACACGGCCGGCCCCGATGGCTTGCCGCCGATCGTGCGTGCGGGGATCGGGGCGGCCGTCTTCGCCCTTGCGGCGGTGGCGCTGACCCGTGTTTTCAGCGCTCGCTCCGGCGGCTACGCGTTTCGCTTCAGCAGCCTGAAACGGCGGCAGTAGACGCAGTCGGCCGGAAAGAGGAGCGACCCGGGCATCTCTGCCCAGGCCGCGCTCATCAGGTGGTAGGACCAGCCGGCGGAAAGCCGGGCCGCCGTCTCCTATGCCTTCGCCTTCGCCTTCGTCTCGAGGGCTCCGGAGAGCATCGAACGCTGTCGCAAGGTCAGCCGGCCCAATTGCCGGTTCTCGCTGACGGCTAGGGGTAGGAGGAACTTCCGAGTCCTCGTCCTTCCCCAGCGGCTCTGACTTCTCAGCAGCTCCGACACGGACATCGTCTCAGCCTCCCATGGACAAGAACGAACCACTTCGTGAGCCTCCACTTCTCCTGCGCGGACCGCCCGCTTGAGGGCAGCTCGGGCCAGGCGGACCCGATTTGCGTGCTCGAGCGCTTCCAGGTGTTGCGGGACAGCGACGGGCGCAGCCGTAGAGGCAGCTTCCATACTCACTCCTCCTCTTGGTGAGATCTACCGGCGGGGTCTAGTCGTGATCACCGAACGTCCAGGTCGGCCCTTTGGCCGGACGAGCCGCGAGGTCAAGTTGACCTTCCCCCTCGGCTCCCTACCCCGTGCGTACGGTGCGATCGCAACCTAGCGGCTTGCCGGGAGGCGCGGGGCCGCCGGTGGGTTGTTTCCGCCCGCGAGGTTCGCTAACAGCTAGTTTTTCTCCGGCGGCGAGGACGGAAACCGCCATGTGAATATCCGGACAAGAGAAAACTACCCCATCGAGGGGTAGGCGCCGGCTAATCCGAGCTGTACCACTTGAGTACGGAGAAGCTAAATCCGGGGCAGATCAGGGAAGTCGGTCGCCACTCGGCCGATGACTTCGAGTGCCCGGTCGAGATGCTCACGCTCGTGGGTCGCCATCAGGCTGGTTCGCAGCAGCGCGCCACTCGGTGGGACCGCGGGATGCAGGGCCACGTTCGTGTAGACGCCGGCGTCGTAGAGCGCCTTCCAGAAGGCGACGGCGACCATGTCGTCGCCGACGATCACGGGCACGATCGGCGTCAACGCACGGCTGCCATCGGGTAACTCGGTCGGCTCGACGACACGGAGGCCAATCTCGGTCAGACCCGCATGCAGGTAGGCGGCATTGTCGAGCAGCTTCGCCATCAGCTCGGGCCCCTCGGAGCGGATGACGCGCAGCGCTGCGAGCGCCGCGCCGACGGCCGAGGGTACCGCCGCTGCGCTGAACAGGAAGGCTCGCGCTGCAATCCGCAGGTACTCGATCACCTCGGCCGGGCCGGCGATGAAGCCGCCGCAAGAGGCGAAGCTCTTCGAGAAGGTCCCCATCCGCAGATCGACCGACGACTCGACTCCGAACAGCTCCGAGGCGCCGGCGCCGCGCGCGCCGATCGCCCCGACCCCGTGCGCCTCGTCGACCATCAGCCTGGCGCCGTAGCGCCGGCAGAGCTCGACCACTGGAGGCAGGTTGCAGATGTCGCCCTCCATCGAGAAGACGCCGTCGACGACGACGAGCACCCCACCCCCGTCGCCGCCGGCCCGCTCGAGCATCCGCTCGAGCTTGTCGGCGCGGTTGTGTCTGAAGGGCCGCAGCTTCGCCCCCGAAAGCCGGCAGCCGTCGAGAATCGACGCGTGGTCGCCGGAGTCGCAGATGACTGTGTCGCCGGGGCCGAGGATCGTGCCGATGCAGCCCACGTTCGCCTGATAGCCGGTGGTGAACACCAGCGCCGCCTCGGTCTCCATCCATTCGGCCAGCTCGGTCTCGAGCTCGACGTGCAGCGGGATCGTCCCGTTCAACAGGCGGGAGCCCGTGAGCGCGGTCCCGTACTGCTCGAGGGCATCGCGGGCGGCGCGCTTGACCCGCTCGTCGCCGGTCAGGCCCAGGTAGTTGTTCGAGCCGAGCATGATCGTCTCCCGCCCCTCCATCTCCACCACCGGACCCGCCTGCGAGGTGAGCACCCGGAAGTAGGGGAGCATGTCGGCCTGCCGAGCTGTCTCGAGCTGCTCGCGTCGATCGTGATTGCGGGCCTTGTCAAAGACGTCGGTCTCGATGCGAACTTGGGAGTCGGTGTCCATGCTCGAAAGTGTCTCAGAGTGGCGAGCGTCATCGCCTCCGCGTAGACTCGACGCGGTGAGCGACGAAGTGCTCGAAGCGGATGCGGTCGAGGAGCCCGTAGCGGAGGTCGTAGGCGAGGAATACGCCGTCCGGCCCCTGCCACAGCGGCGGACGGCCTCCGAGCTTGATGCCTGGCGGGGTGAGATCAAGGTTGTCGCGATCGCCGCGGCCGGTGGCCTTGCCGCGGGGGCGGTGACCGTCGCCGCGGTCACCGCCGTCAAGTCGCGGGCTCAGCGCAAGCACCCGACCCGCGTGATCAGGCGGGGCCGCAAGACGGAGGGCGTGCTCGCCAGTCGCTCCTTCCTGATCGACGTACATCTGCTCGATCGCTGATGGCGACAGTCACCGTCGGCGCGGGAATCGTTGCCGAGCTGACTCCGCCGTGGCCCTTCCGGCTGCCCGCACGCGGTGGACCCGACGGTGTCTCGAGGGTTCGTGACGGCGTCTTCGAGCGCTTCCTGCGGGTCGACGGCTCGCCGGTCCTGATCCGCGCCTGGGAGCAACCGCGTGAACGCACCGTGCGGATCGCGGCGTTGCCTGTCGAGTCGGCCTGGCTCGCCGCCGGTAGGCGCGCGGTTGCGGCGCGCCGGGCTGGTGCGGATCGGCGAGGCCCATGCTCACGCCCGCAAGCCGCCGAGCCATCGCCTCGGGCCGAGCGCGCACAGCTCGAGGTCGCGATCGAACGGGCCCGCAGTGCGCTCGGCGTCGATGACGACTACGGCGAGTTTTACGCTCGCTTCAAGCGCGACCCGCTGCTCGGCCCGGCGATCCGCCGCCTGCCGTGGCTGCGTGTGCGCCGCTGTCTGTGGCCGTGGGAGTCCCTTGCCTGGGCCGTGACCGAGCAGCTGGTCGAGGTCGAGCGTGCGCACCAGATCCAACGTCGGATCGTTGCCCGTTGGAGCCCGGCCGCGCTGCCACCTGATCGTCGGCGTCCACTCCGTGATGTTCCGCCGGCAGCTGTGATCGCTGGCCGAGCGCCGGCCGAGTTGGCCGCCCTCGATCTGGCCCCGAAGCGGGCCCTGGCTCTGATCAAGGTGGCTCGTGAGGTCGCCGCCGGCCGGGTGGACCTCGAACGCCCCGACCACGACCGCCGGCTGCTGGCGATCAGCGAGATCGGCCCCTGGACCGTTCAGGTGCTCGGCCAGAAGGGCCGCGGCGAGGCCAACTCGCTACCTGCCGGCGACCTCGCCTATCTGAAGCTGGTGCCGCGGCTGATCGGCATGGACCGCCGGGCCACCGTCGCCGAGGTCGAGAGCTTCTACGCGCCCTTCGCCCCGTTTCGTGGCTGGGCCGGCCTGTTCACGCTGGTCGCGCATACGGCGTCGGCTGATCGCGGCAAGCCACTCAAGTACCACCCGCCGCGCCCCGAACTCGAGGCCGCCTGAGCCTGACATCAAGTCCCGTGGATCACTCGGGGATCTCCCCCGGCAGCAGGTCATTCGTCAGTAGCTCCTCGGTGCCGAGCCGCTGCTGGATCTGACCCTGATCGGCCATGTACCCGACAAAGCCGGTCCATTCGCTCGGGTCCATCCATCCGAAGGGCCTCTCGGCCCGGGGGAAGAACAGCGGCAGGGTCTCACGGACCTCGGCCAGCGTCAACTTCGGCTCGAGTTCCGGAGAAGCCTTGAGCAGGGCGTCGGTGGCGAGCTGCGGATCGTCGCGGGCATCAACCGCGCCGCGTTGCAGGGCCGCGATGAAGAGGCGGAGCGGCTCCGGGTCTTCGGCCACCTGGTCACCGCGCGCGACCAACACCAGCTCGTTGTAGGTCGGGATGCCGAGCTCGTTGACGGGCACCACCGATGGGTTCTTGCCGGCGCGCTGAAGCTGCACGCCCTCGACGTTGCGGAAGCCGCCGAACATCGCATCGGCGCGGCCGCTGAGCACCGGCTGCAGGAGATTGAGTCCGACGTCGACCTGCTCGACGTCCTTGGGGTCGACGCCGTTGCTGCGGAGGATCGTGTCCAGATACGCGGTCTGGTACGGGATTCCCGCCGTGACCACCGTCTTGCCCTTGAGGTCAGCCGGCTCCTTGACCTTCGCGGCCGGCAGCGAGATCAACGAGGTGAGTGGCTCCTGGATCAGGGCAGCGACGGCGACAACGTCGAGGCCCTGATCGCGGGCGAGCATCACCTCGGGCTCATAGGAAATGGCGAGATCGACCCGCCCCGTGGCGACCTGTTTGATCGGCGCTGAGGGGTCGGCCGGGACCCGGGGTCGAACCTCAAGGCCCGCATCCGCGAAGTAGCCACGCTCGAGCGCGGTGAAGATCCCGGCGTGATCGGCGTTGACGAAGAAGTCGAGAGCGAGGTCGAACTCCTCGGTCGCGTTGCCGGTCGTGTCCTCCGACTTCTCGCCGCAGCCGATCGCGGTGACCGCCGCTGCGATCACGGCCGCGATGAGAACGAGCCTAGATGCCGATCCGGGGCGTTTTCGGTTCCTCACATGTCCTCCTGGGGTTTGTTGCGTTGTCAAGTCGAAGATCGCGACTGTCCGCCGCCCGGCTCGCCCCACCAGGCGAAGCGACGCTGGAACAGTGCCAGCAGCGCGAACAATGCGATCGCCATCATCGAGAGTACGAACGTTGCGGCGAAGACAAGCGGCACGAGCAGCTGGGAGTTCGCGGTCAAGATCAGATGGCCGAGGCCCGAGCTGGCCCCGCTCCACTCCCCGAAAACTGCGCCAATGACGGCGACCGCGACGGCGATCTTGGCGCCGCTGAGTAAGTAGGGGAGCGCCGTCGGCGCCTCCAGCCGGGTGAAGGTCTGCAGGCGGCCGGCGCCGAGCGTGCGCATCAGCTTTCGCTGCTCCGGATCCACGGTCGCGAGCCCGTCGAGCGTGTTGACCGTGATCGGAAAGAAGCAGATCAGGGCGATTATGGCGAGGATCGGGCCCGTCCCGAAACCGAACCAGATGACGAAGATCGGCGCGATGACGATGATCGGAACCGTCTGCGAGGCGACGACGAGCGGGTAGAAGGCACGACGCAGAAGCGGCGACACGTGCAGAACGGCAGCGCAGAACGTGCCGAGCACGAGGGCGACGAAGAAGCCACCAACCACCTCGCGGAAGGTGACCCAGGCGTTGTCGGCGAGCAGTTCGCGGTCTTGCCAGAGCGAGTTGAGGATCTCGGTCGGCGCGGGGATCAGGAAGGGCTCGATCTTGAACAGGTCGGCGAGTACCTCCCAGCGAGCCGCCAACTGCCAGCCCACCAGAAGGATCAGCAGCAGAAGCAGGGGCGCGAGGATGTCGGCGGTGCGCTTCATCGCGGTCCGCGTTCACCGGCCAGGGCGAGCAGCGCCCGCTCACGGGTCGCTACGAACCGGGAGTCGGTGATGGTCTCGGCCCGTCCCTGCCGCCGACCGGCCGGGCTCGCCTCCTCGAGGACGACGCGAGCGGGCCGCTGGGAGAGCACGAGGACCCGGTCGGCCACGTAGAGCGCCTCCTCGACGTCGTGGGTGACGAGCAGGACCGTGCGCGGCTCCGCCTCCAGGGCTTCGATCAGCCATTCCTGCAGATCTGCCCGGGTGATCGCATCGAGCGCCGCCAAGGGCTCATCGAGCAGCAGCAGCGGCTTGCCTGTCAACAACGTGCGCGCGAACGCGACCCGCTGCCGCATACCTCCCGAGAGCTCGGCAGGCCGAAACCGCTCGAACCCACCGAGTCCGAGTCGCTCGAACAGTGGCGCCGCAGCTTCGCGCGCCCGCTCGCGGGAGAGGCCCTGCAGACGGGGGCTGAGGGCCGCGTTGTCGATCGCCGTGAGCCAGGGTAGGAGGAGGTCGCGCTGGGGCATGTAGGCACAGCGCTTGAGCCGCCCATCCACGGATTCGCAGCCCTCAACGCTGACCCGGCCCGCCAAAGGCTCGCTCAATCCCGCAGCCAGCTCCAGCAGCGTCGTCTTGCCACATCCGGAGGGACCGACGATCGCGACCGTCTCACCGCGGGCGAGGCTGAGATCGAGGCCGTCCAGAACCTCGACCGCGCCGAAGGCGTGCCCCACCGAGCGGAACTCCAGCTCGGCTTCGGCGGAGGGTGCTGCTATTGGTGTTGATGCTTCGGCCGGACCGGAGACTGTCGCGCTCATACTCCCTCCGCGCGCATTACCGCACAGGTTCAAAGGGTCAGCGCCGGGCGTTCGATCGGGAAGGGGGCGCTATCTCAGCCCGCTTTCCCGCGAGCACCCCTGGTTGCACATGGGAGTCTAGATCACTGATTCCGCGTGGCGGTGCCGACGGGGGCGCCTGACCGAGCGGGGGGACGCCGCTCAGCGGTCGGCCGCGATCGATCCGCCGGCGATCACGTTGACGAAATCCTCGAGGTGCTGAGTCGTCCAGCACTCGAAGGCGCGGGTCACGAACGGCTCGTAAGCGGCCATCACCGAGTCACCGTAGTTCCAGTACAGGCGTGGCTCGGGGTTGAGCCAGAAGGTCCGCCCGGCCCGCTCTGTGATCCGCCCGAACACCTCGGGGTGGGGGTCCCGCCCGTTGGTCCGCGCGTCGCCGAGCACGATCACCGTGGATCTGGGGTCCAGGTCGCCGGAGATCTCGGTCAGGAACTCGTTCCAGACACGTCCGTAGTCGGTGTAGCCGGAGACGTCGGCGACGCCACCGTCGCGGCTGATCGCCTCGCTGATCTTGCGGAAATCACGCTCCTTGTCGAAGGTCTCGGTGACCTCGCTGATGCGCTCGATGAAAACGAAGCTGCGGAGCTTGCGGAAGGAGTCGTGCAGGGCGTGCAGGACGCTGAGGAAGAAGACGCTGGCGGAGGTGACCGAGGTCGAGACGTCGCAAAGGACGTAGATCTCGGGCCGGCGCGGCCGCTTTGGCCGGTAGCGGAGTTGCAGGGGAACGCCGCCCGTCTCCAGCGAGCTTCGCATCGTTCGGCGGATGTCGACCGTTCGGCCGCGCCGGCGCCCCCGCTGCTCGTGGCCGAGTGTTGCCAGGCGGCGCTTGAGTTGGGCCACCGCCCGATGGACGGCGGCGAGGTCTTGCGTGGCGCTCGTCGGTAGGGCACGATCGAGTTCGGCCAAGGGCCGAGCCGGGGGCAGTTGCTCGGTGCGCTCGATCAGCGCCCGCTCCAGTTCGCGTCGCAGGTGGCCCTCGAACTGACGCAGGCTGTCGCGATCCAGCGGCGGCGCCTCCTGCTCACCCTCGGCGACGGGTGGCGTTGGCTGACCCGGCTGCAGCCCGAGCGTGCGCCGGATCCTCTGCACGTCGACACCGACGACTCCCGACCCCTGGCCCTGGCGACCGAAGGCGGCGACCGCGAGCCGAGCGAGGTCGCGCATCTCGGCGTCAGAGCCTTCGGCGATCGCCCGGCGGACGATCTCAGCAAGCTCGTTGAGGTCGAGCCTGTCACCGCCCTCGAAGCGGCGCTCTCCCTCGCCGATCCCGCGCTCGAGGGCCTCACGCTCCGGTGCTCGGAAGAAGAAGCGGTCGAAGATCAGCTCGAAGATGCGGCGATCATCCGGCGACTTCGCGAGCGTCGCCGCCAGGGCCTCGCGGAAGTCGGTCCGATCCTCCCAGGGGACGGCCGAGATCGCTGCGAAGCCGTCGAGAATCTCCGAGGTGCCGACCGCCACCCCTTCCTTGCGCAGCTCCTCACAGAAGGCGAGGATCTTCGGGGCCAGCCCTTCCGGGAGCGGTGGCGGATCGGCCATGCCGTCAGCTGCCCAGCTAGCCGGCGGCGCCGCCGTTGGCCTGCGGCGAAAGCCCGTTCGCGAGCCGTACGCCGACCCGGTCAGCGACCAGGTCGATATCGGTCCGGTGCTTGACGATGATGCTCATCGTCTGCGCGAAGAGCTCGGCATCGATGTCATCGGCGCCTAGCAGCAGAAGGGCCCGCGCCCAGTCGATCGACTCCGCGATCGAGGGTGGCTTCTTGAGGTCCAGCTCACGGACCATGTGGATGATCTCCACCAGCCGCCGGGTCAGAGCCTCGTCGAGGTCCGGGGTGTGGAGGCGGACGATCTCGATCTCGCGCTCGACATCCGGATAGTCGAGCCAGAGGTACAAGCAACGCCGCTTGAGTGCCTCCGTCAGCTCGCGCGAGTTGTTTGATGTAAGCAGCACGATCGGGTGCGTCGTCGCCTCGACCACGCCGAGCTCGGGGATCGAGATCTGGAAGTCGGAGAGGACCTCGAGCAGCATCGCCTCGAACTCCTGGTCGGTCTTGTCGATCTCATCGATCAACAGCACCACCGGCTCCTCGGAGGCGATCGCCGTCAACAGCGGCCGCGTCAGCAGGAACTCGTCGGTGAAGATCTCATCGAAGGAGTCGCCGGCCGAGCGCTCCTCGGTTGCCTCGGCCTGGATTCGCAGCAGTTGCTTGCGGTAGTTCCACTCGTAGAGGGCCTTGGCTTCGTCGAGGCCCTCGTAGCACTGGAGCCGGATCAGCTCGCGGCCGGTTGCTCGTGAGAGCGCCTTGGCCAGCTCGGTCTTGCCGACGCCTGCGGGGCCCTCGACCAGCACCGGCTTGCCGAGCCGCTGGGCGAGGTGGGTGACCAGGGCCGCCGATTCGTCGGCCAGATAGCCGACTGAGGCGAGGGACGCGCGCGTCTCGGAGACGGTGTGCTGGCCTTCCGTCGGAGGGTATGTTGCATCAGCCATCGAGAGCCTGATGATAATGCGGGGATGAACTTCCTCCTGCTGGGCGACCTCTTGCCGGACTCCTCCAGCTATTACGCGGTCATGATGGGCGTCGGGTTCTTCCTTGGCGTCTACGCCCACGCGGCAAAGATGCCACGTCTCGTCGCCTTCTCGATCATGCTCGTGTTTCTGACGACGTTGCTGACGTTGATCGCGGCTCGCACCTTCGAGGGCGATCCGGGAGCGCCCCTCCCCTGAGACGATTTGTCCCCTGCCATATAGGGTCGGCGCTGAAATCCGCTTGTATTGACGCAGCATGCCCGAGGACCAGGCCAAAAGCCGACCCGATAGCCGAAGCTCTGACCTGCCCGAGGAGGTTGCGGCCGCTCGTGGCGCGCTAGCCGGCGTCGAGTCAGAGATCGAGGAGGCGCGACGCAGCAGCATCGAGGCGCTCGCCGAAGATGTGCGTCGGATCTCGAGCGAAGCCCGTGAGTCGGCGATGCGCGCCGCCCAAGCCGAGTCCCAGGCCCGCAAGGCGGTCGAGGGGCGCCGGGGCGCCGAGCAAAGGGCCGAGGCGGCCGAGGCCGTCGCCATCGAGGCCGAAGAGGCATCCGTGGCAGCCGCCCGTGACGCCGCTGAGCGTTACGAGCAACGCCTAGGGAAGGCGAGGGAGCGTCTCAAACAGCAGGCTGAAAAGAAGCTCCGCGCCGCCGCCGCACAGCTCGAACAGCGGGCCTCCGCTCGTGTCCGCGAGCAGGTCGAGTCCGGCCTGGCGCAACGGGTAGAGGAGGTCGAGACGCAATTGCGCCGCCGGCAGGAGCAACTCGACGCCGAGGCTGAAGCCCTGCGCAAGGGTGTCGCCGAGCAGATCGATCAGCGCACCGCGGCCGCCGAGGGTAGGGCGAAGGAAGCCGAGGGTAGGGCGGAGGAAGCCGAGGGCCGTCTCGGCGCCGCCAAGGCCAAGCTCGCGCGCCTGGCCGAGCACCTCGCCAAGGAGGTCGAGGCCGAGGCCCGCCTCGAGGCGGAAGAGCGGCTGGCCCGCGAGGCCGTGCCGCTCCTCGCTGAGCAGAAGGCGACGGCCAAACGGGAGCGCGAACGGGCCGCGCGAGAGGCTGAGGTGGAGCTGCAACGCCGCCTCGTGGAGGAGCAGGAGCGCCTCCGCGAGGCGGCACAGCAGCGCGCCCACGAGCAGTTCAAACGGGGCGCCGAGCAGCTCGAGCGCCGGATCCGCGAGCAAGCCCAGCGCGAGACCGCCGCGGCCGCCCGGCGGGCGGACGAGAAAGCCAGGTCACGCCGGAAGGAGCTGGAGGCCGAGCTTCGCGAACGCACTGAGCAGGAGGCGCGCGAGGCCGCCGAGCGCACCCGCCGCGAGTTCCTCGACTAGATCCTCGGAGTTGAGGCGCGCTTGGCGATCCGGGCTGCGTTTGCCCCGACTATCGGGGGTTTCGCAGCCAGCCTCGCGGTGGGACCGAAGCAGACCTTGGGCCCCTGCCGACTCTGCGAGCCGGCCCCGGACGGGGGGCCGGCTCGCAGCTGTCGGAGGGGATCCTGGACTCGGCCTCAGCCGGCCGGAATCTCGGTTCCCTCGTGCGATTGCAGGACGTCCTCGCCTTCCTCGCCGGTGCGGATGCGGATTGCCTCCTCGACCGGGACGACAAAGATCTTGCCGTCCCCGACCGATCCGGTTCGGGAGTGTTTGAGGATCGTCTCAACGACGATGTCCTTCTCGGAATCGTCGATCACACACTCGATCTTGAGCTTGGGCCGTACGTTGACGGTCAGGCTCGCACCTCGATAGTGCTCGACGACGCCCTTCTGACGTCCGGACCCCTTGACCTCAGTGATCGATAGGGAGGGGATGCCCCGCTCGAGCAGTTCCTGGCGGATCGGCTCGAACGCTTCGTGGCGGATGAATGCTTCTACCTTCTTCATTTTCGTACCTCCTTCCTACGACTGGCTCGCGCTCATGGCGGTTGCCGTTGGGGCGGCAACCGGCGTTCCAGCAACGCTTGGCTGGAACTTACCCACCGGGTACTCCTCCTGCGGAATGAAGGACTCCGGGTAGCCGTACATCCCGTGTGTGGAGATGTCCAGACCCGCGAGCTCCTCTTCCTCGGAGACCCGGATGCCGATCGTCGCCTTGAGCAGAGCGAACGTGCCGTACGAGAGGCCGAACACGAGGGCGAAGATCGCCGCGACGCCGACCGCCTGGACACCGAGCTGCCCGAGCGTCGAGCCGAACGATGCATCGCCGGTGATCCCGTACCAGACGCCCGGAGCGGCGCCGTCGAGGATCAGCCGCGGTGAGGCGAACAGACCCACAGCGAGCGTGCCCCAGATGCCGGCCAGGCCGTGCGCCGAGAGGGCGCCGACCGGATCGTCCAGGTACCTCTCGAGCGTCAGCACGCCGTAGACGACGACCACACCGGCGATCGCGCCGATGATCGGTGCCGCCCAGAACTCGACGTAACCGGATCCGGCGGTGATCCCGACGAGGCCGGCGATCGCGCCGTTGCCGGCCATGCCGACATCGAGCGTCTTCGTCTTCATGTAGACGACCAGCATCGCGAACAGCGCTCCGGCGGCAGCGGCGAGCTGAGTCGTCAGCGCCACCTCCGCGAAGAAGTTATCCGTGGTGCCGAAGGTCGAGCCGGCGTTGAACCCGTACCAGCCGACCCAGAGGATCAGCACGCCGAGTCCGGCAATCGGCATCGAGTGACCAGGGATCGCCCGGGGCTTGCCGTCGGCGCCGTACTTACCGATGCGCGGGCCGAGCAGCAGCAACGCCGCGAGGCCACCGACCGCGCCGGTCAGGTGGACGACCGAGGAGCCGGCGAAGTCCATCACCGGCTTGCCACCGACATCGGCGAGCACGCCACCGCCGTAGACGCCGTGCGCCACCAGCGGGTAGATGATCGCGCCGAACACAGCCGCATAGATCACGTACGCGCTGAACTTGATCCGCTCCAGCGTCGTACCCCAGACGATCGCCAGGGAGACGGCGCAGAACAGCATCCCGAACAGCATGAACGCCGAGTCGGTGCCGCCGACGATCGTTCCGGCTATGTCCTGCCCGTGAGAGAAGAAGAATCCGTCGGTACCGAAGACCTTGTTTCCGGTTGCCGATGCGATTCCACTGCCGACCGCCCACCAGGCGAGCGTCACGAGACCGAGGTTGACGAGAATCTTCGCCACTCCTGCACCGACGTTCTTCTGTCTCGAGAATCCGATCTCGAGGAACAGGAAGCCGGCCTGCATGAAGAGGACGAGGACAGCGGCGACGATCACCCAAGTGATGTCGAGCTCGCTCTTGAGCGCCTCCGCGGTGACCTCGTCCTGTGCGCCCGCGAACGCCGGCAGCGCCAGCGAGACCGCGAATGCCATCAGGGCGGCGAGGCTGAGCCTCTTGGTCATTGGTTTTCCTCCTTAAGCCGCCGAGCACGGGTGCGCGGCGGTCGCGGTTTTCGGACCGCTTCAGTGTGCGCTGGCCGCCGGGGGCCATGTTTGGACCGCCGTCCAGAATTCACGCCCGGGTTTTGTACGCGTGGCTCGCCGGCGCCTGCCTACCGCTTGAACAAGCGCCGCGGCGCCGGGCCCCGGTGGTGGCCGCTCAGGCCTCGGCGTGCGCCTGGGCGCTGTCGGCCGGGGCGCTGGCCCGTTCGGGCAGCTTCGCCGGCGCCGGGCCGACCTGCAGCTCATCGCGCTCGCGCGCGATCTCGATCTGGGCCGGGTCGCCGCCTAGCTCAGCCCACTTCTGCCGGGCTGCGATGTGGAGGTCGTCGAGAAAGCTGTCTGTGTGCATGGGATCGTGGTGAAACAGAAGCATCCGCTTTGCCTCCACCCGGCGGCCGAAGGTGACGGCGTCGGTCACCCGCGAGTGGCCCCAGCCCTCGTGGCCCGGGTACTCGTCGTCTGTGTACTGGCAGTCGTGGATCAGCAGGTCGGCGTTCCGAGCCAGGTTGTAGCCCGAGATCCATTCCGGCTCGAGTTGCGCGAGCGGCGCGCCCAGAGCAGGCTCGTGGTCGGAGATGTAGCAGAGCGTCGTGTCCCCGTCGGTGATCCTGAAGCCCAGCGTCGGCCCTCGATGGGTCACGGCTTCAGCTCGGATCGTCGCGCCGCCGACCTTCCACTCGCTCGCGGGGGCGTCAAGGAAGGAGACGTCACAGGGAAGCTCTCGAACCTCCACAGGAGAGAGCGGGGCGGAGATGTAGCGGGCAATGCGCGCCTCCAGCGACGCCTCCGGCGAGCTCGGCCCCCAGATCCGGATCGTCGACTCGGCTCGGAAGCAGGGAGGGAAGAACATCAGCCCCTGGATGTGGTCGAGGTGCAGGTGGGTGAGGAGGATGTTGATCCGCGGCATGTCCGGCGGCAGCGAGAAGCCGAGAGTGCGAATGCCGGTCCCCGCATCGATGATCAATGTCTCTCCGGTCGACAGCGTCACCTCGACGGAAGAGGTGTTGCCGCCGTAGCGGTTCATCTCGGGCCCGGGAGCCGGCACGGATCCTCGTGCGCCCCAGATCTTGACCCTCATCTGCTCACCTCATGACTGCCGGTCGCGAGTGCCCGGGCGCGGTCCTCGTCGAGTGGCCAGAAGAAGACGATAGCTCCGGAGGCGCCGTGATCCTTGCCAATGATCGGCATCCCGCTGGCGGCAATCTCGTGGTGCTCGCCCTTGGTCGAGCGGATGTTGAAGTTCGCGTGCGCCGGGCGACCGTCGCGGAGCGCGACCGTCAGGGGCAGCTCAGCCACCGGGATCGGGTTGCCGTCACCGTCGAATGGGCCGAACGAGCCGATCCATTCTCCGGGCTCCATCCTGCCCATCTCCTCGAACGGGACTCCCAGTAGGGCTCCCGCCGCCTCGTTATAAAAGAGCAGCGTGCCGTCGCGGCCGACCAGAAAGGCCGGCGTGGCGATGCTGGTCACCAGGTTTCTGGCGAGAATCAGCTCGAGCGGTTTCTGCGGGCCCGACATTGAAGAGGTTCCATTCTTCCACCGATTGCGTCACGTGTCACCAGCGGCAGGGGTGGGTTGGCGGGGTTGATGCGTCGGCCGCCTGCGCAACGCGTGCTCGGTGGCCGCCTCCGGGGTCGCTGATGGACGATGAGCGAGATCCGCACGGAGGCCCGATTCGGGGGGCTCAAGTGGTCGGCGACCGTGGGCGATAGAGAACAGGAATGAGCTTGCGCTCGAAGCAAACTGACGTCCTCGAATCCCAGCTGGGCGAAGCGCGGAAACGGATAGCCGAGCTGGAGTCGGAGCTGGCCCAGACGGCGAGGCGAGATCATCTGACTCAGTGCCTGCTTACGCTCCGGGCTTTCCGCCCGCAGCTGGAGCTCGACGTGCAGCGCGCGCATCGCTATCGACGCCCGCTCGGCCTGGTGATCATCGACATCGACGGCTTCCGCGCGATCAACCTCAATCACGGCTACGGGGTCGGCGACACCGTCCTCGTTGCCCTCGCCCAGGCGATCTCGGATATGACCCGGGCGCACGACCTCGCCTGTCGGATGGGCGGCGATGAGTTCGCGATCCTGCTCCCGGAGACCGGATCAGAGGCGGCGCTGCAGGCCGGCGAGCGGATTCTGCCCGCCCTGGAGGATCTCCCCGCCGGTCCGATTCGCGGCCTCAGCGTCTCGGTCGGCATCGCCGCGCTGAGACCGAAGCAGAGTCCCGAGCGACTGCTTGCCTGCGCCCGCAAGGCGCTCGAGCAGGCGCGTGCCGGCGGCGGGGGGAGGGCCGCGGTGTACTCGAGCGATGATCAGGCCGAGGAGGTGGCGCCCGAGCCGGCCCACGAGATGTGATCTCAGGCCGTGTCGCTAGCGCACGGATCATCCTCGCCGCGACGCCGGCCACACGATGACTTCGGAGCGTCCTTGCCGGGTCGCAATGTCACAACAGACGCGATCGCAGAGATCAGGCAGAACCCGAGCCCGCAATTCGACGCGACCGTGGCCGAGGCTCTGGTCGGCTATTTGCACGGTCGCCGCCGGGGCGGCACCGGCCTCTGAGCGGTGGCGGCTCCTAGGCCTCGAGCTTTCCGATCTTGAAGATCTTCGTGCCGCAGCTCGGGCACGTGCCCGTGACCGCCGGCCGTCCGTTCTTCATCGTGATCTGCTCTGGATCCTTGATCTCGACCTTCTTGCGCTCCTTGACGCAGTATCCCTCGGCCATTGAGACCTCCTTCTGGGCGCCTCAGCGCCCCGTTGCCGCGGTGATCGCGCTGCACCGCACAACCACCATCGAGCCGAATGTAGTGGGACCGGCGGACGCCAACGTCACCGTCCCCGCTCGACCGAGAAGTGTGTCGGGGTCAGCCGCTGTTGCCGCCGCCACCGGGTGAGCTGCCGCCACTGCCGGAGGAGGACTCCAGGTCCGAGACCTGCTGGCGCAGATCCTCGATATCGCCCTCGACCACCTCGAGTCGCTTCTTCTGCTCATCGCTGCTGCTGGCTGCGGCGTCCACCGAGTCCTGGAGTGCGTCGATCCGCTCACTCAGCGAGTCGATGCTGGCCTGGGCGTCCTCGGCCGCGCTGGCGTCTTTGGCGACTCCGCTGAGCTGTTGCTCGATCCGCCTCACATCGGCTTTGCTGGCCGAGTTGTCCTGAGCGTCGAGGGCGAGGACGATGGCGACGATTGCCGCCGCCAGAGCCATCACAGCGGCTGCCGCGCCGATGTAGGTGCGGGTATTGAGCTTGCGGTCGAGCTGCGCCATCGAAGCGGGCTGGCTCTCCGGCTCGACCGGCTGTGTCCCGGTGTTCGGCGGCTGGCGGCCGGGGTCGGTGGGTGGGTTGGACGACTCCACTCGAGCTCTCCTAGCTGTTGTCGTGGCGAGGGTGGGCGACCTCACCGTCGGGCGGATCGATCGGCAGGCCCTTCTCGACCCAAGCCTCGAGGCCCCCCTCCAGGTTGAGGGCGTTGAGCCCGGACGCGCGGAGGGCGGCAGTGGCCATCGCCGAACGACCGCCGCTGCGGCAGCTGAGGATCACCGGTCGGTCACGAGCAATCGTCTCCGCACGCTCAGGGAGTCGCTCCAGCGGCATATGGGTGGCGCCGGCGATGCGGCCGGCCTGCCACTCGTAGTCCTGGCGGACGTCGATCAACTGCGCCTCGCCGGACTCGAGCAGCTCGGCGGCTCGCTCCGGGCTGACGGCGGTCTCGTTCGAAGCCTCTTCGCTCATGCCGCGAGGATAGGGCCTGCGGCGAGCGAGCGCTCCGCATAGCATTGGCGTTGGTTCCCGGAACAAACTTTTCGCCAATCCAAGGAGAAACCAATGCCTGAAGCAGTAATCGTCGACACCCTCCGCTCGCCGATCGGTCGTGCCTTCAAGGGTTCTCTCGCCCAGCTCCGCCCCGAGGAGACCGGCGCTTTCGTGATCGACAAGCTCCTCGAACGCAACCCCGATCTCGACCCCAACCTCGTCCAGGACGTCATCTGTGGCGTTGGCATGCCGCAGGGTCTGCAGGCATTCAACATCGCCCGCGCGATGGTCCTGCTCAGCGAAAACCTGCCGGAGACAACTACGGGTGTCACAGTCAGCCGCTACTGCGCCTCCTCGCTCGACGCCCTCCGTCACGCCTCAAACGCGATCAAGAACGGCGAGGGTGACGCCTACGTCGCCGCCGGCGTCGAGTTCGTCAGCAGGTTCAACGAGCGTACGGAGGTCGCTGGAGCCGCCGATCGCAACGAGCGCCTGACGGGCGCTCATGAGGGCTACCCCAACATGTACATCGACATGGGCGACACCGCCGTCAACGTCGCCAAGAAGTACGGCGTCAAGCGTGAGGACATGGACGACTACGCGCTGCGCTCCCAGCATCTCGCCGTCGAGTCCCAGGACAACGGCTTCTTCGAGCGCGAGATCGTGCCGCTCGCCGGGCCGGACGGCAGTGAGATCACCGCCGACGACGGCCCGCGCCGCGACGCCGGCGACATGCGCGAAAAGCTCGGCAGCCTCGCCGAGGCGTTCGAGGGTGGCGGAGGGGTCACCGCCGGCAACTCCTGCCCGCTCAACGACGGCGCCGCGGCGGTGCTGGTGATGAGCGATACCAAGGCCCGCGAGCTGGGTCTGAAGCCGCGAGCGCGGATCATCACCGCCGCCACGGAGGGCAACAACCCCGAGTTCATGGGCGTCGCTCCGATCGGCGCGGTCAAGAAGGTCCTCGACCGGGCCGGGATGACGATCGGCGACATAGACCAGGTTGAGCTCAACGAGGCGTTCGCCGCTCAGGTGATCCCGATCATGGACGAGTGCGACATCCCGCTCGAGAAGCTCAACACCCACGGCGGTGCGATCGCTCTCGGTCACCCCTTCGGGATGACCGGCGTCCGAATCATGGGCACCTTGCTGAACGGCATGGAGACCGACGACAACTCCGTCGGCCTCGAGACGATGTGCGTCGCCGGGGGGCAGGGCGAAGCAATGATCGTTGAGCGCCTCTAGGGCTGGTTGCAGTGGCCCGTGGCGGTGCTCGCCTGCATTCACCATCTCGAGCGGCCCTCGCTCGGGCTTGCGGAGGAGCCGCTGCGCCGGGCGGGGTTGGAGCTCGACCAGCGCGACCTGCGGGCCGGAGATCCGCTGCCCGAGCCCGGGAGCTTTGACGGGTTGCTGACGCTCGGCGGTGAGCAATCCCTGCGCGAGACCGACCGCTATCCCTATCTCGGCGAGGAACTCGAACTACTCCAGGACGCGGTTGCGGACGCCGTGCCGACGCTTGGCATCTGCCTCGGTGGGCAGCTCCTGGCGCGCGCTCACGGCGCCGTGATCGAGCAGTTGCCGAGGCGCGTGATCGGCTGGCCCGAGGTCGGGCGAACCGCGGTCGGGGCGGAGGATCCGCTGTTCGCCGGCCTGCCCGGCGTGATCGCCGCCCTGCACTGGAACGAGGACTGCTTCACGGTCCCCGACGGCGCCGTCGAGTTGCTCTCGCGCTCGGATCTCGGCGGCGAGGCCTTCCGGCTCGGGGATCGGGCCTGGGGGCTGCAGTTCCACCCGGAGGCCGACGAGTCGATCCTCGACGGCTGGTACGCCCGCCCGGAGGTGCTCGAGCAGGCCGCAATCGCCGAGCGCGATGGCAGGGCCGCCGACGAGCAGCGGATGCCGGGGCAACGGCTGCTTGCGGAGGCCCTCTTCGGGGCTTTCGCTCGACTGGTCGGCCGCTCGACCTAGACCTCGGCGACCGCCCGGCTCGTCGCCGCGCCGATCGCAGCGTACTCCCATCGGGGTGCGGCGCCGATCGCGCCGGCTAAAGCCGGGCCCGAGCGTACCGCGGTGCTGATCTCGAGCGGGCCGGCGCCGCGCTCGGCGAGCTCGAGATTGACGGTCGCCACCGAAAGCCCGGTGATCTCGGCCTCGGCCTCGGTTGCCCGCTCGCGGTGGTCATCGGTTGCGATCGGCGCGCCGAACACGGCGAGCGCCCCGTCCCCTGGGAACGACATCAGCGTGCCGTCGCGAGCGAGGATCGCGCGGGCGATCGCGGCAAGCAGCAGGTTGAGGCTGTCGAGGGCGGCTTCGGGATCGGCCTCGGCCAGCGCTCGGAAGTCGGCGACGTCGCAGCAAAGCACGCTGACCTCCAGCCGGCGGCCGCGGAGCAGGTCCTCAGGGCTGGCGAGCACCGCGTCCGCGGTCGCCGGTGAGAGGAACTGCAGCAGCTGTTCGCGAGGCAGGCGCATCAGCTCTCACCCGAGCGAATCGAGGCGGTCGCAGATCTCCTCGGCGAGGGCGAGCGAGGCGGTTGCAGCGGGGGAGGGGGCGTTGCGGACATGGACGGTCGCCCCAGTCTCGCTGACGACGAAGTCGTCGATGAGCGTCCCGTCGCGCGCGACGGCCTGGGCGCGGACGCCGCTGGGTGGGCTGCGCTCGACGTCGGAGACCGTGAGCTCGGGCAGGTACCGGCGGCACTCCCCGACGAACGAGCGGACGCTCGTCGCGTGGGCGATCTCCGCCAGGCCGGTCCGCCAGAAGTCGCGGAACAGGCGCCAGGTGCCGGGCCAGGCGAGGCTCTGGGCGAGGTCTCGGGCGCGCACCGTGCTGGGGCTGTAGGCGTCCCGGGCCGCTGCGATCAGCGCCGTCGGACCGAGCAGCACCTCTCCCGCCGGGTTACGGGTCAGGTGCATCCCGAGAAAAGGGAGGTCCGGGTCGGGGACGGGATAGATGCTGGCTTTGACGAGATCGGCACGGCCGTCGCGCAGGCGCAGATAGGAACCGCGGAAGGGGACGATACGGGGGTCGGGCTCGGCCCCGGCTGCAACCGCGATGCGATCCGCCCAGGGCCCCGCGCAGACGACTGCCCGCCGCGATGCAGTCGTGCCCCGGCTGTGTGCGATGACGACGCCTTTGCCGCTCTCGCTCAGGTCCGAGACCTCGCAGTCGTAGAACAGCTCGGCACCACCGGTGCGGAGATCCTCGGCGTAGGCGCGGGCCACGGTCGAGAAATCGACCACCCCCGTGCTCGGCGAGTGCAGCGCGGCGATCCCGGCCGCATGCGGCTCGATCTCGTGCAGGCGTTCGGGGTCGATGCGCTCGCATCCGGGAACCCCGTTCGCGGTCGCGCGGCGCTGCAGCTCTTCCAGTCGCGGCAGCTCGTCCTCGTCGGTCGCGACGATCACCTTGCCGTCGCGGCGGGCATCGATGCGGCGCTCGGCGCAGTAGCCGTAGAGGCGGGTGGCGCCCCTGACGCAGAGTCGCGCCTTCAGCGACCCGGGCTTGTAGTAGATCCCGGCGTGAATGACCCCGCTGGAGTGACCGGTCTGGTGCTGCGCCGGGCCCGCCTCACGCTCGAGCACGATCAACTCGGCGTCGGGGTGGCGCAGCTGCAACTCCCGCGCCGTCGCGAGCCCCACGATCCCCGCGCCGATCACGCAGATGTCAGCGCCGTTCGGTGGCCGCTCGCTCATCGCCGGAACGCTAGATCACCCGCGACTGTCGAGTTTTCCCTGACTGTCAGGGGTTACTCGACAGTCGCACCCGGGCACTCGGCGCTCACGCCGCCTTCGGACGGTACGTGCGGCTGATTGAATCCCCGGCGTGTCGCTGAAGCCGCCGATCAAGCCGCAACTGGCCCGCTCGCGGAAGACTCTGCCCGATGGCGATGGCTACGCCTACGAGCCCAAGTACGACGGCTTTCGCGCGATCGTCTTCGTTGACGGGGCGGAGAGCTACGTGCAGTCGCGGGGCGGCAAGCCTTTGAGCCGCTATTTCCCCGAGCTCGAGTTCCCGGCCGGTCGCTATGTGGTCGATGGTGAGCTGGTGATCCTCGACGAAACCGGCCGAGAGGTCTTCGACGCGTTGCAGGCCCGCATTCACCCGGCGGAGTCGCGGATCAAGAGGCTGGCGGAGGAGACCCCCGCCCGCTTCCGGGTCTTCGACATTCTCGCGCTCGGCGACGAGGGGCAGATGGGCCGCCCGTTCAGCGAGCGCCGCGCCGCCCTGGTCGAGTTGATCAGAGGCTTTGAGGCCGCCGCCGAGGAGGGCCCGGGCGGCTGGACCGCGGCCTCGATCGAGCTTACGCCGCTGACGCTTGATCCTGAGGCGGCCGGGCCCTGGCTCGAGCACGGCGAGGGCGTGATCGCCAAGGAGCTCGCTGCTCCGTATCTGCCCGGCGACCGCACGGGGATGGCGAAGATCAAGCGCCTGCGGACGATTGACGCGGTCGTCGTCGGTTGGCGGCCGGGCAAGGAGAAGGGCACCGTCGGCTCGCTGATCCTCGGCCTCTACGACGACGAAGAGTTGCGCGTCGTCGGTCACACCTCGGGCCTCAAGGCCAAGGAGAAGCGTGAGCTCGTCGACAAGCTCGCTCCCTATGAGACCGGTGAGCGCGGCTCGGCCGAGCCGAGCCGCTGGGCCGCCGACCGCGACCTCGAGTGGGTATCGCTGCGGCCCGAGTTGGTCCTCGAGGTCAGCTTCGACCACGTCGCCGCCGGCCGCATCCGCCACGGCTCGAAGATCCTCCGCTGGCGCGATGACCGCGACCCCGAGTCCTGCACCTTCGACCAGCTCGATCAGTAGCTACGCTCGTCTGGCTCCGGCCGCTCGGGAGGCCGCGGACGGCCCCGCGCTTCTGCCCAATGTCTCATCGAGCGCCGAGCGGCGAGCATCCGCCCGGTTTGTCTTAAGCGAAAGCGGGGGTTTCTGTCTCCGGACTGTGTCCGAAAAGCACCACTCCCTCACGCACGGGCGCCAATCCTGAAACAAACACCGAACCGCCCTTGACGAGGGGCGATTCGAGCCCACAATGGCCGGGATGCCTCGAATCTCCAGCTTCTACGGGATCGTGATCTGGATGTACCACGACGAGCTCCCCCATCCGGGCCGACCCCACTTCCACGCGACCTACGCCGAGCACGAGGCATCGATCGAGATCGAGACGCTCGCGGTGCTCGCCGGCGGCCTGCCGAAGCGAGCGCTGCGGCTGGTGCTCGAGTGGGCCGCCCTGCACCGCGAGGAGCTGCTCCGCAACTGGGAGTTGGCGCGCACCGCCCAAAGTCTCGAGCAGGTTGATCCGCTGCCGTGAGCCCCCTACGCTTGCCCGACATGCGCAGCACACCAAAGCTGATTCGGGCCACCGCGCTCGCTGGCCATACCGTCCGCGTCCGCTTCGAGGACGGCGTCGGTGCCGATCTCGAGCTCAGCGATCTGCTCGCCTACGGCGGCGTCTTCGAGCCGCTCCGCGATCCTGAGTTCTTCTCCCAACTGCAGGCCGACCCCCAGGCCGGGACGATCGTCTGGCCCAACGGCGCCGACCTTGCGCCCGAGAGCCTCTACGAGCGCGCGACCCGCCAGGCTTCAACGACCGCCTAGCGTTTGCCGGGCGTTTCGCCGAGCGCCTCGGCTCGCGCGGTGCTGGCGGAATGCGCGAGAAGCAGACCCGGGAGGAGGTTCCCGGTCGCGGGCCGGACCAACGCCTGCTCCTCCACTTGCCAGAACGGCTAGTAGCGGAACGTGATGTCGCCGCCCAGATCGGTCCAGCCGTGGAGCCGGACCTTGCCCCGCCTGAAGTTCCGCTTCAGCTTCTTGCGTGGATAGACGAACGCATCCCAGTAGGCCTCGGTCTCGCTGGTGGCATCGAAGCAGTCCCGCGAGTGGCGGTCTGAGCCTTTGCCGAGCCCTCGCCAGCCGCGGCGCCTGCTTTTGCGTTCAAGCCGCAGGGTCACGCAGTACGGCTCGAAGCCGTCGGGATCACGGACCGCCGTCCAGTAGTGCAAGGTCCAAAACGCGCCTGGCCCGCGCTCGATGTTCAACTCCTGGTGCAGCTCCCGGTTGCCATCTCGCGTATCGCTCTCGACCTTTGTAGCGGCGGAGGCCGGCGCCGCGATGAACCCGGTAAGCACCAGCACTGCAACCCCCCTGCGCACGAGAGGTCACTGTAACGAGGCGGCGACCCCTGAAGCGGGGAGGTGCATTCGGTCGGCGTCCAGTGGACTCAGCGAGCCTGGTGAACCGCCCGAGAAGCACACACGACTGCGCGCCCGTATTGCCGGCAGATCTGGCTTGCGCCTGGAGTGAGCACAACTCCGGAGTGGGGCGGCGTCTGAGCTACCGGGCCCGGCCGCGCTTAGCGGGCGCCGACCCCGTTGAGTTCGTCGACGGCGCCGACCACGTCCCCTTGCCTGTAGAAGTCGACCGCGAGGATGGTCGGCTGCACGCCGCGGACTTCGGTGCACATCTCGACGCGGTCAAGCAGGAACTTCTTCTGGTTGACGACTTTGGCGTTCGTCGGCCGCGGAGCGGGGGAGGTGTCGACCCAGCTGTTCATCAGGAAGAAGGGTGCATCGGATGGGCCCCGGTTCTCCCTGCAGGAGCTCGGTTTCGTCAGCTGATCTGGTTTCTCGAACTTGAACGGGGTCTCCTGGGTGATCTCGAACTGCTTGCGGTACCAGGTGGGGTCGCCCCCATCCCGCTCGGCCATCACGAAGAGGCGCTGGTTGAGGTCGATCATCTCCCGGAGCGTCGGCAGGGGCTCGCTCGGCCCCTTGTAGACGAACTTGGTCAGCCCGGCCTCGTCGAAGCCGGCGACCGTGTCGGGCGGTGTCGTCGCGTCCTCGACCGACATCACCACGACCTCGCCCGGGTTGGCGGCGAGGAAGTCGGCTACCTCGCGCAGACCCGCGGCCCAGCGGATCGAGCCGACCTCGCAGAAACCGTGACAGAGGAAGACCTCGGTGTCTCCGCCACCGTCGTAGCCGATCTGCCGTCTGATCTGCTCGGCGGCGGCAACCCCCTCAGGGCCGAGGCCGGCCTCGATCTTCTCGCGGCTGCCGGCGTCAGCTTCGAGGTCGGTCGCCACCCCGCCCCCGGTCTCGACGCCATAGTGGGGATCGATCAGCAGCGCCCGGATCCCGTCGTTGAGCTGCTGGGAGATGCCCTTCTCCTGCTGGGCGAAGAACCAGTTGTCGTAGGTTGCCGCCGACATCGAGTTGTGGGTGCCCGCGAAGGCGACCTGATCCAGGGTCCGCTCGCAGAGCTCGGCTGAGCCGTTGCACTCGGAGACGACCAGTGGTGGCGTCTCCGATTCGTTCCCGCGCAGGCCGAGCAGAACAAAGATGCCGAGCAGCAGCGCGCCCATCGCTGTGACGCGCGCGAGCCCGCCCATCGAGAGGTCCGCCTCAGCGTCGCGCTCGGCACTCGGAGTTGCCTCGTCTGTGCGCACGGCGCCGGCGGCGAGCCGCATCAGCTCGGCCGCGCCGACGTAGATCACAAAGGCACCGACGACGATCACCGTGATCGTCACCATCGCGTCGCGGTTCTGGATCAGGAGGATTCCGGCGACGATCAGCACGAGAGCCCGCCCCACCCGCCGCGGCGTGCCGCTTGGGACAGCCGTCAGGCGCTCCCAGCCGCGCGCGATCAGCCCGGCTACGTCGACCGGCTCCCGGGTCGACGTAGCGCCGGCGGTAATCACGATTCCGAAGCCGCTGAGCATCAGCAGCCAGGTGCGAAGGTCGCCCAGGAAGGCGTTGTAGACGGCGGCGACGGCGTCCGCCGCATCGCCCTCGAACCGCGCCACGATCAGCCCCCGGCCGACCTGCCAGACGATCACGGCGGCGACGCCGCCGATCGCCAGCGACCGACCGAGCCGGCGGATCCCGGCGAGCCGCGTCGGCGCGAGTGCGACCGAGCCCGCGGCGGCAGCCAGCGCGAGTGCCAGCACCACCCAGGAGAGGATCTGGAGGTCGCTGCCGAGTTGGGCGGCGTCGATCACGAGCCCCTCGCCCTCGCCGTCCCCCTCGCTGACGATCGTCACATCGAGCTGGCGGGAGATCTCGTCAGCGAGTTTCGGTGCGGCCGCCTGCAGCCCCTGGCGGATCAAGACGCCGATGTTCGCGAGGGTCACCACGAGCGTGTCCTCGTTGCCTTCGATCACCGCCTTGTGGACGTCCCCCACGCCGGCCGCGAGCAGCGATTGCAGAGCCGGCGAGCGGACCAGAAGCCCGGCCACCGACTGGATCAGCGGACGCGCCGCGATCGCGTTCGGCGCCTGCTCGATCGCGGCGTCGGTGATCGCGTTCGCCAACTGCGACTGGACTGCCTCGTCGTCGAGCACGCTGACGGCCCGGTTCGAGAACTTCTCGGAGTCGAACAGCGTCTCCTCGGCGTAGGCCGCGACGGCGGCGAAAAGTACACCGAAGGCGGCGAGGCCGGCGAGCAGGCGGGACAGCAGTCGTCGGCGAGCGGGGGTCACGAGCGCATCCTATTTCTCGCCCCGGTCCCTGTCCTTGCTCGGCTGCACGCGCTTGGGCTCACCCTCCTGCTTGCGGAAGTGGGGTGGCCAAGGGGCGTCGCCGAGGCCCTTCTCCTCGTCCTCAGAGGCCAGTTCGAGCAGGCTGTCGAGCGAGCCGACGTTGGCGTCGATCTCCGCGGAGGGATCGCCGTCGCGCTCCAGCCGCCCCGGCACGCTCGTGATCGTGTGCTCGGCCGGGTCGACCTCGGCGACCTCCTCCCAGTGCAGCGGCGTCGATACCCGCGCGTCGGCGGTCGGCCTCACCGAGTAGGCCGAGGCAACTGTGCGGTCGCGGGCATTCTGGTTGTAGTCGACGAAGACGCCGTGGCGCTCCTCCTTCCACCACTTGCTGGTCGCCAGGTCGGTGCGCCGTTCGACCTCGCGGGCCAGCGCCAGGGCGGATCGCCGCACCTCGGAGAACGGCCAGTCCGCCTCGACGCGGACGTTGATGTGGATGCCGCGGTTACCTGAGGTCTTCGGGAAGCCGACGAGGCCGTGATCGCGCAGCGCCTCGCCGCAGACGAGGGCGACCTTACGGACGTCGTCCCAGCTCGCCTCCGGTGTCGGATCGAGATCGACGCGCAGCTCGTCGGGGTGGTCGAGGTCGGCCCGCCGGCAGGGCCAGGGGTTGAAGTCGATCACCCCGAGGTTGACCGCCCAGACCAGATGGGCGGCGTCGTTGGCGCAGAGCTCGGTCGCGCTGCGGCCGCTGGGGAAGTGCACGGTCGCCGTCTGCAGCCAATCTGGAGCTCCTTTAGGGACCCGCTTCTGAAAGAAGAACTCGCCCTCGACGCCGTTGACGAAGCGCTTCATCGTCGTCGGCCGCTCGCGCAGGTGGTTGGTCGCCGCCTCGGCGACGGCGATGTAGTACTCGGCGAGGTCCCGCTTCGTGATCCCCGGCTCCGGGAAGTAGACCTTGCTCGGGCTCGACAGGCGGACGCTGTGCCCCGCCACCTCGATCTCGATCGCTTCCTTCGCCATAGGTGCCGGCGCAAGCGTAAGGGCCGATCCCGACAGGTGATCGCACCCTGGATACGGCCCAGGTCCCGCCCCCCAACCGGGATAGACCCCAGGCTTCCCCTACGGCTCACGAATACGTCCGGCGGGTGTCGTGAGATTGCCTGCATGAGCGGTCTGCAGACGATGCGTTACGAGGTCGACGGCCGGATCGCGAGGATCACTCTCGATCGGCCCGAGCGCGGCAACGGAATCACGCTCGAGATGCCGCGCGAACTCGCCGCCTGCGTGGAGCGGGCGAACCTCGACCCTGCAGTTCACGTAATTGGCTTAGCCGGCGCCGGTTCGGGGTTCTGCGGCGGCTACGACCTGGTCGCCTCGGCGGAGCGCATGGGCGGTGCGCCGGCGGACTCGGCTGTGACGGGTCAGGTGGGCTCGCCGCTGGATCTCGGCGTGATCGCGCAGAATCACGATCCGGAGGGCACCTGGGATCCGGTTACCGACTTTCAGATGATGTCGCGCAACCTGCGCGGGTTCATGTCGTTGTTCCATTCCGACAAGCCCGTCGTCTGCAAGATCCACGGCTACTGCGTCGCCGGCGGCACCGATATGGCGCTCTGTTCGGATCTGATCGTCGCCGAGGATCAAGCCAAGATCGGCTACCCGCCGGCCCGCGTCTGGGGCGTTCCGACATCGATGTTGTGGGCCCACCGCGTCGGCCTCGAGCGCGCCCGCCGACTGCTGCTCACCGGCGATTCGATCACGGGGACGACCGCGGCGGAATGGGGACTGGTCAGCGCCGCGGTGCCGATCGATGAGCTCAACGAGGAGTTCGAGGGGCTGCTCTCGCGGATTGCCCGCTTGCCGATCAACCAGCTCGTGATGCACAAGCTGGCGATCAATCAGTCCCTCTACGCGCAGGGCCTGCAGGCGACTCAGACGCTCAGCGTGTTCTTCGACGGCATCGCCCGCCATACGCCCGAGGGCTTCGCCTTCCAGCAGAGGGCGGCCGAGGGGGGCTTCAAGCAGGCGGTGCGTGAGCGCGATCAGCCGTTTGGGGATCTTGGTCCGTTTCGCGACTCGTAACGTCGGGCTCATAGACACGTTGTGATCTGCGCCCAGCGGCCGACCGCCCGGGTCGGGGTTTGGCGAGCCGATCGTGGCGAGCTCAGCGGCGCCTGATCGGCGCTGAGATACTGCCCGCGTGAGCGACCCCGCGAAGAGGATCACCCCGGAGCTCTTCAAGGACCTGCTGGCCCGCCTCGGCGGCAGCTATCCGTCGGTGATGGGGATCGAACCGCTCGAGATCACGGATGTCTATTCGCTTGGCCGAATCGTCGTCGACGAGCAGCACCTGCACCCGGGAGGTCTCGTCCACGGAGGCGCCTGGTGCGGGCTCGGCGATACCGTCGCCGCCTGGCAGACCTTCCGGCACGTCCCGGAAGGGCACAACTTCACCACGATCGAGATGAAGCTGAACGCCTTCGGCCCCGCCGGCCCCGGAGATGAGATTCTGGCTCGGGCCGAGACCATGCACCGGGGTCGCTCGACCCACGTGATCGAGGTGCGGATGAGTCGCGGCGAGCGGTTGCTCGCGAATCTGATCGTCACCCAGTTCGTGATCGCCCCGTGATCCGCGTCCATCGGATCCCCTTCTCCACAAACGTCGAGCGGGTCGCGCTCGCCTGCGGAATCAAGGGGGTTGCCGTCGAATGGGTCGATCACGACCCCGGCGACCGTTTCGCTCTGCGAGCGCTGAGCGCAAGGAGCTGGTACCGGTGGCCGAGTTCGGCGCCGACGTTGTCGCCGACTCGATCGCGATCCTCGAGCGCTTGGAGGCTGAGCACCCGGACCCGCCCCTGTACCCGCTGGAGGGGGGCGAGCGGGCTCTGGCCGAGATCTTCGTCGAATGGTTCGACGAGGTCTGGAAGGGTCCGCCGAACGCGCTCGATGTCGATCCTCGACCCGAACCCGCGGAGGCCGCCCGGCTCGGCGCCGAGATTGCGGCCTGGACGGAGCGCCTCGACCGGCTCCTGTCGGCCGGTGGCTGCCTGCTCGGGCCGGAGCCCGGAATCGCAGACGCTTGCGCCTACCCGTTCTTGCGCTATGCCGTGCACCGCCCCGATCCAGCCGATGACGAGGCCTTCCACATGATCCTCAACAGGCACCTGGCGCCCGGCTCCCATCCGCATCTCGATCGCTGGGTCGAACGGATCGCGGCGCTCCCGCAGGCCTAACGGGCAGGGCCGCCGCCGCTGGGACGGCTGAGTTCGGGCCTCATACCCGGTGGATCTCGAACAGATTCGTGCCGAGTCCCTGCTCCGGTAGCCCGGCGGTGATCGCGACGAGCTCGCCCTTCTCGGCAACCCCGAGCTCCCGTGCGATCGAGGCCGAGTCGTCGAGCAGCGCCCGCAGG
>JAQBGG010000166.1:0-8832 GCA_032122625.1 Acidobacteriota bacterium
ACCATCCGGCCGGCGGCTCGCGGGTGAAGGTGAGGAGCGCCTCATCTCCGAGTTGGTCGGCGTAGATCACATCCTCGGCCGAGCGCACCGAGTAGACCAGGCGCATTCGCAGCTCGGGCATCGTGCGGCGCCGGTGCAGCAGCATCGCAATCAGCGGCACGACCCCCGAGCCGCCGCCGATCAGCAGCGCCGGCTCTTCGCCGTGCCAGACGAAGTAGGACGCAAACGGACCGCGAACCTCGACCTGATCGCCCTCGACGAGCACGTCGTGGAAGTAGGGCGAGACCTCACCGTCGGCGAGCCGGTCGATGGTCAGCTCGATCTCCCCCTCGTCCAGCGGCGAGGAGGCGATCGAGTAGGAGCGCTGGGTCCGGTAGCCGTCGGGAGCGGTGAGGCGCACGTCGTAGTGCTGTCCCGGGCAGTGGGGCATCCACATCGGCAGCTCGAGCCGAAACGACTTGACCTGTGGCGTCTCCACTCTGATCGAGGTCACGGTCGCGATCTGCCAGCGGCCCGGGGCACGCTGGGTGACTGGCGTCAGTCCGTCCAATAGCGCTCCTCCTTCCAGGGGTCGCCACGGTTGTGGTAGCCGTTTGCTTCCCAGAAGCCGGGCTCATCGTGGTCCATCACCCGCAGCCCGGCGATCCACTTGGCGCTCTTCCAGAAGTAGAGGTGGGGTACCAGCAGCCGGGCCGGGCCGCCATGGTCGCGTGAGAGCGGCTCGCCCTCGTGCTCGGTGACGATCCAGGCCTGACCGTCGCTCAGGTCCTCAATCATCAGGTTGGTCGTATATCCGCCGTGGGAGTAGGCCATCGCGTAGGCCGCCAGCGGCTCGACGGCGTCGAGCAGCGTGTCCATCGCGACGCCGCGGAAGCTCGTGTCGAGCTTCGACCAGCTGGTCACGCAGTGGATGTCGCAGGGGACGTCCTCGAAGTCCAGCGCCTGCAGCTCCTCCCAGCTCCACTCGCGCTCTTCCGCCACCATGCCGTCGATCCGCAGGCTCCATTCGCCGGGGACGGTCCCGACCTGCGGCGTCGGGCCGGCGGTCAGGACCGGGAAGTCGTGCTCGAGGTGCTGTCCAGGCGGTATCCGGTCGGCGAGTTCCTCCGGCTCCCGCGGCCGCCCCCCGAATCCGCGCGAGATGAAGTCGGTCACGTGCTCTCTCCCTGGCTCATGCCGCCGCCCCGGTCACCGCCTCCGCGCCAGCGCTGCGAGAAGCAGCAAAGCGGCGGCGACGATGAGTTGGCTGCCGATAATCACGCGGGTCCGGTCGATAACCGGCTCCCAACGCACCGCGCCGCCGCTGATTACATAGGCGCCAACCGGTCGCCCGGCCAGTCCGTAGCCGGTGCCGCCCCCGACTCCCTCCTCGCCGCCTCCGCCTCCGCCGCCGCCGCCGCCGCGAACCGCGGCGGCCGGCACGAGCGTCACGCCGTCCCGTTCGACCGGATCGCCGTAGACGCGCCGCGCGGTGATCGCATCGCGTCCCCGCTCGACGGCTGCCAAGACCGAGCCGAGGGCCGTTCCGTCGTCTGGGGTGTCGGGTGAGGTCGTCATCTCGAGTGGATCCCTTCGTTAGCGACCACGCACGGTCACGCAGCCCGCAGAAACAGGCTCACTCTATTGGGACCGAGGTCGACGGCCGGACCTGATCGCCCGAGGAGCCTTAAGCTGGACGTCAAGCCGGCAGCGCGGCCGCCGAACAGGCTTGCATTCTTTTTGAGGCCGATCCACTGCGGCACCGCGGACCGAGGAGAACCGATCATGAAGTGCACCGCCTCACGTGTGCGGCTTCTCAGCCAGAGAGCAGGGTTGATCACCGCCGGCATCGCGACCGGTCTGGTGCTCCTGCCCGCAGCCGGCGAGGCGCGTGAGTGCAAGCAGCCACGTGGCCAGCAGGAGCCGCCCTGCAACCCCTACCTGGCGGAGTCCCCGTGGGGCGCCTCGCACCGTGGCAGCTACGCGCAGGGCTCCTCGTCCTTCCGGGGCCTCGAGAGCGACAAGATCACGACCCAGCACATCGCCGTCCCGGGGCTTCCGATCACGATGGACTTCAGCGGCCGCTACGACGACGGCGGGCGCGTCGCCTGGGGCTCACTCGTCGACAGCACCGACGCCCAGGGCCTGTTCAAGGTTGACGTCGAGAGCGGTGAGCTGATCGACCTCTACATCCCGGCGGACCGGGAGCAGCCCCCGCCGCCCGCCGGCCAGGGTGGGATCACCGGGGCCTACAACATCCTCGATCGCAACGGCCGCTTCTACGTCCCCCGCGAGCGCTGGATCGACGTCTACACCGATGCCGTCAAGGGCGACTCCTCCTCCGAGATCAAGCTGCGCAAACGCTTCATGCTGCCGGACAGCTTCTTTTGTGGCGCCACCGACAGATTGGTCGGCGCGACCATGACCTACGACGGCTACATCGCCCTTGCGAGCGAGCGCGGGGCGGTCGGGACGATCCCCCGGCAGCCGAAGCAGATGCGCGACTCCAAGCTCCGCGGGGTCAACGTCAACGAGGGCCGCTGCGGCGCGTCCGAAGGCGAGTTGGAGACGGTCTCCAACAGCATCGCCGCCGACGAGCGCGGCGGGATCTACCTGGTGACCTCGAAGAAGATGCGCCGCTTTGACCACGACGCCGCCAAGAACCGGCTGCGTAGTAGGTGGAGCGCCCGCTACAACGCCGGATCCGACGCCTCCGAGATCCGGCTCGGCACCGGATCGGGCTCGACTCCGTCGCTGATGGGAACCGGTCCCGGGCAGGATAAGTTCGTCGTGATCACCGACGGCCAGGACCTGATGCACGCTGACCTCTTCTGGCGTAATGGGGTCCCCAGCGACTGGAAGGGGCTCGGCCGTGACCGCTCACGTCGGCTGGCCTGCGAGTACCCGGTGCGCTTCGGAGATCCCGATGCCGTCACCTCGCTCTCCGAGCAGTCGGTCGCGGTCCGCGGCTACGGCACGCTCCACGTCAACAACGCCCTCGACTACGACTTCGAAGACGGTCTGCCCCCGATTCTTCTAAACGCGCTCGCAGCGCTGCGCGGCGGCGATCCGGCGGCGGCGCCGCGGGGGGCTGAGCGAATCGACTGGAACCCAAGAACGCGCAGATGCAGCTCGGTCTGGGCGAACCCGAAGGTCTCGATCCCGAACGGCATCCCCTCAATCAGCCAACGCTCAGGTCTCGCCTACGGGATCAGTCAGAGTCGGGGTGTCTGGGGCGCGCGTGGGTTGAACTGGAAGAACGGGCGCTCTGAGTTCTTCGCCTCCCCGATCGACCAGCACTGCTCGGAGGAGATGCTCGGCTTCCTCGAGGCGGCCGGGGCTCTTGCTTTCCTACAGCCGACGCTCGACGAGCTCCCCAACAGTTGCGAGAACTCGACCTACGCGGCGACCGAGGTTGGCCCGGGCAAGACGATCTGGACCGGCACCTTCTATGGCTTGACGATTTATCGGCCGAAGTAGCGCTGGCTGCGCCGGCCTGATGGCCGCGAGGAGCTCCAAGTTGACCCGCTCAACCTGGGATACTCGGCCGATGGAGCGAGATCGCCAGATCGTTGACGCCGAAGGTGTCCCCACCGCCGCCCTGCCCGCCGGTGTCACCTTTCGTGAAGCCGTCACCCACGCCGATGGACGCGGCTCGGTTTGCGAGATGTTCGACCCGCGCTGGGCGTGGCATGACGATGAACTGCTGTTCGTTTACATGTTCACCGTCCGCCCGGGGGCGATGAAGGGCTGGGGGATGCACAAGCGGCATGAGGACCGCTACTTCATCCAGTTCGGGGAACTCGAGGTCGTGCTCTACGACGGCCGCGAGGATTCCGAGACCCACGGCCTTGTCTCAACCGTGATGCTGACCGAGCACCATCGTCGCCTGATGAACATCCCGGCCGGCGTCTGGCATGCGAACCGCAACGTCGGAGCGCGCGATGCGGTCGTCGTCAACTTCCCGACGATTCCCTACGACCACGCCGATCCGGACAAGTACCGGTTGCCCCTCGATACCGAGGAGATTCCCTACACCTGGGACGACCTGCGCGGTTGGTGACGGCGGCGCGTCGCCCAGTGGTCTCGATCGTCGTCACGGTGATGCGTGACGTCGCCCGCCTCCGCCGCTGCCTCGATGCGATCGCTGCGGCTGCCACCGGCATCGAGCACGAGCTCGTCCTCGCCCTCAGCGGTGCCGACGACGAGGTGCTCGCGTTCGCGCGCGAGGGCGATCACGGCGCGCGGGTTGTCGGCTCGCGGGTCAACCTCGGCTTCGCCGGTGCTCTCAACCTCGGCCGCCGGCATGCCCTCGGCCGGTATCTCGCGATCGTGCAGGACGACGCGCGCGTCGGGGAGGGCTGGCCGAGCGGGCTGCTCAAGGCTCTCGAAGCGCACCCCGGCGCCGGACTGGCCGGCGCACGGGTCGTCTCTTCCGAGCGAGCCGTCGACTTTTGCGGGGCTCTGCTCGACGCCGCCCTGGAGCCGCTGCTCGTCCCTGGTGGCGCGGTCGGCGGGCCCGTCGCCGTCGACTACTGCTCGTCCGCTGCCGTCGTCGTGCGCGCTGAAGCATGGGACGCCGCCGGCGGCGCCGACGAGGAGCTCTTTCCAGCGGGTTGCGTCGACATCGATCTGGCGATGAGGATGCGTCGGGCCGGCTGGGACGTGATCGCAGTGCCGGACGTGATCGTCGATCATCCGACGGGAGCGAGCAGCGGCCACGGCTGGCGCCTGTGGACCGCACGGCGCAACCGTGATCGCTGCCTGGAGATCTGGGCGGACGAGCTCGCCGGGCACGAGCAGCCGGGGGCTTCCGAGGGCCGGTTGGACCGTGGCCTCGCCCGAGCAGCGACTCGCAGCGCCGCGCTCGCCGCTCGCCGCTGGCCTGAGGCCGCGCCTGAGGCCCCGGATGACCCGGCGCAGGCCGAGCGGGCGAGCCGCCGCGAGCTGGCTCTGCTTCGTGACTACGTGGCCTTCGCCGACGCCGAGCTCGAGGCTGCGCGGGCCGAGGCGAGGACGACGGCCCACCGGCTCGACGCCCTCCATGAGGAGGCGGCGCGGGGCGCACGCGCATTTGAGAAACGGATCAGGGCGCTCGAGCGCAGCGGGCGAAGCGATTAGCCTGTCGCTATGGATTCAGATCAGACAAACGAGATCGATCGGCCGCGAATAGCCACCAGGATGTGGGGCTATGACCGCCTGGAGGTCGATGCGCTGCTGACGGAGCTCCGGGGCCGGCTGGCGGAGAGCGAGCGGGTCGTCGCAGAAGCGCTTCCGGGAGTCGTTGAGCTGAGCGGCGTCGGGGAGAAGGTCGAGGAGATCCTTTCTCAAGCCCGCGAAGCGGCCGAGATTGCAGGCCGTGAGGCGTCAGAGCGGGCGGCCCAGCTCAGCCGTGCGGCGGAGGAGGAGGCCGAGCAGCTGCGCCGCGAGGCCGAAGAGCATGTGACGAGCACCCGTGCTGCCGCCGACCAGTACGACGCGGGCGTTCGTGCCGAGGCCGACAAGGCGGCGACCGAGCGGAGCGAAGCCGCGCGACTCGAGGCCGAGGCCGCCGTTGCCGCGGCGGAGGAGGCGGCCGAGCAGATTCTCGGTGACGCCCGGGCCGAGCAGGCGCGGGTCGAGGCATCGATCGAGGAGTTGCGGGGGCGCCGCGCCGCGGTAATCGCTGAGATCGAGGCAATCCGCGGCAGCCTTGGCTCGATGGTCGGGGCCGCCGAGCAGGGCACGATTGAGTTCCTCGGACCGGAGGAGAGCGCGGCCGGCGGCGAGGATGCCGAGACGCAGTTGCTCGACTCCGAGGTCGAGAGTGACGAGCTTGCCTACTACGACGAGGGTGACACCGACTCCCGCGAGTGGGTGGCGGCCGAGGACGCCGACGCGGCCGAGGCGGAGGACGATTCGAGCTACGAGGATTTCGAGCCGGAGCGCGGCAATGATTCCCCCGTGTTCTCGCCGCCCGAGGGCGACACCGAGGAGAGCCCGATCAGGGCCGAGGACCTCTGAAGGCCTTTGAGCCCCCGCGGGGCAGCCCGCTCGCAGGGTCTCAGCAGGCGCTGACCTCGGCGGCTTCGGAGCCAACCACCTCGAAGGCGGCGCCCGGGATCGCCTTGAGCTGATCGAGGTCCCCGTCGTCCCAGCGGCGGTCGGTCGAGCCGCTGATGAAGAAGTTGGATCCGTTGTCGGCGACGATCGCGCCGTAGCGCTTCAGGGCTCGGGCGATGACCAGGGAGTCACCGCTGAAGCCGGATAGATCGAAGGCCTGGCCGAGGCGTAGCCGCATCCCCATCGCCGGCCTGAACTGGTTGCAGGAGTTCGAGGCCCAGTGTGTGGCCGGCGGGTAGTAGCCGCGCCTCGTCTCCTCGACGGTGATCCTGATCGCGTGGTCGATCTCGCCCGAGCGGGCCTCCTCGCGGGTCACCAGCCCGGGGAAGATCGGCAGCCCGGCTGCATCAGCCGATGTCCAGCCCGCGGGGCGCTGACCGATCAGCGGCGTCTCGAGATCAAAAACCGCCCCCGCGTCGCCGCTCCAGGCGTTGCGTCGCCCGCCTCGCTCGAAGGATCTGTAGAGCTCGAAGAGATCGCAGCCGGCGTCCGTGTTCTGCGGTCGGCGAATGACCAGCACGTGGCGGTCGCCGTCGGCGTCGGCGCCCCCCTCGACCGGCGCCCCGGGCGGGATCGGGTAGGGCCCGCTGTCACTCTCGTCCCCGTAGGCGGTAAACCTGATCGGCACTCGTGGCTGAGCCGCCGGAACGACGACATAGGGGATCCCGTAGTCGGGATCGGAGCCGAAGTCCGGATGCAGGGAGTCGCCACCGTCGGCGAGGATCCGGTCGATGATCGCCTCAGAGCGCGGGTCGAGCGGCGCCGTCGAGATGTCGCGATGGAACTCGTCGCCGGCCGGCAGCACCGTGCAGCGCGGGTCGGGGTGGGGGCCGTTGAAGCGGGCCAGCAGGGTGGCCGCCTTTCCTCCCCTGGCCTTCGAGCAGCGCTTGCCGCGGCAGGCGCGGAGGCGGTAGCGGTAGAGGGTGCCGGGCTGCAGGCCGCCGATTCGGAGGCGGTCCGCGTTGGCCGGAGCCACGCCGCGCCGCGCGTCGCCGGCCGCACTCACGGTCGCCTGGTACCGCCGCTCTCGCCCGGAGCGGTCCTTCCAGGCGAGCGTGATCGTCGTCTTGCCGACCGCCGCGACTCGCACCTTGCCCGGTGGCTTCAGGGCGCCCACGGCGCTTGCCGCGGTCCCGAGGGCCATCCCGGCCATCAGAGCCAGCAGCGAGACGGCGGGCAGGATTCTGCGCATCATTGACTCTCTGATCGGCTTCATGCTGACGGGCCTTGACCGCATCGGCGGGTCGGTGGACGCGTTCGCAAAGGCCGCCGGCCGGGCCGGGGCAGCTGTCAGATCACGTGTCAACGGGGGCCGCGAGCGCCGCCGCCACGGCGGCGATCTCGGCCGAGCGAGCGGCAGCGAGCGCCTCGCCGCACTCCCGCAGTCGCTCGAGTTCCTCATCGGCGACGCCGTCGAGTGGCAGCGGCGCCGGAAGCTCGATCTGCCAGCGGTAGTAGCGGGGGCCGGCCCCGAGCTCGACGCCTCTGGCGACCGCGGTGCCGGCCTCGTGGTTGAGCAGGATGTGGGCCCAGTGGTGGGACGCATCGGACTGGCCGTCGAGCATCGCCCCGATCAGGGGTGGCTCCGAGCCCTTGCTGGGCGCGATCCAGCCGAGGGCCCCCCAGCCGGTGACCTCGTCGGGATCGAAGCCACGCTCGTGCTGGCCGGTGCCGAGCGAGACGACGAGCAGATCCTCGGCGCCCAGGGGTTCACCCTCGGTCCGCTTCAGGGCCTCGATCGTCGCCGCGATCGTCGGATTGTTGACGAACACCCCGCCGTCGACCAGCGCCCCGTCGCCGAGCCGCTTTGCCGGGAAGTAGGTCGGCGCGGCGGAGGTCGCGAGCCCGGCGTCAACCGCCCGCGTTGTCCTTCCCTCCTCGTTCCAGGGCTTGAAGAAGCGGGGAGTTCGGTCGTGCATGTCGTAGGCGGGCACGAGCACACCGGTCAGCGCTTCGGACACGGTGCGATCCCCGAAGCGACGTTCCAGCGCCCGCTGCAGTCCGTCGAGGCTGTAGCGCGGATCGAGCAGATCGCTGATGTGGCCGATGCCGGGCAGCCGCTCCAGGGGCGGCCGCTCGAATATCTCCTGTGCCTCCGGCCCGCTGTAGAGCTCGATCATCCCGGCTGGATCGAGCGCCGGCTCCCCGTCCGTGCCCGGCGTCGTCAAGCCGAGGGCGATCAGGCCGCCTGTCGAGGTGCCGGCGATCAGGTCAAAGTGCTTGGAGAGGGTCGCCGCCGGGTCGCTGTGCTGCAGCTGCCGCTCCAGTTCGGCGAGGACGATCGCCGGGATAAGGCCCCGGATTCCGCCGCCGTCGATTGCCAGGATCCGGAACTTCGGCGGCTGCGGCGGCTCGAAGTCGCGGGCGGGGACCTTCGGCGTGGTCATGCCTACAACCCTACGCCAGTCGGGTGCTCCGTTGAGATGACGGACCTCACGTTTTCGCTGCGCCGTACGTTGTAGGACTCAGATCCCAAGAGTGAGCATCCCAAGCCGACAGATCCCCTTCAGCAGCTTCTTCGCCGAGCACTCGCCGGCGGTGGCCGGCTTCCTCCGTGGCATGCTCGGCCACCACGAGGCCGAGGAGTGCCTGCAGGAGGCATTCATCGCCGCGCTTCGCGCCTACGATCGCTTCGATGGCGAGAACCCACGGGCATGGGTGCTGGCGATCGCCAGGCGCAAGGCGATCGACGCCGGTCGGGCGCGGCAGCGGCGCCCGCCGCCCTCCCCCGAAGCGGACAGCGTTGAGGCC